>NZ_JBHNYO010000005.1:0-283932 GCF_054960675.1 Rhodococcus sp. PSi06
CATCGAGGCGTACGAACTCCGTGAAAAGCCGCGCGACTAGAACCGAGGGGGTGGCGGTCGGGGGCGGCGCCGCGCGGCGGGGGGGGGGCTTGGGCGTCGGGGGTGTATTGGGGGTGTGGCGGGGGGGGGGCGGCGCGCGGGCGGCGGCCGCGGGTGGGGGGGGGGGGCCCCCCCCACCGCCCTCGTGGTGGGCCGAACGGCTGGGAACCGACGAGGGCAACGCGCAAGCACTCGTGTGCGCTGCGGCGCGTGAGACCTTCGAGGAATGCGGTGTGCTGCTGGCCGGATCCGCACCGGATTCGATCGTGTCCGACACTGCCCCGTTCGCTGCCGAGCGGGGTCGTCTGGAACGCCGAGAACTGTCGTTCGCCCAGTTTCTCACTGCACACGATCTGGTACTTCGCTCGGATCTGCTCCGGCCGTGGTCTCACTGGATCACGCCGGTGGGCGAAGCGCGACGGTACGACACCCGGTTCTTCGTCGCCGTGATCCCGGAAGGCCAGACGGCGGACGGGGAAACCAGCGAGGCAGCATCGGTGAAATGGAGTTCGATCGGTGAAGCCTTGGCGGATTGGCGACGGGGAGAGACCATCCTGCTCCCACCGACCTGGAGTCAACTGGACGCCCTGTCTCGATTCACCACCGTTGCCGAGGTGGTCGAGCACGAACGTGAGTTCGCCCCGGTTCTGCCGATCCTCACCCGTGAGGACGGCGCTGTTCGGGTGCTCTTCGACGGGGACAATGCGTACTACGCCGGAGCTCGACATCCCTGGGCCGATCGCTGAACTGTTGCCGGGTAGCCTTTCCGCCCATGGCTGAGTACGTGAATCTCGAAGTATCCGACGGCATCGGCACCATCCGCTTGGACCGACCGCCGATGAATGCACTCGATCGTCAGATGCAGGAAGAGATTCGCTCGGCGGCTCGTGAAGCAACCGTGAATTCCGACGTCAAGGCGGTCATCGTCTACGGCGGGGAGAAGGTGTTCGCAGCCGGTGCCGACATCAAGGAGATGGTGGCGTTGACCGCGGCGGAGATGGCGGAAATCGCCGGGGACCTGCAATCCGCTCTGGGCTCGTTGAGCACCATCCCCAAGCCTGTCGTTGCCGCCGTGACCGGATACGCGCTCGGCGGCGGACTCGAGGTCGCTCTCGGTGCCGACCGTCGCATTGCCGGAGACAACGCCAAGTTCGGTGTCCCCGAGGTTCTCCTCGGCGTCATTCCCGGCGGCGGCGGCACACAACGGCTGGCGCGGCTGATCGGTCCGAGTCGAGCCAAGGACATGGTTTTCACCGGCCGCTTCGTCGGAGCGGAGGAGGCTCTGCGGATCGGTCTGGTGGACGAGGTGGTTGCCCCCGACGAGGTGTACAACGCTGCGCGGGCGTGGGCCATGCAATTCACCACGGGTGCATCGCGGGCGCTCGCCGCGGCCAAAGCGTCGATCGACCAGGGCCTCGACGTCGACCTCACCACCGGGCTTCGCATCGAGGCCCAGCAGTTCGCGGCGCTGTTCGCAACCGACGATCGTACGATCGGGATGACATCGTTCGTGGCGGACGGTCCGGGCAAAGCGACATTCACCGGACGGTGAGGCGGGGCCCTCACGACCGACGGAGTTGTCTCACAGCTACCGGATAGTAGGCTCGCCTGATGACTGCAAGCCCCCACGACGGTGTCAATCCATCGATCTCCAGTGTGACGGCCCCGGGCGAGGGTGACGACCGCACGGTCGATCCCGCCCCCAACCCGCACGCCACGGCCGAACAGGTCGAAGCAGCGCGATCGGACACCAAACTGGCGCAGGTGCTCTATCACGACTGGGAAGCCGAGACCTACGACGACAAGTGGTCGATTTCCTACGACGAGCGCTGCATCGACTACGCCCGCGGCAGGTTCGATCAGGCCGTCTCCGGTGACGCCTCGGCGCAGTCCGCTCTGCCGTACGGACGAGCCCTCGAACTGGGCTGTGGAACCGGGTTCTTCCTGCTCAACCTCATGCAGGCAGGTATCGCGGACAAGGGCTCCGTCACCGACCTGTCTCCTGGAATGGTGAAGGTTGCGCTGCGCAACGCCGAGCACCTCGGTCTCGACGTCGACGGTCGGGTGGCCGATGCCGAGACCATTCCCTACGAGGACGACACTTTCGATCTGGTCGTGGGACACGCCGTCCTGCACCACATCCCGGATGTGGAACAGTCCCTTCGTGAGGTTCTTCGTGTCCTCAAGCCCGGCGGACGATTCGTCTTCGCGGGGGAGCCGACCACCGTGGGCAATTTCTACGCTCGCTGGCTCGGCCGTATCACGTGGGAAGCGACTACTCGCGCAACCAAGTTGCCGTTCCTGGCGAGCTGGCGCAAGCCGCAGGAAGAGTTGGACGAGTCCTCGCGGGCAGCCGCGCTCGAAGCCGTCGTGGACCTGCACACCTTCGACCCGACAGATCTGGAGAACATCGCGCTCTCGGCCGGTGCGGAGTCGGTTCAGGCCAACACCGAGGAGTTCGCCGCCGCTCTGCTCGGCTGGCCGGTGCGCACGTTCGAGGCTGCCGTCCCCGCCGGGAAGCTGGGCTGGAACTGGGCGAAATTCGCCTTCGGCGGTTGGAAGACACTGAGCTGGGTCGACGAGAACGTGCTGCAGCACGTGGTGCCGCGCGGTCTGTTCTACAACGTGATGATCACCGGCACAAAACCCGCTCCTCGCGCTTGACCGGCTCGGACCGCCGCATCGATCGAGCCCGCTAGTGGGCTACGAGTTCACCGGCTCCGATCTCGACTTCCTGCGGAGCGAGGCCGGAGCCGGAGCTCTCGCCGCAATCGGCGATCTGGAGTTCGGTGCTCGAACGTCGCTGCGCGACACAGCGTCCGTGCGCAGCCGCTTCCCCGACCACGCGAGCGCCTTGATCGAAACCGTCACCGTCCGCCGCAAGGCGAGAGTGAAATTGTTCGGTGCCGACCACTGGCTGGTGACCGACGACGCCGTCCAGCAGGCCACCCCCACTCTGGTGGCTCGCAGGCGCGCGGCCCGACTGGCCGGCCGCCGAGTGCACGATGTCACGTGTTCGATCGGCAGTGAACTGGCGGTGCTGGTCGAATCGGCCGAGTTGGCGGTCGGCAGCGACCTAGACCCCATCCGGCTGCAGATGGCCGTACACAACGTTCCTGGTGCCCGCGTGCTGCGGGCCGACGCCCTGACGCCGACGACGCGGGGAACGGTCGTCGTGGCCGATCCGGGCCGGCGAGCGGGCGGACGGCGACGCCACGATCCGGCCATGCTGCAACCGCCGTTACCGGACTTGTTCGACGCCTATCGCGGCCGGGACCTGGTGGTCAAATGCGCTCCCGGTCTCGACTTCGACGCCGTCGATCAGCCCGGTGAGATCGAGGTGGTCTCGCTCGACGGGGGAGTGCGCGAAGCGTGCATCTGGTCGGAAGGATTCAGCGAGAGGGGCGTTCGGCGTCGTGCGGCGGTTCTGCGATCCGACGGCAGCGCGATGGACATCACCGATGCCGAATCCGACGACATTCCGGTTCGCCCACCGGGGCGGTACATCGTCGACCCCGACGGAGCTGTGGTCAGGGCCGGTCTCGTTCGTCACTACGGTGCCAGATTCGACCTGTGGCAACTCGATCCGAGGATTGCCTACCTGACGGGCGACACCGTACCGGCCGGAGTGCGGGGCTTCCGAATTCTGGAGCACTCCAAGTTCTCCGAGAAAGTGCTTCGGCAGCAACTGAATCGACTGGACTGCGGTTCGGTCGAGATTCTCGTGCGCGGGGTGGACGTGGATCCGGCACTACTGCGACCCAAGCTCAAGCTGCGTGGAACCGTCGCGCTGTCGGTGGTGATCACGCGCATCGATCGGTCCGCGGTGTCCTTCGTCTGCGCGCCGGGGGCGATCGATCAGTCGGTGTAGGTGAAGATCTCACCGAGGTAGCTCGCGGTGACCACCTGGCCGTCGGGACCGATGGACGTACCGACCGTCGAGCCGACGACGTCGGGAACGGGCTGCGAGTCCAGCGTCTCGCCGGTTGCGGAGTCGAAGGCGAGCAGCGCGAGGCCGTCGCCGTCGCGGACGACGGTATGGCCGTGGCCGTCGGCGGTCTGCGCAGCCGTCCCGGCTTGCTCGATGTCGTCGCGTACCCATACCCGCTCGACGGAATCGCCGTTGTCGCGCAAGCCGATCAGGGTGCCGTCGCCGCCCGCCGGGACGATGGTGCCGTCCGCGGCTATCGACGGGGATCCGCCGATTCCGAGCCCGGTGCCCTCCGTCCACTTCTGCCGTCCGTCCGCGGTATCGAACGCGGTCAATCGGCCGTCGATGTCGGCCACGTACACCGTCGACCCATCCTCGGACAGCACCGGAGACGATGCGACGCCTGCGGGGAGCAGGTCGGAGGACCAGCGTTCGGCGAGTCCGGGGGACCCGTCGCGGTTGTATTGTAGTGAAACCAGCTGTGGGGCAATAGAACCCGGCCGCCACAGGGTCAGATAGATCGCTCCGGTTGCGGTGTCGACTGCAGGCGCGGCGGGTACGATGCATTCCGATCCTCCCGCGCTGCACTCGGCGAGGCCGGTGTCGACCGGCTCGAAATCGGAGTTCGGATCGGTGAGGAAGTTCGGCGTCGGAACGAGGTCGAGGATGGGCACTCGAAGCTGCCCGTTCTGGGTGTCCAGAACACTGACCTGACCCATCTGGGTCACCGACAGCACGCTCCCGTCCCCGAGGAACTGAGCGGATTTCGGTACCCCGTACGTCGTTGTTCGCCAACGCAATTGACCGTGATCGTTGAACGAGTTCATGCCGCCGTCGTCACCGACGTACACGTTGATCGCGGAGTCGACGGTTGGCGTTGCGGTCACGACCGAGGGCCCCACACGATTGCACCAGCGCTTGCGAGCGGAGTCGATTTCGAAGGAGAAGAGGTTGCACCCGGATTCGGTGGCGGCGGTGACGAACATCTGACCCGTCGAGCCGATGGACACCGGAGAGCTCACAGTGCCGCCGGTGGGCCGGGTCCAATCCAACGCGACAGGCGAGTCCACCGACACCGAGGTCGCCCCACTGTTGTGCGCGTTCGCGTGTGCGGCGGGCCACGAATCGGGAGAGAGCGGTTCGATGGCGGTGGTATCGGAGCTGCAGCCGCTCAGGGTCACCAGCACAACCGCGGCAGCGAACGCAGTGATCTTTCTGCCGGTCCTGCCGTGGGCACTGCCGCCGTGCATCGATCGCTCCCCATGAGTGTGTTCGGGCCCGACGCGGTGCCGGGGCGTCCTGTTCTCCTGCGCCGACGAGCAACAGTCGACAGGCAACCCTAGCCCGCCGACGGGTGCCGGCAGAGAGTGGGCGAACGAGAAACTAGGGTGAACGTCCATGACGAGTATGTGGAACGCGCCGCTGCGGACACGCTGGCGCGGGTCGAGACGACGCGACACCGAGCAGGCGCGCTTCCTCACGCGCGCGTCTCTCGATTGGGTGCTCGCGAACAAGGCGTACACCCCCTGGTATCTCGTGCGGTACTACCGACTGGCGAAGTTCAAGTTGGCCAATCCGCACGTGATTCTCAGGGGCATGGTGTTTCTCGGCAAGAACGTCGAGATCCACTCCACTCCCGAGCTCTCCCGGCTCGAGATCGGACGCTGGGTACACATCGGCGACGGCAATGCCATTCGCTGCCACGAGGGTTCGCTGCGGATCGGCGACAAGGTGGTGTTCGGCAAGGACAACGTCGTCAACACCTACCTCGACATCGAAATCGGGGCCTCGACGTTGGTTGCCGACTGGTGCTACATCTGTGATTTCGACCATCGGATGGACGACGTGAACATGCCCATCAAGGATCAGGGAATCGTGAAGGGGCCGGTGAGAATAGGCCCGGACACGTGGATAGCCGCCAAGGTGACGATTCTGCGCGAGACCAGGATCGGGCGCGGCTGCGTCCTCGGTGCCCATGCGGTGGTCAAGGGCGAGATTCCTGACTACAGCATCGCCGTCGGCGCCCCTGCCAAGGTTGTCCGCAACCGTAAGGATGCCTGGGAAGCCGGCGCCGCCGAACGCGCGAAATACATTGCAGCGCTGGAAGACATAGCGCGCAAGAAGGCACTCGGTCAGGCCGAGGCGGCGCGCGAGAGCTGACCACAGGGGTCAGGTGCGGCCCGGCAGTGCGCGTTCGACGATGTGTGGGCGGCCCAGTGGATGGCGAACCTTGCGCTTGGCCTCCAGATAGACCATGGCCGTCGATTCGGCCACGTGCTTCCAGTCGAAGTCCACGGTGAGGCGTTCGCGGGCCGCCACAGCACGTTCCTGTGCGGCATCTGCGTTGTCGAGCACTTTTCGTACTGCTGCGGCCAGACCGGCGACATCCCCGGGCGCGAAGGACAGACCGGTGACGCCGTCGACGATTGCCTCGCCCAGTCCGCCCGCGGTGGATGCGACCAACGGAGTTCCCGCCGCGGCGGCTTCGAGGGCGATGATGCCGAACGGCTCGTATCGGCTGGGCAGCACGATCGCATCCGCTCCGTGCAGCCAACCGAGCAGTTCGGTGTGGTCGAGGTTACCCAGGAACGACACTGCTCGGGCAACCCGGTGTGTGCGCGCGAGCCCCGCCAGCCAGGCGAACTGCGTTCCCTCACCGGCGATGTGCAGGGTGGTACCCGGATGGCTCCGCCGAATACGGGGCAGGGCGGCGATGGCGTCCTGAATCCCCTTCTCGTACTCGAGGCGACCGACGTAGAGCAACGTGGCGGGCTCGGACCGGGGCTCTCGTCGCCGGAAGTTCCAGGTGGATCGGTCGATTCCGTTGCGAATGACCGACACTGCCGACTCGGGCACACCGAACAACGTGGTCACCTCGTCTCTCATCGACGCCGAGCAGGTGATGACCGCATCCGAGTCGTTGGCCAGCCACCATTCGACGGAATGCACCTGACGGTTCACGGGACCGGAGATCCAGCCACTGTGGCGTCCGGCCTCGGTGGCGTGAATGGTCGACACGAGCGGTACGTCGTAGAACTCGGCCAGAGCGATGGCGGGGTGCGCCACGAGCCAATCGTGTGCGTGGACCACGTCGGGCTGCCAGCCCTCGCCCAGCCCCGGTTTGCCCAACGCGACACCCGCGCGAACCATCGCGTGGCCCATTGCAAGAGTCCACGCGAGCATGTCCTCCCCGAAAACGAAATGAGCCGGGTCTTCCGCGACGGCGACGACGAGCACGCCGTCCTCGATGTGATGCGAGGTCGGGTGGGTGGCGGCGTCGGTACCGGTGGGCCGACGCGACAGTACGACGACCTGGTGCCCGCAGCGGACCAGTTCGGTAGCCAGATGATGAACGTGCCGACCGAGCCCGCCGACGACGACGGGTGGGTACTCCCACGACACCATCAGGATCTTCATCGACGTCCCCTTGCAGATTTCGGCTCGCCACCACGATGCGCGCCGGGTAGGCGGCGCGCGTCCAACGCGGGGAACAATCCGTCCGCGCGATTCCACTGCTGCGCCAATCCGGTCGCCCGGCTCGTCGATCCGCTCACGGCTGCAGCAGCAATCTCACGCAGAGCGTGCGCGTGGACGTGCGCTCGCTCCCGCGCATAACCAGCGGCGGAGTCCTTGCTGACCATGAAGGCCCAGTCGCTCGCCACTGCCATCAGTGTCTCACGCAGTATCTGATCACTGACCCGATTGCGTAGTTCGGGCCCACCGCCGCGGCGTCCGTTCTCCCGGGCGGCATCGACGGCGTCGAGTGCAGTTCGCGAGACCTCGGAATTCAGCGCCACCAGGTCGGCGACATCGTCCCCGGCCCACACCCGCCAGTCCTTGCCCGATCCCCACGATGAATCCTGAAGTTCCAGCGGATCACCGACGGACCCGCGCTCGCGTGCATCGTTCAGCGTGCCGACGGTGATTCCGGCGGCCGGGAGTGCGCGCATCAACTTCTCGAGCCACTGGGGGCCCTCGTGCCACCAATGACCGAAGAGCTCGGTGTCGAAGGCGGCCACGACCAGTGCGTCACGGCCGATTCGATCGGACTCCGAGATCAGCCGTCGACGAACCACGTCCACGAAATCTGCGACGTGGCGATCCACTGTCGCCGCAGCCCGCTCCGGATCGTAGGGAGCCTTGTCGTTCGAGGCCACCGTGCGGCCCGTGACGCGGGCCGGCTTGAGGCCCGTGTCGTGGTCGTAGGTGTGAAAGTCCCGGTAGGCGCTGTGTCCCGGATAGCCGGATCTCGGTGACCAGACGCGGTAGCTGACAGGAAGGTCGCGACCGAACGCGACGACGTCGGAGTCCCACACCGGCCTACCGAGGGAGGTGTCGCCGCGCATCGCGGGGCCGTCGACCATGAAATGCGACACTCCGGCAGCCGCGTACTCGTTTTCCATCCCGGGGGTGAAGCCGCATTCCGGGGCCCAGATGCCCGACGGGGTGCTGCCCCAGCGTGCGTGGGCATCGCGCAGACCCTCTTTTAGCGAGAACTCGCGCAGTCGCGGATGGAGCAGCGGCTGGAACGGGTGCGCGAGAGGGCCACCCAACAGCTCGACTGTACCGGCGTCGATCAGGGGCCGGAGCACAGCGGAGCCGCCGTGCCGCCAGCGTGTCTCGAATTGCTCGAGCGCAGCGGCGGAACCCCGATGTTCGCGAACGGACAGCGCACGATCGTGGGCCTCGTGGGCGCGTAGTTGCCAGTTTCCGAGCCAGTGATGCATACCCGACAGGCAGTGTGGATCGTCGAGCTGAGCAGCCAGAACGGGAGTGACACCGAGCGACAGCACGTCGCTGTGACCGTCATCGGCCAGTCGCTCCAGGGCCGCGGTGAGCGGCAGGTAGCAGTCGGCCCAGGATTGGTACAGCCACTCCTCGCCGACCGGCCACCTACCGTGATTGGCCAACCAGGGCAGATGGGAGTGCAGCACGAGGGAGAACATGCCCGGCACGGTGGTGCCGGATGTCACCCGATCACCGCGCCCGAACTCTTGTGCGCGATGGCAACGAGGTCGAGGCTGTCGTCGATGCGGTCGGCAGCGATCTCGAAGTCGTCGATCGTGATCGCCGCGACGTCCTCGGCCAGCTCGCTCGGCCACGGTTCGCCTGCAAGGGCGCGCTCGATCTGGGCGTCGATGAAGGAGCCACCGTGTTTGGCGTCGAGCGCGGCCAACGTACTGCCGTGCCGGACCCCGGTGAGCTCGGTGACCTCGAGGCGGGCGGCGACGAGAAGTTCGGTCAGTTCGGCTGCGTCGAGTTCGCGGGTGTGGAAAGGGTTGAGGGGAGTGTCCCGACCCGGCGAGAACGTGATGCGGTTGGGAGTACTGATCAGCAGTACGCCGCCGGGTTTGAGAATTCGATGCACTTCGGCGAGAAACGCGCCCTGGTCCCAGAGGTGCTCGATCACTTGGAAGTTGACGACGACGTCGACGGTGGAATCTGCGAACGGGAGGCGGTCGAGGTTGCCGCGCAGCATCGTCACCCGGGGATACCGCGCACGCACGTGCGCGGCGGCGGACGCGTCGTAGTCGAGACCGATGACGTGCGTTGCAACATCGGCAATCATGTTGGCTCCGTAGCCTTCTCCCGATCCGGCCTCGAGCACGGTGGAATCTCGGCACTGCTCGACCAGAGCTCGGTAGACCACCTCGTGTCGGCGGAACCAGTAGTTCTCCTCGGCTATGCCCGGCACGGTTCTCTCGCCGGTGAGGGGGAGTGGTTCCGGTGCCGGTGCCTGAGCCGCAGAATCGTTCACCGACGGAAGGTTAGTGGAGACATGGGAGAGGTAAGCCAACGTGGTCTCCGTAACAGTCAGGGCGCAGATGTATGGTCGGACGGACGGGGAGGTAAGTTACCCATGAGTAACTACGGTGAGGTAACCTCGTCACAGACCGTAGAACTGCACCACCAGAACTGCACGAACCGTTAGAACACTCACGATCAGCAGAACATGACCAGGAGGTCGACGCAGACCCATGACGAACATCGTTGTTTTGATCAAGCAGGTTCCAGACACGTGGTCCGAGCGCAAGCTCACCGACGGTGACTACACCCTCGATCGCGAGGCTGCCGACGCCGTCCTCGACGAGATCAACGAGCGGGCCGTCGAAGAGGCATTGCTCATCAAGGAAGCTCAGGGCGGTGAGGTCAAGGTTCTGTCCGCAGGCCCCGATCGCGCCACCGATGCCATCCGCAAGGCTCTGTCGATGGGTGCGGACAGCGCGGTGCACCTCAACGACCCGAGCCTGCACGGCTCGGACGCCATCCAGACCGGGTACGCCCTGGCTGCGGCACTGGGCAACGTCGCCTTCGAGAACGACGAGCCGGCCGATCTCATCATCGCCGGCAACGAGGCCACCGACGGCCGCACGGGCGCAGTTCCGGCGATCATCGCCGAATACCTGCAGATCCCTGCCCTGACGCAGCTGCGCAAGCTCTCCGTCGCGGACGGCAAGGTCACCGGCGAGCGCGAGACCGACGAGGGCATCTTCGGCCTCGAAGCGACGCTGCCCGCCATCGTGAGCGTCACCGAGAAGATCAACGAGCCGCGGTTCCCGTCGTTCAAGGGCATCATGGCCGCCAAGAAGAAGACGGTGCAGACCATCACGCTGGCCGAGATCGGTGTCGAGGACGGCATCGTCGGCGTCGACAACGCGGGCACGACCGTCACCTCGTCGACCCCCAAGCCTCCCAAGACTGCCGGCGAGCGGCTCACCGACGAGGGCGACGGCGGCGACAAGATCGCCACCTACCTCGTAGGCCAGAAGATCATCTGATCCCGCCCACCGAGCAATCGAAGACAAACGAGGAGCTAAGTCATGGCAGAAGTACTCGTGCTCGTGGAGCACGTCGAGGGAACACTGAAGAAGGTCAGCTCCGAGCTGATCACCGCTGCCCGCGCACTGGGTGAGCCGTCTGCGGTCGTCACCGGCCCGGTCGGCACCACCGACAAGGTCGCCGACGCGTTGACCGAGGCCGGTGCCGAGAAAATTTACGCCGCCGAGTCCGACGACGTCGACGGATTTCTCGTCACCCCGAAGGTCGACGTGCTCTCGGCACTCGCCGAGTCGGTCTCGCCGGCGGCGATCATCACCGCGGCCACGATCGAGGGCAAGGAAGTTGCGGGCCGGCTCGCTGCACGTTTGGGCTCGGGCTACCACAACGATGTCGTCTCGCTCAACGGTGACGGCAGCGCCGTCTACTCGATCTTCGGCGGCGCGTTCACGGTCGAGGCGAAGGCGAACGGCGACGTGCCGGTCATCTCGCTGCGCCCCGGTGCAGTCGAGGCCGAGCCGAAGGCCGGAGCGGGCACGCGCGAAACCGTCGAGGTGCCGGCGCAGGAAGACGGCACCGTGAAGGTCACCTCCCGTGACCCGATCGTCGGCGGCGACCGTCCGGAGCTCACCGAGGCGACGGTCGTCGTCTCCGGTGGACGTGGTGTCGGCAGCGCCGACAAGTTCACGGTGGTCGAGGACCTGGCCGATTCGCTGGGTGCCGCAGTCGGTGCCTCGCGTGCCGCTGTCGACTCCGGCTACTACCCGGGCCAGTTCCAGGTGGGCCAGACGGGCAAGACCGTCTCGCCGCAGCTGTACGTGGCGCTGGGCATCTCCGGAGCCATCCAGCACCGCGCAGGCATGCAGACCTCGAAGACGATCGTCGCAGTCAACAAGGACGAGGAAGCACCGATCTTCGAGATCGCCGATTACGGCATTGTCGGAGACCTCTTCAACGTCGCACCGCAGTTGACCGACGCAGTCAAGAAGCACAAGGGATAGCAACCAGCGCTGTTTCGAGAAGGCCCTCACCGCTACGGTGGTGAGGGCCTTCTCGCGCGTGACGGCGCAACCTTGTTCACGCAAACTCTTCCGACACGTTCCCCGGTCGATGCCCGGTGGTCTTCCCCGCTCGTTAGACACACCTCATGACCACTTCCGTCATGAGCTCGACTGCATTGATCGTCCCGGCCACCGACCGCTATTCGCTCGTGTTGTCCACCGACCCCGAACATCGACTCGCGGCGCAGCGCCTGCGCTACGACGTGTTCGCCTCCGAGCCCGGATTTGCCATCCCCACCGATACGGACGGCCTCGACGCCGATCGGTTCGATGAATTCTGTGATCACCTTCTCGTCCGCGACCAGTGGACCGACACCTTCGTCGGGTGCTACCGCATGTTGCCGCCACCGGCTGCGGTGGCCGCGGGTGGTTATTACACCGCCACCGAGTTCGATATCTCCGCGCTCGATCCCGTCGGCATGAACATCGTCGAGATGGGAAGAGCTGCAGTGCATCCCGACCATCGATCAGGGTCTGTTCTCGGTCTGATGTGGGCCGGAATACTGCACTATCTCGACGTCACGGGGTACGAGTGGGTGATGGGTTGCGTATCGGTGCCCATGCAGTCGGCCCCGGGTGAGCCGTCGGGGGCGAATGTCCGCAACGTCCGTGATCGTCTGTTGAGCAAGCATGCAACGGCACCCGATCGACGAGTGCGTCCCTACGCTCCGGTCGTCGTCGACGGAGTCGATCTCATCGACATCGCGCCCGCCGCGCGAACGTCCATGCCCCCGCTGATGAACGGGTACCTCCGACTCGGGGCCTCCATCTGCGGTGAGCCTGCACACGACCCCGACTTCGGTGTCGCGGATTTCGTTGCGCTGCTCGGGCTGCACGAGGCCAACACCCGTTATCTCGATCGGTTGCGCTCGGCGGCAACGACTTTCGAGTCGGCTGCCCAGTGACGCAACCGGTTGCACTGTCGCATGCGTGGATGCCGTCGTCGCCGTGCAGCGACGGCTGCCTACCGAAGAACCCGCCGACTGTGGGGCGCATCGTGCTCGTCCTGCGTATCGTGCTGGCACTGATTGCGTTCGGACTGCTGCCGGTGCTGGTCGTACTGGGCGTGCCCTTTCCCCGAGTGCGGCGTTCGCTGACCCGGATTGGTGCTCGCACCCTGCTGTTCGCCATCGGAATCGACCTGACCGTGCTCGACACCCGCTCCGATCGCGAAAGATCCCGAACCGCCGCCGGTGCACTGCACGTCGCCGGTCACATCTCCTGGACCGACGTCGTTGTTCTCACCGCGGTACAACCGTCGACCTTCGTCGCACGCGCCGATCTGATCGACTGGCCGGCGCTCGGTCGCCTCGCGCGCGCCATGAAAGTACTTCCGATCGATCGAGCTCGACTACGTCAGCTACCCGGCGTCGTCGAGCAGGTGGCCGATCGTGTCCGTGCCGGGGGATCGGTCGTCGTCTTCCCCGAGGCCACCACCTGGTGCGGTCGCGCGTACGGATCCCTGAGGCCGGCGTTGCTCCAGGCGGCGATCGACTCGGAGACATGGGTCCAGCCGATCCGGCTGCGCTATCTCGACCAAATCGACGAGCAGACCACCGCCACGTGCTTCGTCGGTGACGAAACGATCGGTGCATCCATCGGCCGAATCTTTCGCCTGCGAGGACTGCGTGCGGAGGTGGAGTTCACGGCTCCGGAGGCACCCGGCGGCGATCGACGCGACCTCGCTCGACGATGCGAGGTGGCGATTCGACGCGGGGAGGTCTATGACCCCACTGTGCACGGGGTGATGGCCGAGGCCGAACGCAGTCCGATACCGCCGACGGTGGCGGCCTGACGAGCAACGATCACCGTGGCCGCGGACCCACCTCGCGCAGGTAGGTCCGCACTCACGGCAGCGGGTATCGTCTAGCCTGTTATGCCTTCTGTGCGCAGTACGACTGCTTCCGCCCCGCCGCGGCCACCGGTGTACCTCGATCACGCAGCGACGACTCCGATGTTGCCGAGCGCCATCGAGGCCATGACGTCTGTATTCGCCACGGTCGGCAATGCGTCCTCGCTGCACACGTCCGGCCGATCGGCCCGCCGGCGAGTGGAGGAGTCCCGCGAATCGATCGCTGCCGACCTCGGTGCACGTCCGTCCGAAGTGATCTTCACCTCCGGGGGCACCGAAAGCGACAACCTCGCCGTCAAGGGCATCTTCGCAGCTCGTCGAGACTCCGACACCGCGCTGACGAGAATCATCGCCAGCTCCGTCGAACATCATGCGGTGCTCGACGCGGTGGAGTGGCTCGTCGCGCACGAGGGTGCGAGTGTCACGTGGCTCCCGGTAGATGCCGACGGCCGAGTGACTCCGGACGTACTGCGCGCCGAACTCGCCCTGCACGCAGACGAGACCGCCTTGGTCACGATCATGTGGGCCAACAACGAAATCGGCACCATCATGCCGATCACCGAGTTGGCCGGCGTCGCTGCCGAGTACGGCGTCCCGATGCACAGCGACGCGATTCAGGCCGTGCCGCATCTGCCCGTGAGTTTCTCCGACAGCGGCCTGTCCGCGCTGAGTATCGCAGCACACAAGTTCGGTGGGCCCCAGGGCGTCGGTGCACTGTTGCTCGGTCGCCAGGTTCCGTGTGTTCCGTTGTTCCACGGCGGCGGACACGAGCGAGACGTGCGATCGGGCACCCCGGACACGGCGGGTGTCGTCGCGATGGCGGCTGCGCTGCGGTCGACGGTTCAGAACGCATCCAGGCACCGCGTCGAAATGAGTGCGCTGCGCGATCGGCTGATCGAGGGAATCCGCGACGCCGTTCCCGACGCCGTGCTCAACGGCCCGGAGGGCGAGGACAGGCTGGCCGGAAACGTGCACTTCACCTTTCCCGGATGCGAGGGCGATTCGTTGTTGATGCTGCTCGACGCGGCAGGCATAGAATGTTCGACAGGCTCCGCGTGTACCGCAGGCGTGGCGAGCGCCAGCCACGTTCTGATCGCGCTCGGCAGTGATCCCCACGTCGCCCGCGGATCACTGCGATTCTCGCTGGGAGCCGGCTCGTCCGAAGCGGACGTCACCACTGTGCTTGCGGCCCTGCCGCAGGTCGTCGAACGTGCTCGCGCCGCCGGACTGGCAGGCGTCGGAGCTCGAGGAGGAAATCGCTGATGCGTGTTCTGGCTGCAATGAGTGGGGGAGTCGACTCGGCGGTGGCTGCGGCCCGTGCCGTGGACGAAGGCCACGATGTCGTCGGCGTTCATCTGGCGCTGTCGACCGCTCCCGGTGCGCTGCGCACAGGCTCGCGCGGATGTTGCTCGAAAGAGGACGCCGGCGATGCTCGTCGCGCTGCCGACGTACTGGGAATTCCCTTCTACGTCTGGGACTTCGCCGATCGATTCAAAGAGGACGTCATCGACGACTTCGTGGCGTCCTACGCGGCGGGCGAAACTCCCAATCCCTGCTTGCGATGCAACGAGAAGATCAAGTTCTCCGCTCTGGCGGACCGCGCTCTCGCACTGGGATTCGATGCAGTGGCCACCGGGCACTACGCGCAGCTGCACGACGGCGTGTTGCGCCGGGCCGTCGACGCGGACAAGGACCAGTCCTATGTGCTGGCCGTTCTGAATCGAGGACAACTCTCGCGTGCGATGTTCCCGATCGGGGACACTCCGAAATCCGAGATCCGCGAAGAAGCAGCCGAGCGCGGGCTGGCCGTTGCCGACAAGCCGGACAGCCACGACATCTGTTTCATTCCCTCGGGCGACACTCGCGCGTTCCTCGGCGCACATATCGGCGTGCGCCCGGGCAAGGTCGTCGACTCCGATACCGGAGCCGAATTGGCCGACCACGACGGTGTGCACGGTTTCACCATCGGACAACGCAAGGGGCTCGGCGTGGAAGGGCCTGCCGCAGACGGCCGTCCCCGGTACGTCACCTCGATCGAGCCCGACACCGGCACGGTCATGGTCGGTTCTGCGCAGAAGCTCGACGTCTGGGCCATCACCGGCGACCGCGCGGTGTGGACCGAGGGCACGGCCCCCACCGGTCCCATCGAATGCATCGTTCAGGTCCGCGCGCACGGCGGCCTGACCGAGGCTGTCGCCGAGGCGGTGGGCGATGGGATGGAGATTCAGTTGCGCTCTCCGCTGACCGGTGTCGCCAAAGGGCAGGCAGCGGTGTTGTACCGCAAGGACATTCACGGTGACGTCGTCATCGGTAGCTCGACCATTTCGGGTACTCGATCCGAGCGCGAGTGACCCCGAGCGATTTCGCCGGACTTGCGACCGGTATCGGCTCGTGGCCGGGTACGGACATACGTGAGGCGGCTGCGATCGTGCTCGGCGAGTTCGCCGAACTACCGCACATTGTGGAGCTTCCGGCACGCGGACTCGGTGCCGACACGATCGGGCGCACCGGAGCCATCATGGTCGACGTCGAACTCGACGTGCGCACGTCCGGATACCGCGTCGTGCCACGTCCGATGCTTGCCGGTCGTCGAGCGAACGATTTTCTCGCCGAGGATCTCGATGTGCTAGAGGAACTGTGGGAGGTCTCGGGGCTTCGTGGCAGCGGCCGAACAATCAAGATCCAGGCCGCCGGACCGTTCACGATGGCAGCCCAGGTGGAACTGCGGCACGGGCATCGGGCCTTGACCGATCGGGGTGCCGTCCGGCATTTCACGGAGGCCCTCGGTGAAGGACTTCGACTGCACTGCGCGGAGGTGACACGTCGACTCGGCGCCGACGTCGTGGTCCAGCTCGACGAACCCAGTCTCGCAGCCGTTCTGGCCGGAAGCCTGACCGGAATCACCGGGCTCGACACCGTACGTCCGGTCCCCGAACCGGATGCACTCGACCTCCTCGATTCACTGATCGATATCGTCGCGCTCCCGGTAGCGGTGCATTGCTGCGACTCCGGTGTTCCTTTCGATCTGCTGCGCCGCTCGAAAGCCGTCGCGGTGGCCGTGGACGCGGCCGGTCTGCGTCGCAACGATTTCGACGGAATCGGCGAGTTGCTGCAGACGGGAAAGACGCTGATGTTGGGCCTGATTCCGACGCACGCACCCGAGCGTCCGCCCGGCTGGCGGGAACTCGCCGAGCCCGGTGTCACCTTGGTCGACCGCTTGGGGTTCGACCGTTCCGTGCTCGCATCGCAGATTTCGGTCACGCCGAGTTGCGGTCTGGCCGGCAGCACACCGGAGTGGGCCCGTCGCGCAACAGGACTCGCTCGCGACGTGGCCGTCGCATTCGCCGAGTCACCCGATTCGTTGTGAGATTGCACAGTCGCCTGGAGTGACAGCGCACGGTCTCCGCGGCCTGGCAGCCCACAGGTGTTGGGACGTCGAACAGATGTGACACTATTCACATGGCCGTCGGGGGTCTATCGATCGGTGGGAGTTCGGAACATGGCATCAGGCGGTCGCGACTTCGACGAGGTCGCCTCCCTCCGACGTTCCGGCAGACACCGCCGAGGTGTGTTGGCCAAACTCGCTGCCGCGACCTCCGACTGGTACCGAGCGCCGCACGATTTCGAGTGGATCATCAACCACCGATCCACTCGTCCCCTGACCGGAATCATCCGCGTCGTGTTCGGCTCGGCGGTCCTCATGTACGCGCTCACCTCGATTCTGATGCTGTTCAGTGATCTCGGTCCACGCGGCTCGCTGGCAATCGGGTGGGTCTTCTTCGTCTTGGTCGTTCAGATGCTCGTCGCCGCACGATGCGTGTTCGGCCCGATCCCGGGCAAGAAGTTCTTCGTCGGGTTCCTTGCCTTCGGAGACATTCTCACCACGTCCGTTTTGATTCTCTACGCGCCCTTCGCATCGATGATCGGTACGGTGCTCTTCGCCGTCACCGGAGCGTTCTGCACGTACTTCCTCAGCCCTCGACTGCTCGTGGCTCACCTGGTGTGGACGGGCACGTTCATCATCGGCTTCGGAGTTCGAACACTCGTCGATGTGATGGACGGCAAGTTCGTTGCGGTCGACGGACCTGCGGTGGCGACGGCAACGGTGGTGTTGCTGCTGGCGACGGTGGCTGTACCGGTCTTCGCGCAGGTGGCATGGACCACCCTGTCCAACGATGCCAAGCGCTCGGTTCTCGATCCGCTCACCGGGGTGTACAACCGTCGAGGCATCGACAGTGAATTGCTGGATCTGTGGCAGTTGGCACGAAAGCGCGATCTGTCCATGGCATTCCTGGTTGTCGACATCGACAAGTTCAAGGCCGTCAACGACCGATTCGGGCACAGCCGCGGTGACGAGGTGATCGTTCGGGTCGCCGACCGACTCCGCCGTCTGGTTCGGCACCAGGGCGGAGTCCTGGCTCGCACCGGCGGGGAGGAGTTCCTGGTGGCTGTGGTCGGCGACGCGCGCGGCATGGTCGATCTCGGCTTCGACATGGTGCGGGTGCTCTGTGACCGGCGCGACGACATCCCTGTCACGGTCAGCGTCGGTATGGCACTGCTGCACGAGAATTCGGCCCTGTGGGACGTGGGAACGTCCGTCGTCGGTAGAGCTGCCCGCACTGCCGACGCCGCGATGTACCGGTCCAAGCAGTCCGGCGGCAACAGTCTGGTGATCGACGAGATCTGACACCGCGATCCGCCTTCGGCTCGGTGCGCCGGCGTGCTTGCCGGAGACCTCTGCGATGATCGTGAAATGTATCGGCTATCGGATGCCCAGCGACGTGGATTGCCCGCCGGAGTGTTGTTGTCCGTGATGGCCTCCGTGCTCGGCGGAATCTACTCCGAGTCCTTCGTGACAGGTTTCGCGTTGACCGCAGGCATCTGCGCGGTGGCGCTCGTGGCGGCGACGTTGTTGCTCGGACTCATGGGTCGCTAGTCGCGCCGGGTCGGGTGATGGTTCGGTGTCGGTGGGTTCGGATAATCTTCGAGACGTGCCCGAGCCGACGGAAATACCAGTAGGAATCGACGAGAACGCAGCCGGTGTGGAACTCGATGCCGCATCCTCTGCCGATCGCGAGCGATGGCAGACGCTGGCCGAAGAAGTGCGCGGCCACCAATTCCGGTACTACGTCCGCGATTCGCCCATCGTGTCCGACGGTGAATTCGATGCTCTGTTGCGCGAGCTCAACGATCTGGAAGAGGCGCACCCGGATCTGCGTACTGCGGACTCACCGACCCAGCTCGTCGGAGGCGGCTTCGCGACGGAATTCACCGCCGTGGACCACCTGGAACGAATGCTGAGCCTGGACAACGTGTTCGACCACGACGAGCTTCGTGCCTGGGCCAAACGAGTCGAGACCGAGGCCGGACCGGATCTGCAGTACCTGTGCGAGGTCAAGATCGACGGCGTCGCGCTGAATCTGGTGTACGAGAACGGCACCCTCGTACGGGGTGCCACCCGCGGCGACGGACGGACGGGCGAGGACGTCACGCTCAACGCGCGCACCATCGACGACATCCCGGACACCCTCACCGGTAGCGCGGAGTATCCCGTGCCGGAGCTGCTGGAAGTGCGCGGGGAAGTGTTCTTCCGCCTCGAGGATTTCCAGGCACTCAACGCCTCTCTGGTGGAGGAGGGAAAGCCGCCGTTCGCCAATCCGCGGAACTCTGCCGCAGGGTCGCTTCGACAGAAGAATCCGGCCGTTACCTCCAAACGACGCCTCGGCATGATCTGCCACGGTTTCGGCCGCATGGTGGGCTTCACTCCGGATTCGCAATGGCATGCCTACGAGGCCTTACGAGCCTGGGGCCTGCCGATCTCCACGCACACCACGCGTGTGCAGGGGATCGACGCGGTTGTCGAGAAGGTCGTCTATTGGGACCAGCATCGACACGACGTCGAACACGAGATCGACGGCCTGGTGGTCAAGATCGACGAGATGTCCCTACATCGTCGGTTGGGAACGACGTCTCGGGCACCGCGGTGGGCCATCGCCTATAAGTATCCACCCGAGGAAGTCACCACGACTCTGCTCGACATCCGGGTCAGCGTCGGCAGGACGGGCAGGGTCACGCCGTTCGCCTACATGACTCCGGTTCTCGTCGCCGGTTCGACGGTGTCGTTGGCGACCTTGCACAACGCCTCCGAGGTCAAGCGTAAGGGCGTGCTGATCGGCGACACGGTGACCATTCGCAAGGCGGGTGAGGTCATTCCGGAGGTTCTCGGACCTGTCGTCGACGCCAGGACCGGTGACGAGACCGAATTCGTGATGCCCACCGAATGCCCGGAGTGTTCGACGCCATTGGCTCCGGCCAAGGAGGGCGACGCGGACCTACGCTGCCCCAACTCGCAGTACTGCCCGGCGCAACGCCGTGAGCGCGTGTTCTTCGTGGCCGAGCGGCAGCGATTCGATATCGAGGGACTCGGGTACGAGGCAGCATCGGACTTGTTGTCCGCCGGTGCCATCGAGGACGAGGGCGACCTGTTCTCGCTCACCGAAGCGGACTTGATGAAGACGGCGATCTTTCGGACCAAGTCAGGGGCGCTCTCGGCCACCGGTCGCAAGTTGCTCGACAACCTTGCCGTCGCGAAGAACCAGCCACTGTGGCGTGTCCTGGTCAGCCTGTCCATCCGGCACGTGGGGCCGTCGGCGGCCCGGGCGCTGGCCGGGGAGTTCGGCAGCCTCGAACGTATCGAGGCGGCGTCCGTCGAGGAGCTGTCCGCGGTCGACGGGGTGGGTGGCACCATCGCGGCGGCGGTCTCGGAATGGTTCGGTGTCGACTGGCATCGAACCATTGTCGACAAATGGCGGGCCGCGGGCGTGCGTATGGAAGACGAGCGCGATGCCTCCATCGAGCGAAATCTCGAAGGGCTGTCGATTGTCGTCACCGGGTCGCTCACCTCGTATTCACGCGACGAGGCCAAAGAAGCGATCTTGCTCCGCGGTGGGAAGGCCGCGGGTTCGGTGTCGAAGAAAACCGCGTTCGTCGTCGTCGGAGAATCGCCGGGGTCCAAGCACGACAAGGCAATCGAGCTCGGTGTGCCGGTACTGGACGAGGCGGGGTTCACGCGCCTGCTGACCGAGGGACCGGAGGCGGTGACTACCGCCGAGGAAGAAGCAGGAGCGGATGACTGACGGGGTGCGGAGGAGTCAATTCAGTACGGTGGCCACGATGCCGGCGAGGTAACCGAGACGGGCCACCTCCGACGGCCGAAATTCCGGTCCACCCGGCCTACCCAGCATGAGGACGGTTCCGGTGTTCCCGAGCGGAGCGACGGCGATCTGGGTGTCCATGTCGCGCCACACCTGCGGAACCCACTCTGCATCGGCGTCGAGTGCTGCAGCAGCCGCCAAGGGGAACCACGGCAGCTCTGCCGCATGCGTCTCGGGTGCTCCGGAACTGCCGACCAGGCGGAAGGGTCCGTGCGCGTTGGTGGCCACGACAGTGCTCCACCCCACTCGCAGAACGCGAGGAGCGCCGTCGACCAACACCTGCAATCGATCGTCGGACGCAGCGGCGACCCGATCGATCAATTCCAGTTCGCGGTGCGTGTCGAGGAATCCGGTGTACGGCCGGATGGAATCGACCCGGACATCGTCGAGGTTCTCGGCGGCTGTGATCAGTGTGTCGGGAAGCGAACCGGGCGCGACGTCGACCACCAGATCGTCGACCGCGTATCCGTCACCGCGTTCGATGACGTCGAGAGAGAGGATGTCTGCGCCTACCGTCCCCAGCGCGACGGCCAACGACCCGAGACTGCCCGGCCGGTCCGGCAGTTGAACACGGAGCAGATAAGACATGTCACGCTCCTTTTCGACTTCTGGCGGACTTCGGCCACCCGGCGCGAGCAATCCTTGCATCTTCGACCTGTACTCGACGTCCCGCAACGCGGGCAGTGACAATTCTGACACCCGAAGCGCCCACGAGGAGTGCGTGCAGCCTGCGACAGGTTCCGCACTAGGCTGGACGGCGTTCGCGGACCCGTTCGGTTCGCTCTGCACAAATACGGAGTCGTTTCGTCCGGCTCCACTCCTACAGTGTGAAAGGGGTCCACGCGGTGCCTGACATCTCCCGCGACGAGGTCGCTCACCTCGCCCGGCTGTCGCGTTTGGCTCTCAGCGACGCCGAACTCGACGAGTTCGCCGGTCAGCTGGATTCGATTCTTCATCACGTCAAAGCCGTGGCGGAGGTGGCTACCGACGATGTTCCGCCGACGGCCAACCCCAGCGAGATCGTCAACGTGACGCGTCCCGACACGATCGTTCCCGGGCTGACGCCGGAGCAGTCGCTCGCCGGCGCACCGAATGCGGAAGAGGGCCGTTTCGCGGTGCCGCAGATTTTGGGAGAGAGCGAATGACCGACCTGACGAAGCTCGACGCGTCCGAGCTCGCCACCCGTATCCACGCGCGCGAGATCAGTGCAGTCGAGGTGACCCAGGCGCATCTCGACCGGATCACGGAGGTCGACGCAGACCTGCACGCCTTCCTGCACGTCGCAGCCGCCGAGGCACTCTCGGCCGCGACCGACGTCGATGCGGGACTGTCGGCAGGTCGTGCACCTGCGTCGGCTCTGGCCGGGGTCCCGCTGGCACTCAAGGACGTGTTCACCACGACCGACATGCCGACGACGGCGGGCTCGAAGATTCTCGACGGCTGGGTCTCGCCCTACGACGCGACACTGACGTCCAAGCTGCGGGCAGCGGGCATCCCGGTGCTGGGCAAGACGAACATGGACGAGTTCGCGATGGGCTCGTCGACCGAGAACTCGGCGTACGGGCCGACCAAGAACCCGTGGGACACGACTCGGATTCCCGGCGGCTCGGGCGGTGGCAGCGCGGCGGCGCTCGCCTCGTATCAGGCACCGCTGGCCATCGGCACCGATACCGGCGGATCCATTCGCCAGCCGGCCGCACTGACCGGCACCGTGGGGACCAAGCCGACGTACGGCAGCGTCTCTCGTTACGGTCTGATCGCCTGCGCGTCCTCGCTCGACCAGGGCGGGCCGTGCGGGCGAACGGTGCTCGATACCGCGCTGCTGCACGAGGTGATCGCCGGATACGACCCGCGGGATTCCACGTCCGTCGATACCGCAGTTCGTCCGGTCGTCGCAGCGGCGCGGGAGGGCGCTCGCGGCGACCTGTCGGGAGTTCGTGTCGGGGTCGTCAAGGAATTGCATTCCGACAACTACCAGGCCGGTGTGATCTCGTCCTTCGACGCGGCTGTGGCCACACTCACCGGGCTCGGTGCCGAGGTCGTCGAGGTCTCGTGCCCCAATTTCGTGCACGCTCTGGCCGCGTACTACCTGATTCTGCCGTCCGAGGTGTCGTCCAATCTGGCTCGATTCGACGGTATGCGCTACGGATTGCGCGCTGGTGACGACGGAAAGCACAGCGCCGAGCAGGTCATGGCGCTCACGCGTGCCGAAGGATTCGGTCCGGAAGTCAAGCGCCGCATCATGATCGGTACGTACGCGCTCTCGGCCGGGTACTACGACGCCTACTACGGCTCGGCTCTGAAGGTGCGCACGCTCATAGCCCGCGACTTCGATGCGGCCTACGAGAAGGTCGATGTACTGGTGTCACCGACGACCCCGACGACGGCATTCCCGTTGGGGGACAAGGTGAACGATCCCATGGCGATGTACCTCAACGACCTCTGCACGCTACCGACGAACCTTGCCGGTCACTGCGCGATGTCGGTGCCGTCGGGTCTCGCCTCCGAGGACGGTCTGCCCGTGGGACTGCAGATCATGGCTCCGGCGTTCGCGGACGAGCGCCTCTACCGTGTCGGTGCCGCGTACGAGGCCGCTCGCGGCGAACTGAGGTAATTCGAGGTGCTGCATCGGTGGGCTGCAGACCTGGCTCATCTACCGCTGCTGTCCGGCGCGGTGCCGACTGCTGCCTTGACCGTGGCGGCGGTGCTGTCGCTGGCGGCGATCGGTGCCGTCGTCGTACGGGTTCGGCGCGGGTCGAGGCCGGGCCCGGTGCTCGGTTCGCTCAGTGCCCTGGGGCTGCTGGCAGCGGTACTGGTGGCCGCAGCGGTAGTCACCAATCTGACCGTCACCCGGTATCCGACGGTGGCGCTCGCGCTGGGGCATCGACCGGTGGTCCCGGTCGAGGGCCACGGCAGACTGGTCGATCTCGAGGTGCCCGGCACGGTGTCGCACTTCGACGCGCGGCCCGCGACGATCTACCTCCCGGCCTCGTACGACCGCGGAGCAGACGACCTGCCGGTGTTGGTGTTGCTCACCGGGCAACCCGGTCACGTCGTCGACTGGGTCGAGGGTGGCCACCTGATGCAGACGATGGACGCGTATGCAGCCCGCCACGACGGTGCTGCGCCGATCGTCGTCGTGGCCGATGGCCTCGGCGACACCGAGGCCAATCCGATGTGCATGGATTCGAACCTCGGAAATGCGGCGACGTACCTCTCCGTCGACGTGCCGCAGTGGGTTCGGTCGAACTTCCGGGCGTCCTCGGATCCACGGGCCTGGGCGGTCGGCGGGTACTCCTACGGGGGAACCTGCGCCCTGCAGCTCGCGGTGACTGCACCGTCGGTGTTCCCGACGTTTCTCGATATCTCCGGGGAGGACGAGCAACGTCGCGGCACGAGAGCCGAATCGGTTGCCGCGGCGTTCGGAGCGGATACCCCCGCGAACGAGGAGCGGTTCGAGCGTGTCACGCCGCTGAACCTATTGTCGCGTCACAGTTTTCCCGATTCGGCCGGTGCCTTCGTCGCCGGGTCCGACGACGAAGAATTCAGGCCGCAAACCGAGCATGCCTTCGAGGCCGCCGCCGGCGCCGGTCTGGACGTGCACTACAGCGAGTTGCCCGGCGGACACTCGATGCAGGTGTGGGCTCCGGCCTTGGAGCAGGAGATGGACTGGCTCGGTGGACGATTGGGATTGCTCGACTGACTCCGTTGTCGGTGGCACCGGCCGGTCATCGGCACAGCGGCATGCTGGTGCCCTGGTCGATTCCGTATCTGTGTCCGTGGCCGGCCCCCACGTCGAGCGCCGCGGCAAGATCGACGGATGTCTGGACGAAGCTGACGAGCGGTAGCCACATCGGCGTCGGCGCATCGTGGTGGGTGGCCGGAGTGTCAGGAGCCGACCACAAGAGATCTGCAGACCAACGGACGACGGGGTCCGATGAATTGGCGAGGACTGTTGCGCGGTCGGTGTTCACGTCTCCGGCGGGCGGCCCTGCCCATACTGCTCCGCAGACGTGGGGGTTCGCCTCGAGAAGGGATGAATAGGCGTCGCTACCCGCTACCGCCCCCAGGCTCTGGCCGTACACGACGATCTGCGGAGGTGTCGATGTGTTGGCGGCCGCCTCGGCGACTGCGCGTGTGACGGCCTCGGCCGACCGGCGTGCATCGTCCTCGGCGAACAGGAACGTCGCCCAACTGGGCTTGTTCGAGTACTGCACTGCCACGGTCGCGACATCCCCGCCGAATCTGCTCTCGGCACCGGTGACCGCGTTCTCGTCCACCCAGCCCGATCCCGTCGGGATCGCGACGACCACCACGCTGCGATCGAATGCCCCTGCCCGTTCCATGTCCGCGACGGCCAACGCGACGCGCTGATCGAGCGTGGGTGCCGAGTCGAGTCCGACGTAGGTGCGCACGGTGCTGCGTACAGGGCCGCCGGACGCGAATTTTCTCCCCTCGTCACCCAGCGTGCCCCACGGAACGAGGGATCCGGGACCCCCTGATCTCGTCGTTGTATCAGGCGCGATCACCGAATCGTCCGAGACCGAGTTCGAGGCCGAGAAATGACGGGACACTGCCGACGGGAGCGCGGGCACGGCGAAAACGTACGACAGCACGGCGACGAGCGTGATCAGAACGATCGATCGCACACCGCCGAGCGCGGTGCAGGCCCGCCGGACTCCGAGACCGATTCCCCAGAGGGCGAGGGCGACGCACGCCGCTCCACCGATGGCGTCGACCGCGTAATGCCAGTCGACGGTGCGAGTGGCCATCGCGGATCGTATCTTGTTCTGCCACAGAATATTCGAGTACATCGCGGTGATCGAGATCAGCGTTCCAACGCCTACTGCCCAGGCTCGCGCACCGAACCCGGCAGGGTGGCGCGCGCCGAGCACGTTCCGGGCCAGCCATGCGACGGCGAGCGCGATCGCCGTCGATACGCCGATCAACAGTGCCTGGGTGACGGCCGGGCGGGGGAGCAGTGCAGGGGCCGACGCCATCGACACTGCAACTGTGAGCGCAATCGACGTTCCGATTCGCGGCAGCCGGATGCCCGTCGAGAGTGGCGGCGCAACTGTCGGGGCGGTATTGCCGACTCGTTCGGAGGATCCGGTGACCGAGGTGATCATGCGTGCGCGCCGATCTCGGGTACCGATACTCCTGTGCGGCGGAGGAATCGGCCGGCCAGAAGAGCAGAGAGCATTATCAGCACACCGGCTGCGCCGCCCAGCGTGATCGGCAGTGCGGGTTCGGCCACCGGTGCGCCGAACGACTGCCGCCAGGAATTGACGTCCACGGCCACCGCGGCCACCGACGCGGCGACGTCGCAGGCCCGGCGGGATCCATCGTCGGTTCGCTCGCTGCAGGCGGCGTGCATTCTGCGCTCCAACTGGGCGTCTATGGCTCGTCGCCACTGTGGGTCGACGGCCGTGCCCGTCGCGGCGGCGTACCGAATGAGGTCGTAACCCAGATCGTGAGCCTTGCAGGCGGATTCGAATTCCGGCGGCAGCGGCACGGGTGAGGAACAGTCCCCGTGGGGATTCTCGGCCATGTCGTCGAGCACGATCGGGCGGTACCTCAGCACCGAGGCGAAGTCGACGGGGATAGCTCGGGTCGCCTCGTCTGCCGGTTCGGTGACGAGCGCGTGCACGGCCGCCGCGACAGGGCCGGACCGGTCAGGGGCCGACGGTGGGTGCGAGGCGGCACCGGTGGTCGCAGTCACCGCTACCGTCGCAGCGGCGATGCACATCAGGATGCGAGAAGTGTTCCTGTTCATGGGTTTCGACGCTAAGGAGCGATATGCCCGACGAGCATCGCACCGAGGTCCCCGTTCTTCAACACCGGTGGGTGTCGGACTGCGACCGGCCCGATACTGCAGGTGCGGGCGGAACTGATACTCAGGTATGACGTCGTCGTCGGCACGTACTGCCTAGGCTCGGTTCGTGCGCAAGAACAGAGCAGGAGAATCGAAGCCCTCGGCGGCAAGGCGTCGGGTGCCGACACGAATTGCCGGTGTCCGTTCGGTCGACGTGCTGATCGTTGTCGTCGGTGCTGTGCTGTATTCCATCGCCTGGCCGACACTGCCGGTCACCCATCAGGTTTCGGCGCCGTTGATGCCCATCGTCGGTGCGCTCGCGGCGTTCCCGTTCGTGCTGATTCGAATCAATCCCGCGGTGGGGTGGGCGATCTCGGCTCTGGCGGCTCTGGTCGTTCCGGCAGCGTTCGACCGCACTCCGGGATACGACTACCCGTGGCAGGTCGTGCACATTCTCGTCCTGTTGGCGCTGTTGTTCGCGGTCGCTCTGCGGTCGCCGCCATCAGTGTTGTTGGTGGCCTGGTTGGCCAGCATGCTGGTGTTCTTCGCGTACATGCCGGGCTCGGATGGAGTCGGGTGGTCGGTCGGTCTGACGGCGGTCGTCGTGTTCGGACTGTTGATTCGCTGGCTCGTCCTCTCCCGCAGGCAACTTGCGCAACAGGAGGAGGTCAGCGAACTCGAGCGCACCAGGCGCACGATTCTCGAGGAGAAGGCGAAGATCGCTCGTGATCTGCACGACGTCGTCGCGCATCACATGTCCATGGTGGTTGTGCAGGCACAGAGTGCGCCGTATCGACTGGACGACGTCTCCGAGGCCGCCGCGTCGGAATTCGCGTCGATCGGTGCCACGGCGCGCGAGGCGCTGAACGAGATCAGGGGAATGCTCGGTGTACTCCGCAGCGATGGTCAGCAGTGGCAGGATGCGCCGGCACCGACAGCACTCGATCTCGAACGCACCCTCCATGCGAGCCGCAAGGCCGGTATGGAACTGCGCTGGAACATCACGGGTCCGGTCGAATTAATATCGGATACAACAGGTTTGACGCTGTACAGAATTCTCCAGGAGTCGCTGTCCAATGCTGCGCGACATTCGCCCGAGGCCGGCGTAATCGTGTATATCGCGGTCGATTCGACCGGCGTGGATATGACGGTGAGGAACGGCCCGTCACCGAACTCCGGTGTGGGACGACGAGCCGAATTCGATACCGGAGGACACGGGATCATGGGCATGCGCGAACGAGCGCAGGCGGCACACGGTCGGCTCCGAGCCGCCGCCCTGCCGGACGGCGGGTTCGAGGTGGCGGTACACGTCCCCCTGAGCATGCCGACGTCGACGGCACCGGTGACCACGGACGATCTCGCCTAGGCTGGCGAACGTGGTGACAACGGTCTTCATAGCCGACGACCAAGCGATGGTGCGGCAAGGGTTCGGTGCCCTCCTCGGCGCGCAGGCCGACATCTCGGTGATCGGGGATGCGGACAACGGGAGGACGGCGGTCAGCGAGGTGGCTCGCCTGCTGCCCGACGTGGTGCTGATGGACGTTCGAATGCCGGAGATGAACGGTCTCGATGCCGCACGAGCGATCCTCTCGGCGTCTCTCCCGACGCCGGTGCGCGTGCTGATGCTGACCACATTCGACATCGACGACTACGTCTACGAGGCGCTGGCGCTCGGCGCGAGCGGCTTTCTGCTCAAGGATGCGCCGGCAGAGGAGTTGATTCGAGGTGTGCGCGTCGTCGCCGCGGGTGAGGCCCTGCTGGCTCCGTCGGTGACCAGACGGCTGATCGCGGAGGTCACCGCCCGCCGCGGAGCGCGCCGTCACCCGTCGCCGCGTCTGAGCGATCTGACTCCCCGCGAACGCGAGGTGCTCGAACTCATCGCCACCGGTATGTCCAACTCCGAGATCGCGGGCTCGCTGTTCCTGGCCGAACAGACCGTCAAAACCCATGTGGGCAAGGTTCTGGCCAAGCTCGGTCTGCGCGATCGTGCCCAGGCTGTCGTGCTGGCCTACGAGACCGGTGTCGTGACGCCGAAGTGAGCTGCGGGCGGTACCGGCGCGCGCAGCACCCCGCACCCGATTAGGCTGACGACCGTCATTGCGTCACGGATCTGCAAGCAGAGAGGCGAAAATCGATGCGCATCGGAGTTCTGACCGGAGGCGGCGATTGCCCAGGGCTCAATGCGGTGATCCGAGCAGTGGTTCGTACCGCCGATGCGCGGTACGGCTCCACGGTCGTCGGTTTCCAGGACGGCTGGCGCGGCCTTCTCGAGGACCGTCGCGTGCAGCTGCGCAACGACGATCGCAACGACCGGTTGCTCACCAAGGGTGGCACCATGCTCGGCACCGCGCGCACCAATCCGGATGTGCTGCGCGCCGGGCTCGATCGGGTCAAGCAGACCCTCGAAGACAACGGTATCGACGTGTTGATTCCGATCGGGGGCGAAGGAACCCTGACTGCGGCCGCGTGGTTGTCGGAAGAGGGAGTGCCGGTGGTCGGGGTGCCCAAGACCATCGACAACGACATCGATTGCACCGACGTCACATTCGGCTTCGACACGGCACTGACGATCGCCACCGACGCGATCGACCGTTTGCACAGCACGGCCGAGTCCCATCAGCGGGTGATGCTCGTCGAGGTGATGGGCCGGCACGCGGGGTGGATCGCGTTGCACGCCGGGTTGGCGTCGGGTTCGCACATGACGCTCATCCCGGAGCATCCGTTCGATGTCGAGGAAGTCTGCACTCTGGTACGCAAGCGTTTTCAGCGTGGAGATTCGCACTTCATCTGTGTCGTGGCCGAAGGGGCCAAGCCCATCGAGGGTTCGATGCAACTGCTCGACGGCGGTATCGACGAGTTCGGTCACGTTCGGTTCACCGGAGTCGCTCATCAGCTCGGCGTCGAGATCGAACGCCGCATCAACAAGGAAGTTCGCACCACGGTCCTCGGACATGTCCAGCGCGGCGGAACTCCCACTCCCTACGACCGCGTGCTCGCCACGCGATTCGGTGTCAACGCCACCGACGCGGCGCATTCCGGAGACTTCGGAAAGATGGTCTCGCTGCGCGGTGCCGAGATCGGCCTGGTGTCCTTGGCCGAGGCGACCAAGCAACTCAAGCGCGTACCGCAGACCAGATACGACGACGCCGCCGCGTTCTTCGGCTGAAACCCGGTCGCCCGAGGTCCAGACCTCATGTCCGGCGTCATCACACGGTCATCGACAGTCTGTGCTCATCGGTGTACCTCGCCCGTGCACGGTCACCGGTACACGTGGTTACTCACGCGTCGTGGGCAATGCATAAACTACGAGCCATGACTGCTGCAACCGTCGATCTGATCGATTACGACGATGTGCTCGCCACGTTCGACCCCGTGTTGGGCATGGAGGTCCACGTGGAGTTGGGTACCGAGACCAAGATGTTCTGTGGTTGCCCCACCGCGTTCGGTGCCGAGCCCAACACGCAGGTGTGCCCGGTGTGCCTGAGCCTTCCCGGAGCGCTTCCGGTGGTCAATGCCGCTGCCGTGGAATCCGCGATCCGGATCGGGTTGGCGCTCAATTGCTCGATCACTCCATGGGGTCGGTTCGCGCGCAAGAACTACTTCTATCCGGATCAGCCGAAGAACTATCAGATTTCGCAGTACGACGAGCCCATCGCCACCGAGGGTTACCTCGACGTTCTGCTCGACGACGGCAGTACCTTCCGCGTCGAGATCGAGCGCGCTCATATGGAAGAGGACACCGGCAAGTCGACGCACGTCGGGGGAGCGACCGGCCGGATCGAGGGGGCGTCGCACTCGCTGCTCGACTACAACCGTGCCGGTGTGCCGTTGGTGGAAATCGTGACGAAGACGATCACCGGGACCGGTGCGCGTGCGCCCGAGGTCGCGCGTGCGTACGTCACCGCACTCCGGGATCTGTTGAAGTCGTTGAACGTCTCCGACGTCCGGATGGATCAGGGTTCGCTGCGCTGTGACGCGAACGTGTCGCTGATGAAGAAGACGGCGACGGAATTCGGCACCCGCACCGAGACGAAGAACGTCAACTCGCTCAAGAGCGTCGAGGTTGCCGTTCGATACGAGATGCGCCGTCAGGCAGCGGTTCTCGAATCCGGTGGTGAGGTGACGCAGGAAACGCGGCACTTTCAGGAATCGGACGGCACCACCACCCCCGGCCGTAAGAAAGAGACCGCGGAGGACTACCGGTACTTCCCCGAGCCCGATCTTGCACCCGTCGCTCCGGACGCGGCGTGGATCGAGGAGCTGCGCGGCACCCTGCCCGAGCTTCCGTGGTTGCGACGCGGCCGAATCCAGAAGGACTGGGGCGTCTCCGACGAGGAGATGCGAGACCTGGTGAACTCGGGCGCGCTCGAGCTCGTTGCGGCAACGGTGGATGCAGGTGCGTCACCGCAGGCTGCTCGGTCCTGGTGGGTGTCCTACCTGTCTCAGCAGGCCAATGTTGCCGGTGTCGAGCTGGCCGATCTGGCGATCACTCCGGCCCAGGTGGCGGAAGTGGCCGCATTGGTCGCCGACGGCAAGCTCAACAACAACGGCGCCCGTCAGGTGGTGGACGGGGTTCTCGCCGGCGAGGGCGAGCCGGCCCAGGTCATGTCCGACCGAAACCTCGTGTTGGAGAAGGACGACACCAAGTTGCAAGCTGCCGTCGACGAGGCACTTGCGGCCAATCCCGGTGTGGTGGAGAAGATCCGGAGTGGCAAGGTTCAAGCCGCCGGTGCGATCGTGGGTGCGGTGATGAAGGCGACGCGCGGTCAAGCCGACGCGGCCCGTGTCAAGGAGCTCGTTCTCGAGGCCTGCGGCCAGTCCTGATCTTCGAAAACAACTGCGGCCGAGCGCAATCGCGCTCGGCCGCAGTCGTGTATCGATCAGTCGTTACCGCCTCCGCCGCCGCCGGGGAAGGGCACCTTGACGACTCGGTCGTCGGTGGGGCCGGGCTCCGCGCCGTTCTTGTTCACCGTGCCCACCAGGATCTGGCCGTCGGCCGAGCTCGTTGCTCCGTTCAGTTGCCCATAGCGGTCCTGAATCAGCAGAGTCGGCTCGGCCGAGACGGCCCCTGTGGTCGCGTCGGTGGTCAGCGCCGCAACAGCTTTCGCGGTCGTGAGTGCTACGGCCACTCCGCCGTCGCCTGCTGCGCATCCGGCGACGCCGGGGCGATCCGGCCACGTCCATACCGGGGAGAACACCGCGCCCAGTTTGTCGATGCGTTGCAAGCGGTCTTCGATCGCGGTGCGGTCGGTGACGTAGATGTTTCCGGCACCGTCCGTGCATACGTCGCCTGCCGTCCCGATTCCGCTCAGTGCGATCTGCGGACGTGGGGGATCGGCTGTCGGTGACAACGACGTCACCCGTAACAGCTTGCCGGACAGTGAATCCGGACTCAGGGCTGCGGCCGGATCACCGTTGTCACCGGTGAGGACGAGCAGCTCGGTCGGGGTGTAGAAATCGATCGATCCACGATTGCCCGTCGCGCCGCGCGGGATTCCGGTCACGATGTCCTTGGGGACGTCGCCGGGAGCGAGCCGAACCACTCTGGTGTCCGATGTCGTGGTGACGAGAGCGTAGAGGAGTTTGTCTTCGGCGTACGTCGGAGAGAGCGCGATGTCGAGCAGACCGCCGTCGCCGGTGCCGTCGACTGCTATCCGGGCCACTTCGGTTGGCGTCCGCCCGGCCGCGACCTCCATGATGCGACCGGTTCGACGCTCGGCGACCAGCGCGCTCTGTCCGTCCGGCAGGGCGACGAGGCCGCCGGTGGTGTCAAGACATGTCGCGATGACCGACGGGTCGGGATCGACGCAGGGGCCCGACGGCGGAGGCGGAGCATTCGGATCCGACGACGGCGGTGCCTCACTGGGGGTCGTGGGTTTCAACTCGGCGGCACCGACCTCGGGTGCAGGAGTGAACGGCGACGAATTCGAGTCGTCGAATCGGGCGCACCCGGCGAGCATGGCGGCCGTCATGGACAGTGCGACGACGACGGTAGTGGCGCTTCGAGGTGACGCTCGGACCGGCTTCATCCTTCGAACGGTACGCAGCAGCGGCGCGGACTCGCCACGCGGCCATGAAGGGGATCGGCGTGTATCGGCTCTACTCTGGAGGGGTGACCGATACACCGCGCGACCCCAACCGGCCGGATCAGTCGTACGAACCGGCCGAGAGCCCGTACGACAACCCCACCGAACAGATCCCACCCTCGCGCTCTGCGTCCGGTACAACTGCGGCGGGCAGCTCCGGCTCACCGACTGCTGCGTTCGGTGCCCAGCGTTCGGACCGACTGCCTCGGACCGACGACGAGCTCGACTTCCCGTACTCGACGACGTCCGATGCGCGTTCGACCGAAGCGCGTTCGAGCGAAGTACGTTCTTCCGATGCCAGGTCGACCGACGCGCAACCGACCGAGAAGATTCAGGCCTTTCGGCCGTCGGCGTATGCGGATTCGTCCTCCACCGGCGCGTCTGCAGCCGACAGCACGTCCTCGGCCGCATATTCCGACCACTCCACCGAGTACCTCGGCACGTCGGCGGGTGCAGGTGCCGCTGCGTCCGGGGCGGCAGTCGCGGACCGATCCGAGGTTCGGACCGAGACCGTCGAGGTTTCTGCGCGACGTGGGACCGCCGATCTCGGACTGTTCGTACTGCGCGTGACGATCGGAGCGGTGTTTCTCGGGCACGGGCTGCAGAAGCTCGTCGGATTGTGGAACGGTCCCGGCCTCGACGGATTTCAGAAGCTACTGGAGCAGGACGGCTTTCGCTATCCGGAGATCTTGGCCATCGCGGCCGCCGCAGGGGAGACTCTGGGCGGCGCGCTGCTGATCCTGGGACTGGCGACACCGTTGGGCGGTGCGGCAGTGTTGGCCACCATCATCAACGCCTGGTGCTTCAAGCAGGCCGCCGAGCCGGGGTTGCAGTTCTCCGGTGAAACCGGCGTGGAGTACGAGACGGTTCTGGGCTTCGCGGCCGCGGCCATCATCCTCACCGGACCCGGAAAGATCGCGTTCGACGGCCGCCGCGGCTGGGCGACCCGCCCGCGTATCGGATCGTTCCTCGCGCTCGCGATAGGAATCGCTGCGGGCGTATGCATCTGGATCTTCCTCAACGGGGCGAACCCGGTCGTTCGCTGATCCAGTCGAGACGACCATGTGAGCGGTTCCTCGTAGCAGGCTACGAGGAACCGCTCACATGTTTTTCGGTCTGGTCAGGGCACGTAGCGCACAGCACCCTTGTCCGCGGATGTCGCCAAGGCTGCGTAGGCCCGTAGCGCCGTGGTGACAGTTCGTTGACGGTCCACCGGTTGCCACGGCCGCTCGGACGCATTCATCTTCGCGCGACGTGTCTCGAGCGTCTCGTCGTCGACGAGGATCTCGAGGGTGCGCGAGGCAACGTCGATACGAACCTGGTCGCCGTTCTCGACGAGCCCGATGACTCCGCCGGCGGCGGCTTCGGGGGAGATGTGGCCGATGGACAGGCCGGAGGTGCCGCCGGAGAAGCGTCCGTCGGTGACGAGCGCGCAGACCTTGCCCAGGCCGGCCCCCTTGAGAAACGCGGTCGGGTGCAGCATCTCCTGCATTCCCGGTCCGCCCTTGGGTCCTTCGTACCGCACGACGAGCACGTCGCCGGGCTGAATCTTTTTCTGCAGGATGGCCGAGACGGCTTCTTCCTGGGATTCGACGACCAATGCCGGCCCCTGGAACGAGAAGAGATCCTCGTCGATGCCTGCGGTCTTGAGGATCGCTCCGTCGATGGCAATGTTGCCCCGCAGCACCACCAGGCCACCCTCGACCGTGTACGCGTGTTCGAGGTCGCGGATGCAACCGCCTGCGGCGTCGGTGTCGAGCGACGACCAACGATTACTGGTGGAGAAAGGCTCGACCGTGCGGACGCCGCCAGGAGCTGCGTGGAAGAGCTCGAGCGCTTCCTCGGATGCCGCCCCGGACCGGATGTCCCAGGTGTCGAGCCACTCGTCGAAGCTCTTGGTGTGCACCGTCGAGACATCGGTTTCGAGCAGATTCGCTCGCCGCAGCTCACCCAGCAGCGCCGGAATTCCGCCGGCGCGATGCACGTCTTCCATGTGGTAATCGGAATTGGGAGAGACCTTCGCCAGGCACGGCACCTTACGGCTGATGGCGTCGATGGTGTCGAGGTCGAAATCGACCTCGCCCTCCTGCGCGGCGGCGAGCGTGTGCAACACGGTGTTGGTGGATCCGCCCATTGCGACGTCCAGCGCCATTGCGTTGCGGAATGCCGCTGGGGTGGCGATGTTGCGGGGAAGTACCGACTCGTCCTCGTCCCGGTAGTACTTGAGCGCTGCCTCGACGATGGTGGTGCCGGCGCGGGTGAACAAGGCACGGCGGGCCTCGTGGGTAGCCAACGTCGAGCCGTTGCCGGGCAACGCCAGTCCGAGCGCTTCGGTGAGGCAGTTCATCGAATTCGCAGTGAACATTCCCGAGCAGGACCCGCACGTCGGGCACGCACTGCGCTCGACCTCGTCGAGGCCCTCCTCGGACACCGCGTCGTTGGCACTGGCGGAGATCGCGGTGATGAGGTCGGTCGGTGCCTGCGCGACGCCGCCGACGACGACGGCCTTACCTGCCTCCATCGGTCCGCCCGAGACGAAGACTGCCGGGATGTTCAGGCGCATCGCGGCATTGAGCATGCCGGGGGTGATCTTGTCGCAGTTTGAGATGCACACCAGCGCGTCGGCGGTGTGGGCATTGGCCATGTATTCGACGGAATCGGCGATGATCTCGCGGCTGGGCAGCGAGTAAAGCATGCCGCCGTGACCCATGGCGATGCCGTCGTCGACGGCGATCGTGTGGAACTCACGAGGGACCCCGCCGGCCGCGCGGACGGCGTCGGCGACGATCTCGCCGACGTTCTTCAGATGGACGTGGCCCGGTACGAACTGGGTGTACGAGTTCGCGATGGCGACGATCGGTTTACCGAAATCCGAATCGGTCATTCCGGTGGCGCGCCAGAGCGAGCGTGCGCCCGCAGCATTGCGTCCGACTGTGGTGACCCGTGAGCGTAGCGGCGGCATATGCGTAGTCCTCGTTCGTTGCAGCGGTTTCTCGCATCGAAGAGGCTACTCGCCGTCGACTACTGCTCTTTCGACGCCTGCTCGCCGTCGTCCTCGGCTTCCGCTCGAGCCTGCTCCTCGGCCGCCGCGGCCGCAGCGTAGGGGTCGGTGATGCGGCCACCGCTGGCCGCGGCGAGTTGGGGGAGTAGATCGAACCGCACCAGGGGCAGCGACTTCTCGGTCTTGTCGGTCAGGACCACGCGGGCCCAGCGGCGATCCGGAAAGTGCAGACCCGTCACCGAACTCCACTCGATCACGTCCGAGCCCACGAACCGTCGAGCGGTGATCGCGTCGGGGGTGACCACCGTGCGCACTCGAAGGACCCACACGAACGCGACGATGGGCAGGATCAGCAGCCAGCCGAGAGCAGCGGGCCAGCTGAACGCGGGCAGCGCGGTGCTGAACAACAGCAGGGCCACGCCGATCAGCGCAAGACGCGGTAGCCGAATGACCTGCGTGGTCGACGGTTGCCGACCCTCGGCACCGTTCGGTGCGTCGGGGACAGTGTGGGATGATGGCCGAGGTGGTTCGGACTGCTGCGGAGACGACACCCATTCATCTTCGCATTGCATCTACGCGATCTCACATAATGGGATTGCGTCGTGACGAGTTTGACTCTTCCCTGTGCGCGCGCCTACCGTCGAGCGCGTGAAGCGGAATTGGATACTCGTAATCGGCCGGCGCGTCAACGCCTGAGCCGGTTGTTCAAACTCGCATCGACGCGCCACCCTCGTACAGCTCACGCTGACGGGGGTTTTTTCTTGCCCAGAGATCGCCCAGCAATTTCACATTCCTGAGGAAGCAATCAGTGAGCGCACCAACCGCACGCCCGGGGCCCACGACTCGTAAGTCGGGGCCGGCCGCAAGCCCGTCGACCAGCAGCCCGTCCGCAGAAGCGGCGACCAACGGATCGCGACGTCACGTCGCGCCCGAGAAGGTCACCGGCGCACAGTCGGTCGTTCGAGCCCTCGAAGAACTCGACGTCGACACCGTATTCGGCATTCCCGGTGGCGCGGTTCTCCCCGTCTACGACCCGCTCTTCGACTCCGTCAAGGTGCGCCATGTGCTGGTGCGCCACGAGCAGGGGGCAGGCCACGCCGCAACCGGCTACGCCCAGGCCACCGGCCGGGTGGGTGTCTGTATGGCGACGTCCGGTCCGGGCGCGACCAACTTGGTCACCCCTTTGGCCGATGCGCAGATGGACTCGGTTCCCATCGTCGCGATCACCGGTCAGGTCGCACGCAGCCTCATCGGTACCGACGGTTTCCAGGAAGCCGACATCTCGGGCATCACGATGCCCATCACCAAGCACAACTTCCTGATCACCGACGGCGCGGACATTCCGCGGATCATGGCGGAGGCGTTCTACATCGCCGCGTCGGGTCGTCCCGGTGCTGTCCTCGTCGACATCCCGAAGGACGTGCTGCAGGCGCAGACCACGTTCTCGTGGCCGCCGGAAATGCGTCTGCCCGGCTACCGCCCGGTCACCAAGCCGCACGGCAAGCAGGTTCGTGAGGCAGCGCGCTACATCGCCGATGCCAAGCAGCCGGTGCTGTACGTCGGCGGTGGAGTCATCAAGGCCAACGCTTCGGCAGAACTGCTCGAGCTCGCGGAACTGACCGGCATCCCGGTCGTCACCACGCTGATGGCGCGCGGGGCTTTTCCCGATACCCACCAGCTGAACCTGGGCATGCCCGGTATGCACGGCACCGTCGCCGCGGTCGCAGCGCTGCAGCGCAGCGACCTGCTGATCACGCTCGGTGCCCGATTCGACGACCGCGTCACCGGTCAGCTCTCGTCCTTCGCGCCCGACGCCAAGGTGATCCACGCCGACATCGACCCGGCCGAGATCGGTAAGAACCGGTACGCGGACGTGCCGATCGTGGGCGACTGCGGCGAGGTCATCACCGAGCTGATCGAGGCTCTGCGGGCCGATCGCGCCACCGGAACGACTCTCGACCTCGAGCAGTGGTGGGTCTACCTCGATGGCATCCGCAAGACGTACCCGCTGAGCTACGACCGTCCCTCGGACGGTGCGATGTCTCCCGAGTTCGTCATCTCCTCGGTGGGCAAGTTCGCCGGACCCGACGCGATCTACTGCGCGGGTGTCGGCCAGCACCAGATGTGGGCAGCGCAGTTCATCAACTACGAAAAGCCTCGAACATGGCTCAACTCCGGTGGATTGGGCACGATGGGCTACGCGGTGCCGGCGGCGATGGGTGCCAAGATGGGTCTGCCCGACGCCGAGGTGTGGGCCATCGACGGTGACGGCTGCTTCCAGATGACCAACCAGGAGCTTGCCACCTGCGCGGTCGAGGGCATCCCGATCAAGGTCGCGCTCATCAACAACGGCAACCTCGGCATGGTCCGCCAGTGGCAGACCCTGTTCTACGAGGAGCGCTACTCCAACACCAATCTCGGAACTCACGGCGCGGTGCGCATTCCCGACTTCGTCAAGCTGGCCGAGGCGCTCGGTTGCGTCGGCTTGCGGTGCGAGCGCGAGGAAGACGTCGATGCGGTGATCGCTCAGGCGCGTGCCATCAACGATCGCCCGGTCGTCATCGACTTCATCGTCGGTGCCGACGCGCAGGTGTGGCCGATGGTGGCCGCGGGAACCGGCAACGACGAGATCATGGCCGCCCGCGGTATCCGTCCCCTGTTCGACGACGACGAAGCCGAAGGCGTCGAGCCCGCGGTGATCGACGAGGCAATGGCCCGCGAGCAGGCGCACGGCGCGCAGCGTGCCAACGGTGCATCGACCGACGATGTGAAAGGCAGCGACAAGTGAGCACGAGCCATACCCTCAGCGTTCTCGTCGAGGACAAGCCAGGTGTGCTGGCGCGCGTGGCCGCGTTGTTCTCGCGCCGCGGCTTCAACATCTCCTCACTCGCCGTCGGCGGTACGGAGATTCCCGATATCTCGCGCATGACGATCGTGGTGACAGTCGACGAGTTCCCGCTCGAGCAGGTGACCAAGCAGCTCAACAAGCTCATCAACGTCATCAAGATCGTCGAGCAGGACGACGATTCGTCGGTGGCCCGTGAGCTGGTGCTGATCAAGGTTCGTGCCGACGCGAGCGTTCGCAGCGAGGTCATCGAAACTGTGAATCTGTTCCGCGCCAAGGTCATCGACGTCTCGCCCGAGGCGGTGACGGTCGAAGCGACAGGCACGCGCTCCAAGCTCGACGCGTTGCTGAAGATGTTGGACCCCTATGGAATTCGAGAAATAGTTCAGTCGGGAGTCGTTGCCGTCGGACGTGGACCGAAATCGATCACTGCGTCGCGATAGCGGCCCCGGTGACGAACATGCGTAAAACCCAAGAGGAAAGGTAACAACCAGTGGCAGTCGAGATGTTCTACGACGACGATGCTGATCTGTCGATCATCCAGGGCCGCAAGGTCGCTGTGATCGGCTACGGAAGCCAGGGCCACGCGCACTCGCTGAGCCTGCGCGACTCCGGCGTCGATGTTCGCATCGGCCTGGCGGCGGGCTCGAAGTCCCGCGCCAAGGCGGAGGAGCAGGGCCTGAAGGTCGGAACGCCCGCAGAGGTGTCCGAGTGGGCCGACGTGATCATGGTGCTCGCACCCGATACCGCTCAGGCCAAGATCTTCTCCGAGGAGATCGAGCCCAACCTGAAGGACGGCGACGCGCTGTTCTTCGGCCACGGCCTCAACATCCACTTCGACCTGATCAAGGCTCCGGAGTTCGTGACCGTCGGCATGGTTGCCCCCAAGGGTCCCGGCCACCTCGTGCGTCGCCAGTTCGTCGACGGCAAGGGCGTTCCCGCGCTCATCGCCATCGATCAGGACCCGAAGGGCGAGGGCCAGGCGCTCGCGCTGTCGTGGGCCAAGGGCATCGGCGGCACCCGCGCAGGCGTCATCAAGACCACGTTCAAGGAAGAGACCGAGACCGACCTGTTCGGTGAGCAGGCCGTGCTGTGCGGCGGCACCGAAGAACTGGTCAAGACGGGCTTCGAGGTCATGGTCGAGGCCGGCTACGCGCCCGAGATGGCCTACTTCGAGGTGCTGCACGAGCTCAAGCTCATCGTCGACCTGATGTACGAGGGCGGCATCGCTCGCATGAACTACTCGGTGTCCGACACCGCGGAGTTCGGCGGCTACCTCTCGGGACCGCGCGTCATCGACGCCGGCACCAAGGAGCGCATGAAGGCCATTCTGGCCGACATCCAGTCGGGTGAGTTCACTCGTCGCCTGGTCGCCAACGTCGAGAACGGCAACACCGAGCTAGAAGGCCTGCGCAAGGCCAACGCCGAGCACCCCATCGAGGTCACCGGCAAGAAGCTGCGCGACCTCATGAGCTGGGTCGATCGCCCCATCACCGAAACGGCATGATTTTCGTCGAATCGCGTTCGTACGCACGCTGATCCGAAGGGCACCGCTACACAGGTGGCGGTGCCCTTCGGTGCGTGGCCGACGGTGGCGTCGCAGTTCGGCATCACCGGCCACTAAACTGTTTCTGCTGCACCAGCTCCGAATTTTTACCGTCAACCGACTCGAACCGACTTAGGGAGTTCTTCACGTGAGCCAGCCAGGCCGTCCTGTCGTACTGATCGCCGACAAACTTGCGCAGTCCACCGTCGAGGCACTGGGTGACGGCGTCGAGGTCCGTTGGGTCGACGGCCCGGATCGTCCGGCACTGCTCGCCGCGGTTCCCGAGGCCGATGCCATCCTCGTGCGGTCCGCGACCACGGTCGACGCCGAGGTGCTCGCTGCCGGGACCAATCTCAAGATCGTTGCCCGCGCCGGTGTCGGCCTGGACAACGTCGACGTACCCGCAGCCACCGAGCGCGGCGTCCTCGTCGTCAACGCACCGACCTCGAACATCCACACCGCTGCCGAGCACGCCGTCACGTTGCTCCTCGCGGCCGCGCGCCAGATTCCCGCCGCCGACGCCACACTGCGTCAGCACGAGTGGAAGCGCAGCAAGTTCAACGGTGTCGAGATCTTCGGCAAGACCGTCGGCGTAGTGGGACTCGGCCGCATCGGCCAGCTCTTCGCGCAGCGCCTGGCCGCGTTCGAGACCCACATCATCGCCTACGACCCCTACGTCTCGGCAGCACGCGCGGCCCAGCTCGGTATCGAACTCGTGAGCCTGGACGAGCTGCTCGAGCGTGCCGACATGTTCTCGGTGCATCTGCCGAAAACGCCGGAGACCAAGGGCATCATCGGCAAGGAAGCCCTCGCCAAGACCAAGCCCGGCGTCATCGTCGTCAACGCTGCCCGCGGTGGTCTGGTCGACGAGCAGGCGCTCGCCGACGCCATCACCTCCGGTCACGTGTTCGCCGCAGGCATCGACGTGTACGCCTCCGAGCCGTGCACCGACAGCCCGCTGTTCGAGCTGCCGCAGGTCGTTGTCACCCCGCACCTCGGGGCGTCGACCACCGAGGCTCAGGATCGTGCAGGCACCGATGTCGCCAAGTCCGTGTTGCTCGCTCTCGCAGGTGAATTCGTGCCCGACGCGGTCAACGTCAAGGGCGGAGCCGTCGGCGAAGAGGTGTCGCCGTGGCTCGAGATCGTGCGTAAGCAGGGTGTCCTGTTGGGTGCGCTGTCCACCGAGCTGCCCGCCTCGCTGTCGGTCGACGTCCGCGGCGAGCTCGCCGCCGAGGACGTCGAGATCCTCAAGCTGTCGGCGTTGCGGGGTCTGTTCTCCGCCGTCATCGAGGACTCGGTCACCTTCGTCAACGCTCCCTCGCTCGCCGAGGAACGCGGCGTCACCGCCGAGGTCACCACGGCGTCGGAGAGCGAGAATCACCGTAGCGTCGTCGACGTCCGGGCCGTGTACGGCGACGGAACGGTCCTCAACGTGGCCGGCACTCTCACCGGTACGACGCAGGTGGAAAAGATCGTCAACATCAACGGTCGTAACTTCGACCTGCGCGCCGAGGGCAAGAACCTCATCGTCAACTACGCGGATCAGCCCGGCAGCCTCGGCCGGATCGGCACGCTGCTCGGCGACGCCGGCATCGACATTCAAGCTGCTGCGTTGAGCCAGGACTCCGAGGGTGACGGCGCAACGATTCTGTTGCGTGTCGACAAGGACGTGCCGGCAGAGCTCAGCGCCAGTATTGCAACCGCGGTGGGTGCCTCCACCATCGAGCTGGTCGACCTGTCCTGATCGATCGAAGTCGATCGGACCGAAGTTCACGAACTACGAGGAGTGAGATGAAGCTGGCCGTCATCGCCGGGGACGGAATCGGACCCGAGGTCGTCGCCGAGGCGCTTGCCGTGCTCGACGTGGTAGTGCCGGGCACCGAAAAGACCGAGTACGACCTCGGTGCGCGCCGCTACAACGCCACCGGGGAGCTGCTGCCGGACTCGGTGTTGGCGGAACTGCGTGAGCACGACGCAATTCTGTTGGGAGCCATCGGTGATCCGTCGGTACCCAGTGGTGTGCTCGAACGCGGGCTGCTGCTGCGTGCTCGATTCGCGCTCGATCACCACATCAATCTGCGGCCGGCCAAGTTGTATCCCGGAGTCGTCGGCCCGTTGGCCGGCGACAAGGAGATCGACGTCGTCGTAGTTCGCGAGGGCACCGAAGGTCCGTACACCGGAAACGGCGGCGCGCTCAGGGTCGGTACGCCGCACGAGGTGGCCACCGAGGTCAGCGTCAACACTCGCTACGGCGTGGAGCGGGTGGTGCGCAACGGTTTCGAGCGGGCGATGACCCGTAGGAAGCACCTGACGCTGTTGCACAAGACCAATGTGCTGACGTTCGCGGGCAGTCTGTGGTCACGCACGGTCGAGGCAGTGTCGCTGGAGTTTCCGGATGTGGAGGTCGCGTATCAGCACATCGATGCCGCGATGATCCACCTCGTCACCGATCCCGGCCGGTTCGACGTGATCGTCACCGACAACCTGTTCGGCGACATCGTGACCGACCTGTCGGCTGCCGTCACCGGCGGAATCGGTTTGGCTGCCAGTGGAAACATCGACGCCACCGGTACCAACCCGAGCATGTTCGAGCCGGTTCACGGGAGCGCGCCCGATATCGCCGGGCAGCAGAAGGCCGACCCGACGGCCGCGATCCTGTCGGTGTCACTGCTACTGGCACACCTCGGCGACGAGGCGAACGCGGCACGGGTCGAGGCTGCTGTCGCAGCGGATCTCGCCGAGCGTGGAACCACGACGGCGTCGACGAAAGAGATCGGCGCGCGAATCGCCGGTCGCCTGTAACTCGAACTCCACGAGATGCCACGGAAGGGCCGACGGCCCTCCGTGGCATCTCGTCTGTCATGGGCCGGTCATCGTTTGGCGTGGTCCGCACTCTCGTCGGCTCTCTCGTCCGAGGGCTCGGTGGCCGGATCGTCGGGGACGATCGGTACGGAGAGCGCGGGGAAGATTGCCGACACCAGGAACGCGACGGGGAAGCTGATCGCCGCGATGGCCCCGAACACCGGCGGCACTGCCGATGCGAACACGTACTGACTCGTGTTCTGCACCCCGAGGGCACGTCCACTCCAGTACGGTCCCGAAATCTCTGCGACAGCGGTGAAGGCAAGCCCGTTCGGGGCAACGGTGGCAACGGACGCGACGACGAGGAGAACGATCGCGGCGGGGGAGTCGAACCAGTCGGCAATTCCCAGTCCGATCATGGCTGCGGTGGCAGTCAGTGCGACCCACCGAAGCGGCCGCATGCGACTGCCGACGCGATCGGACAGTGCGCCGACGCTCATTCGGCCGAGTGCACCGAGAATCTGCGTCACCGTGACGAGGACGCCTGCCGCCGCAGCCGTCCATCCTCGGTCGGTCATCAGCCACACGAGCGCAAAAGTCCAGACCACGTATTGCGGCACCACCAACAGGATGGACGTGGCGTGAATGCGCCACAGTTGGCTGCTGCCTCGGTAGGGATTGTCGAGCAAACCCTGCTCGGCCGCGTCGATGCGATTCGGACGGGGAGGGTCGACGACCAACAGGCACAGAAGGGCCGCGCTCGCGCACACGGTAGCGGGAACCAGCAGTGCCGCGCCGACGCCGTGATCTCGGGCGATCGGCGGGATGGTCAGTGCGGCAATGGCAACGCCCAGCGGCACCGACATCTGCCTGATCCCCATCGCAAGCCCGCGGCGATGCGGGGGGAACCATCCCACGACGACGCGTCCGCTCGCGCTGTTCGCACTGGCGGCCGCCATACCGCCGATCAACAGAAAGACGGCCAGGACGGGAATGGACGTGGTGACCACCGCGGCGATGCTCGCGGCCGCGGTGAGCCCGAGTCCGATCACCAGGACGAGTCGTTCGCCGATGCGGTCGACCAGCACGCCCCATGCGATGAGGGTCGACATGATGCCGACGGTGGGCATCGCGACGACGAAGCCTGCGCTCGCGAGGCTCAGCCCTCGGTCGTCGTGCAGTGACGGAATGAGAAATGCAGCACCGTTGATGAAGACGGCCCCTGCGGTCTGCGCAAGCATTCCGAGTACGAGCATGAACCAACGCCGTGTCTCACCGATGTCGGCCCGCTGCTTCGTGACGTTCATGTCGCCTCTGTTCTCACTATATGGAACGTAAATCTTGGTATATGGATCTTGCACGGAACTTTACACCGGCGAAAGATCGGCGGATCGGATGGCGTCGATGTACGAGTTACGACGGTCGATAGACTTCCGGCATGCGTCTCGGTCGAATTGCAAGTCCTGATGGTGTGGCATTCGTGAGTATCGAAGGTGAGGGTGACTCGCAGACTGCGAAGGAAATCGCCGAACATCCCTTCGGCACACCCACGTTCACGGGTCGGTCGTGGCCACTGGCCGACGTACGACTGCTGGCACCGATTCTCGCCAGCAAGGTCATCGCCATCGGCAAGAACTACGCCGCACATGCCGCCGAGATGGGTGGTGAGGCACCGAAGGACCCCGTGATCTTCATCAAGCCGAACACCTCCATCGTCGGCCCGGGTGCCGCCATCGTGCTGCCACCGTCGTCCAACGAGGTGCACTACGAGGGTGAACTGGCCATCGTCATCGGTCGTCCGTGCAAGGACGTTCCCGCGTCCAAGGCGTACGAGGTGGTACTCGGCTACACCGTCGCCAACGACGTGTCGGCCCGCGACCACCAGAAGAACGACGGGCAGTGGACTCGTGCGAAGGGGCACGACACCTTCTGCCCACTGGGGCCGTGGATCGAGACCTCCCTCGACCCGACCGATCTGGAGATCAAGACCGAGGTCGACGGCGTCGTCAAGCAACGGAGTCGGACTTCGCTTCTGCTGCACGACATTCCGAAGATCATCGAATGGGTGTCCGCGGTCATGACGCTGCTTCCCGGCGACGTCATCCTCACCGGAACCCCCGAGGGAGTGGGACCCATCACCGACGGTGACAGCGTGTCGATCACCGTCGAGGGAATCGGTACCCTGACCAACCCCGTCGCAGCGAAGAAGTAGGACAACGATGACCACTCCAGCAGACGTACGCGTTCGGTTCTGCCCGTCTCCCACCGGAACCCCGCACGTCGGGTTGATCCGAACAGCGCTGTTCAACTGGGCTTTCGCCAGGCACCACGGCGGCACGTTCGTCTTCCGCATCGAGGACACCGACGCCGCACGCGACTCCGAGGAGTCCTACGCCGCGCTGCTCGACGCCTTGCGTTGGCTCGGCCTCGACTGGGACGAAGGCCCCGAGGTGGGTGGACCGTACGAGCCCTACCGTCAATCGTTGCGACGCGACCAGCACGTGGCCGTCGTCCAGCAACTGCTCGATGCAGGCGAAGCCTACGAATCGTTCTCCACACCCGAGGAAGTCGAAGCTCGGCACAAGAGCGCCGGGCGCGATCCCAAGCTCGGTTACGACAACTTCGATCGCGATCTCACTCCGGAGCAGCGACAGGGCTTCGTGGACGAGGGCCGTAAAGCCGTGGTTCGCCTGCGCATGCCCGATCACGATCTGACGTGGAACGACCTCGTGCGCGGCGAGACCACCTTCAAGGCAGGGACCGTCCCGGACTTCGCGCTGACCCGCGGCAACGGAGTTCCGTTGTACACGTTGGTCAATCCCGTCGACGACGCACTGATGAAGATCACCCATGTGCTGCGCGGCGAGGATCTGCTGTCGTCGACGCCGCGCCAACTTGCCCTCTACGAGGCGCTGATCCGTATCGGCGTGGCCGATCGCACCCCGGAGTTCGGGCATCTGCCGTTCGTCATGGGTCAGGGCAACAAGAAGCTGTCCAAGCGCGATCCCGAAGCCGATCTCTTCATCCACCGCGATCGGGGATTCATCCCCGAAGGGTTGCTGAACTACCTCGCGCTTCTCGGGTGGGGTATCTCCGACGACCACGACGTCTTCTCGCTCGACGAGATGGTGGCGGCGTTCGAGATCTCGTCGGTCAATTCCAATCCGGCACGCTTCGATCAGAAGAAGGCCGACGCGATCAACGCCGAGCACATCAGATTGCTGGCGCCCGACGACTTCGCAGCGCGGCTCCGTCGGTACCTGGTCGCGCGGGGGCATCTCACCGAGCCGGTCGACGAGAAGACATTCGCTGTTGCAGCCGAGCTCGTGCAGACCCGCATCGTGGTGCTGTCGGATGCGTGGGGACTGCTGAAGTTCCTGTTCGTCGACGAGGCCGACTTCGAGATCGATCCCGCCGCTGCGGCCAAGAACCTCGGGCCCGATGCGGCACCCGTTCTCGACGCGGCCATCGACGCGTTGACGTCGCTGGACACGTGGACCACAGCCGACGTGGAGGCGGCTCTCAAAGACGCGTTGATCGAGAAGCTGGAACTGAAGCCGCGCAAGGCTTTTGCGCCGGTGCGAGTGGGAGTGACAGGGTCGCACATCAGCCCGCCGCTCTACGAGTCCATGGAACTGCTCGGCCGCGAAAGAACCCTCGCGCGCCTCGCTGCTGCGCGCACTGCTATCGCGTGACGACAGTTCGCCGCGGATCGTCACGGTCGGTCGGGGACCTCGGCACGTGAGCGTCGCCGATCGACTGGATCGATTGCAGCGCAGACGTCCGGTTCTCGGATTTCCGATCGCCGTGGTCTACAAGTTCGTCGACGATCAGGGCGGCTACCTGGCCGCGCTGATCGCCTACTACGCATTCGTCTCATTGTTCCCGCTGCTGTTGCTGCTCTCGACGGTCCTCGGCATCGTCTTGGTCGGAAACCCCGCGTTGCAGCAACAGATCCTCGATTCGGCGCTGGGACAGATTCCGGTGATCGGCGACGAACTCGGACAGCCGGATCGAATCAGCGGCGGGGTCGTGGGTTTGGTCGTCGGTGGGCTCGGATCCCTCTACGGCGGGCTCGGTGTGTCCGTGGCACTGCAGAACGCCACCAACACCGCGTGGGCCGTGCCCAAGAACCTGCGCCCCGATCCGATCCGCGCGCGGGTGCGGGGGTTGGGCCTGCTCGGCACTGTCGGACTCGCCACCCTGACGATCACCGCGGTCAATGTGCTCCGTGCCGCAGGGTATTTCGGCCCGGAAGCCGGCCCGATCATTTTCGCTGTGGGCACCCTCCTGTACCTCGCGGTGTTCGTGGTGGCCTTTCGCTTGGCCACCGCCAGGCCGTTGTCGGTCCGGGACGTCCTGCCGGGGGCCATCGTCGCGGGCATCATCTGGCAACTGCTGCAGAGCTTCGGCAGCGTCTACGTCAAATACGTGGTGAGCAATGCAACCGTCACCAACGGAGTGTTCGCAGTGGTGCTCGGACTGCTCGCGTTTCTGTACGTCACTTCGTTGTCCGTGGTGATGTGTATCGAGATCAACGTCGTTCGCGTCGATCGACTCTTTCCGCGAGCTCTCCTGGCACCCTTCACCGACGACGTGGAACTGACCGAAGGCGACAAGCTCACCTACACCGGGCAGGCAGAAGCGCAGCGCAGCACAGCATTCGAGGAAATCGACGTGACCTTCGAGGACCCACCGAGTGCTCAGTCGGAATCCGACCCGGACTCGGAATCCGACTCGGAATCGAACGCGGGCACCGGCTCCGAATCGGACGCCGGAACGCCGTAGAAGCGGTCGATCCTCGTCTCCATCGGAAAACGCACGGCCGTGTGGCCGAACATCAATCGAGTCGCCGACAGTGCTGCTGCCGCAACGGCTTCCGATATCCGAATCGCATCGTTTGTCCGGCAGTGGACCACCACCTCGTCGTGCTGGAAGAACACCAGTTCGCTGGTGCCTCCGATCTCGTCGCGCAACCGCCCCCGCAGATCGGCCAGCAGACACAATGCCCATTCCGCAGCGGTGGCCTGAACCACGAAGTTTCGGGTGAACCGTCCGCGTGCGTGCTCGTCCCCACTGGACCACCACTGCGCTGAGGGCGGTGGGCAGGCGCGCCCCAACCACGAGTGGACCACTGCGCCCCGTTCGCCGGCGCGAGCGGCGTCTTCCACGAGCGCCACCGCGCCGGGGAACCTGGCCCGCAGTCGCGTGAGCAATCCGCGGGCCTCGCCCGAGGTTGCGCCGTAGAGTACGCCGAGCACGGCGACCTTGGCCTTGCTTCGATCGCCGTCGAACGACTCTGCGGCCACCGGTGCGTACAGATCTGCGGTCCCGGCCGCGGCCACCATGCGTGGGTCGTTGGACATGGCCGCGAGAATACGAGGTTCGAGTTGACCGGCATCGGCAGCCACGAAGGTGTGCCCGGAGTCAGCGATCACGCTGGCTCGCAACGGTTTCGGAATTTGTAGGCCGCCTCCGCCGCGGCTTGCCCACCGGCCCGAGACCACGGCACCGGGAACGTAGACCGGCCGGAACCTGTCTCCTCGGACCCACGAGTCGAGCCAGGCCCATCCGTTCGTACTGTGCAGTTTCGAGAGATCGCGATGGCGCAGCAGCAGGGGAACGGCGGGGTGATCTATCTCGCGGATGACGTGTGCGCGAGTCGATGTCAGTTCGATTCCCGCGCGTGCGAACGCGGCTACCACGTCCACCGGAGACGAAGGATTGACGCGTCGGCCGAACGCCGAGGAGATCTCGTTCTCCAGCTGTACGAGCGCCGGGGGAGGAGAACCGTCGACCGTACGGGTCCCGAGTGTCGACTCCAGATGTCGCCGATGGGCTGCAGCCGAGAACGGCAATCCGTCGTGGGTCATCTCGGCAGCAGCCAGACCTCCTGCCGATTCGGCCGCCGCCAGTAGCGCAAGTGCACGGTCTGCACCGATGGTCCGGAACTGACGGTGGTACTCGGTGAGCACTGCTGCGGGGTCGGAGTGCGGGTCCGCGTCGAACAGTCCCGGTCGCAGGTCCGCGGGCGCGGACGAGGCAGTTGCGGTGCCGGTTCGCATCGCCAGGATCGCTCCCACCAGAGCGAGATCGTGGCAGCGGCGCACGCGGACCCCACGTGCGAGCAGGCGAGGGTAGATCCGGCTGGTGTCCTCCCACACCCACCTGGGTCGCTCGGACTCCTCGAGCTCGGCGACTGCCGCGGCCGGGTCCTCGACCACAGTGGGAGCCCGCCGTATCGAACAGTCGTCGTCCAGATACGTCAGTACCGCCTGCTCGCCGTGAGGAACGAGCACGACCTTCATCGGATGGTGCAGTGGGTGTGCGAGGTCACGGTCACCGAGTCTGCTGCACGTGTGAACCGAGGCGTACTTCGGGCTCGTGGATCGCAGAGGATGACCGACTCGACGCTGCCGGACAGCACCCATCGCGCAGTTTTCGATGCCCTGAGCAGCCGATTTGGAGAAACGGTATGCACCTTTGATAGTCTCTATCCCGGCTCGAAACGCAGTGCACACCGCATCCGGTGAGCAATTCGATTCAAGTCCTTTGGGGTATGGTGTAATTGGCAACACAGCGGTTTCTGGTACCGCCATTCTAGGTTCGAGTCCTGGTACCCCAGCGAGCAGGTAACGGCGATTTTGTCGCCGGTGCCGAGGCGGTTAAGCTGACTCGGCACACACAAGCTTGAAACAATGCAGGTGAAGTTCCTGGCCCCGTCGTCTAGCGGCCTAGGACGCCGCCCTCTCAAGGCGGTAGCGCGGGTTCGAATCCCGTCGGGGCTACAACAGACAACACCCTCTCGATCCGCGGATCGAGAGGGTGTTGTCGTTTCGGTCCGAAGTTTCACACGCTCTTGCGTCGGAACATTTTCTGATGATCGGCCGGTCCGTGTGCGTTGTTGACCTTCGGCCCACCGTCTTTGTGCTCGACGGAATTGTGAGCCTTGCTGTTCTTCTGTTCCAGAACTTCGCGGAACTTCTTCTTCAGTTCTTCACTGCCGGATTCGGGCATGGGTGACTCCTCGCAGTAGACGACCGGCCGGTGGGACCGCTCGAGACGAAGCTACTCCCTTTTCGCCGCGCGCTCAGCTGCTTTTTCGGGTGTGCGACCCTGGCGGTTCGGGTGTCCGGCCGACGAGCGTCGGTCACAGTCGCTTGTGCAGCGCGTCGGCTGCCGCGAGGAGATCCGCGGCCCAGCGCGCACCGGGCTTGCGTCCGATTCGATCGATGGGGCCGGACACCGAGATCGCGGCCACCACAGTGTCGTTGCCGTCTCGAACCGGTGCCGCCACACTCGCGACACCGGGTTCGCGTTCGCCTGCGCTCTGCGCCCAGCCGCGGCGCCGAACTTCTACCAGGACGCGCTCGCCGAATTCCGCATCGGGTAGAACGATTCTCTGAGTGTGCGAGTCTGCCCATGCGAGAAGAACTTTGGCACCGGAACCGGCGGTCATCGGCAGCCGCGCGCCGACGAGCACCGTGTCTCGAAGGCCCGTCGGGGGTTCCATGGATGCAACGCAGACACGTACGGTTCCTTCCCGCCGGTAGATCTGGACGCTTTCGCCGGTGATTTCGCGTAGGCGTGGAAGTACGGAGGCGGCTGCATCGAGCAACGCATCGGACGCGCTTGCCGCGAGCTCCCCGAGGCCCGGCCCGGTGTGCCACAGGCCGTCGGCGTCTCGCACCAGCAGTCGGTGGGTCTCGAGGCCGACGGCAAGTCGGTGAGCGGTGGCGCGGGGCAACGCGGTTCGGGCGCAGAGATCGCCGAGATTGCACGGTTTTTCGGCCACTGCGTGCAGCACGGCCATCGCCTTGTCGAGGACGCCGATGCCGCTCGATTTGTCGACGAGGCCACCCAGGCTATGCTGTCTCATAGAACGATATTAACCTCCCGCATGCTGAGATTGCACAACTGCGAGATCTCCTGCGTGCCGAGAGGGATGATGTCGAGACGATGACGCGAGGCGAACAAGCGACGTTCGCCAGCGCGACGACAGGAAGACGAGGTCGACGACACCGATGTCCGAAACACCGAAGACCGAAGTACCGAAGACTCTGGCAGAGAAGGTATGGGACCAGCACGTGGTGGTCCGAGGCGGCGGAGAGGGCGGCGCGCGTGAGCCGGACCTGATCTACATCGACCTTCACCTCGTGCACGAGGTGACCAGTCCGCAGGCGTTCGACGGTTTGCGGTTGGCCGGCCGCGAGCTTCGCCGTCCCGATCTGACGATCGCGACCGAGGACCACAATGTCCCGACGGCCGACATCTTCGCGCCCATCGCAGATCTCGTCTCGCGTACGCAGGTGGACACGCTACGGCGCAACTGCGAGGAATTCGGAGTGCGGCTCTACCCGATGGGCGATCTCGATCAGGGCATCGTGCACATCATCGGTCCTCAGCTCGGCCTGACCCAACCCGGAATGACGGTCGTGTGCGGAGACAGTCACACCTCGACGCACGGTGCCTTCGGCTCGATCGCGATGGGTATCGGCACCAGCGAGGTCGAGCACGTGATGGCCACGCAGACCCTCTCGCTGCGTCCGTTCAAGACCATGGCGATCACCGTCGACGGCGAACTCGCACCCGGCGTCACGAGCAAGGACCTGATTCTCGCGGTCATCGCCCAGATCGGTACCGGTGGCGGACAGGGCTACGTTCTCGAGTACCGCGGTGAAGCCATTCGAAAGCTGTCGATGGAAGCGCGAATGACCATCTGCAACATGTCGATCGAAGCCGGTGCACGAGCGGGCATGATCGCACCGGACGAGATCACCTACGAATACCTGAAAGGCCGTCCGCACGCTCCGCAGGGATCCGATTGGGATGCGGCAGTGGCGTCGTGGAACGAATTGGCGACCGATCCGGATGCAGTGTTCGACAACGAGGTCCACATCGATGCGAACACGTTGACGCCGTTCGTCACGTGGGGGACCAATCCCGGTCAGGGTGCGCCCCTGGGCAGTACGGTGCCCGATCCGGAAGCGATGACCGACGAGGGTGAAAAGTTGTCGGCGCAGAAGGCGCTGCAGTACATGGGCCTCGAGGCCGGAACGCCTATTCGCGAGATCGCCGTCGACACCGTGTTCGTCGGTTCGTGCACCAATGGCCGGATCGAGGATCTGCGTGCCGTTGCGTCCGTTCTCGAGGGGCACCGCGTTGCCGAGGGAGTGCGAATGTTGGTGGTACCCGGCTCCATGCGGGTACGAGCGCAGGCCGAAGAGGAAGGTCTCGGCGACATCTTCACTGCCGCAGGGGCCGAATGGCGTCAGGCCGGATGCTCGATGTGCCTCGGTATGAACCCGGATCAACTGGTGGCCGGTGAGCGATCGGCGTCGACCTCGAACCGCAACTTCGAGGGGAGACAGGGTAAGGGAGGTCGTACTCATCTCGTCTCGCCTCTGGTTGCAGCCGCTACCGCGATCCGCGGAACCCTTTCCTCTCCGGCGGATCTCGCGTAGCACGCGTCCTCGCTCGGATCGATCGAACGCATAGGAGAAAATTCGATGGAAGCTTTCACTCGGCACACCGGTATCGGAGTTCCGCTTCGGCGGTCCAACGTCGACACCGATCAGATAATCCCCGCGGTCTACCTCAAGCGGGTGACCCGTACCGGTTTCGAGGACGGGCTGTTCGCGGCCTGGCGTTCGGATCCGAACTTCATCCTCAATCTCGAGCCCTACAACCGCGGATCCGTACTCGTGGCCGGACCCGATTTCGGTACGGGATCGTCACGCGAGCATGCCGTCTGGGCGCTGTCGGACTTCGGTTTCAGGGTTGTCATCGCGTCGCGCTTCGCCGATATCTTCCGCGGAAATTCTGGCAAAGCCGGGTTGCTGGCGGCAGAAGTGGAACAGTCGGACGTCGAATTGCTGTGGAAAGCCTTAGAAGAACAGCCCGGTTTGGAGATAATTGTCGACCTCGTCGACAAGACCGTGACCGCTGGAACCTTGGTGGTGCGCTTCGCTATTGACGACTACACCCGGTGGCGTCTGTTGGAAGGTCTGGACGACATCGGATTGACATTACGCCAGGTAGAGGCCATTACCGAGTACGAAAAGTCAAGGCCGTCATACAAACCCCTGACGCTCCCGGCGCGGATCGAGACCCCTGCCGAAAGCTGATCGGGTGGGGGTCCGACACGCTATGCGGCCGTGAATCATTCCGCGACACCGAAATGAAAATTGGCGTGGCGCATAGACTCTTGACGACTTGGGGTTTACCGTTGTAGTAGTCGGTCCGACGATGGGCCACAATATAGCGGAGGAAATTCCATGAACAAGGCAGAGCTGATCGACGCCCTGACCGAGAAGTTGGGGTCTGACAGGCGGAGCGCCACAGAGGCTGTCGAGAACATCGTCGACACCATCGTGCGCGCGGTACACCGCGGCGAGAGTGTCACGATCACGGGCTTCGGCGTGTTCGAACAGCGTCGTCGCGCAGCGCGTGTCGCACGTAACCCCCGCACCGGCGAGACCGTTCGCGTCAAGCCGACCAACGTTCCGGCGTTCCGTCCGGGCGCTCAGTTCAAGGCAGTCATCGCAGGCGGCCAGAAGTTGCCTGCCACCGGTCCTGCCGTCAAGCGCGGTTCGGCTGCGGCTCCGGCCAAGAAGACCGCTGCGGCGAAGAAGACGGCTGCTAAGAAGGCAGCCGTGAAGACAACCGCACGCAAGGCAACCACCACCGCGGCGGCGAAGAAGGCCGCACCGGCCAAGACCACCGCTCGTAAGACTGCGGCTCCGGCGAAGACCGCAGCGAAGAAGGCAGCTCCCGCGAAGACCACCGCGCGCAAGACCGTTGCCAAGAAGGCCCCGGCCAAGACCACTGCTCGTAAGGCAGCAACGACGGCCGCACCCGCCAAGAAGGCTCCGGCAAAGACGGCTGCCAAGAAGACCGTAGCCAAGAAGGCTCCGGCCAAGAAGGCTCCGGCGAAGAAGGCTCCCGCGAAGCGCGCAGCGAAGAAGTAGAACCCTGTAGGTTCCACGTTTCGACCTGTCGAACGACAGCAAGGCCCCCGACTCCAACGGTGAGTCGGGGGCCTTGCTGTCGTCGTGGCGTATCGCTAGTCGTCGGCGACGAGGGTCGGCAGGGGACTGGCGATGTGGTCGGCCGCGACGAGCCTACCGTCGTGACGCGAGAGAACCCACACGCTGCCTTTTCGATTTCTGTTGGCGGGCAATGTAATTCCGTCTTTCTCGGCCCACCATCGCATCAGGTCTGGAATCACTTTTCCTTGGCTGCAGATGACGGGAGTGCCCGGTAGTTCGGCGATGTCGCGAGCGCGGTGGCGGCCTTTGCGAGGATCGTCGGCGTACCCCTCCTCGGACAGGAGGTGCTCCTCGGTGATCTCGACCCCCAACGCTTCCGCACACGGGGCCACCGTCTGGACGCATCGGACGCGGTCGGCCGCATACACGGAATCGGCCCCGAATGCTCGGAGCAGCGAGACCAAGGAGGCGGCCTGCCGCCGGCCGGTTCTGTCGAGAGGGCGGTCCACGTCGTTGCCCTTGTACCGCGAGCGCGAGCCCGCGCTGCCGTGCCGAACCAGGAGCACCGTCGAGGTGTCCGCGGGTTTCGCCACGAACCGCCGAAGAATCTTGTGGTCCATGGGATACGAGAGCTCACCGCCGATCTTCTCGGGAGCTATCCAGCGCAGTTCGTCCACCTCCGCATTGGGGACGAATTCACCCCCGGTGACCTCGGCTGCCCAGTACAAGACCTTCTTGACCCGACGGTGACCGGGAATCGGGTAGGTGACGTAGGACAAGGATCGACCGAGTCGGGAGTCGAACCCGGTCTCTTCCTTCACTTCTCGGACGGCCGCATCGACTGCGGTTTCGCCCGGATCCAGCTTTCCCTTCGGAAAAGACCAGTCGTCGTACTTGGGGCGGTGAACCAGGGCGACCTCGACGGACGAGTGGTTCTCAGGGGACCGGCGCCAGAGGATCGAGCCGGCCGCGAAAATGTTGGCGCGGGGGGCTCCGTCGGATGTGCCCATCAGGACCCCTGATTCCTCCGACTGCGCATCAACTCCACCTGATGCTCACGAACTTTCTCACCCTGCGCCGGTGAGGCCACCCACCCGCCGTCCGCTCCCAGCTCCCAGCAGCGCGTGGTGGGGTCGAGTGCGGAATCGAAGATCTCGCTCAGTTGATTCGCCAATCGCGGGTCCTTGACCTGAGCCATCACCTCGACTCGGCGATCGAGGTTGCGGTGCATCATGTCTGCACTGCCGATCCAGAACTCGTCGGCACCCTGGAAGTGCAGAACGCGCGAGTGTTCGAGGAATCTGCCGAGAATGGATCGGACTTCGATGTTCTCCGACAATCCGGGGACACCCGGCTTGAGCGCGCAGATGCCGCGAACCACCACCTTGACCGGAACGCCGGCGATGGACGCGCGGTACAGCGCGTCGATGACCTGCTCGTCGACCAATGCGTTGGCCTTGAGGCGAATTCCGGCGGCGCGCCCCTCCCTGAGGTGTTCGACCTCCGCCTCGATGCGTTCGACGATGCCGCGCCGCACTCCGTACGGTGCCACCAGGAGGTTGCGGTACTTGGACTTTCGCGAGTAACCGGTGAGCGAGTTGAAGAGATCGGTGAGGTCGGCACCGATTTCCGGGGACGATGTGAGCAAACCGACGTCCTCGTAGATGCGTGCAGTCTTGGGGTTGTAGTTACCGGTTCCGATGTGGCAGTACCGGCGAATGACGGAGCCTTCTCGGCGCACCACGAGGCAGGTCTTGCAGTGTGTCTTGAGGCCGACGAGGCCGTACACCACATGTACGCCTGCCTTTTCCAGCTTGCGCGCCCACTCGATGTTGGCCTGCTCGTCGAAACGCGCCTTGATCTCGACCAGGGCAACCACCTGCTTGCCGGCACCGGCAGCATCGACGAGTGCATTGACGATCGGCGAATCTCCCGAGGTGCGGTACAGCGTCTGCTTGATGGCGAGCACCTGCGGGTCGGCCGCCGCTTGTTCGATGAAGCGCTGAACGCTGGTGGAGAACGAATCGTACGGATGATGCACCAGGACATCGCCGTCGCGCAGCGTCGAGAACACGCTCTTGGGGGTCTCGCGCTCACCGAACGCGGGATGTGTTGCCGGGACGAAGGGAGCGTCCTTGAGATTGGGGCGATCGACGCTGTAGACCTGCCAGAGGCACGACAGATCGAGCAGTCCCGGCACCTGAATGACGTCGCCGGGATCGACATCGAGTTCACGAAGCAGCAATTCGAGCATGTGCTCGGTCATGTCGTCGGCGATCTCGAGACGGACCGGTGAGCCGAAACGTCTGCGGGCCAGCTCTCGTTCGAGCGCCTGCAGCAGATCCTCGTCTCGGTCTTCCTCGACCTCGAAATCGGCGTTGCGCGTGATGCGGAACGCATGGGACTCGACGACCTGCATGCCGGGGAAGAGCACGTCGAGGTGAGCCGAGATCAGCTCCTCCATCGACAGGAAGGCGTCGATCCGGTGCGAGCCCTCGCCGCGTTTGACCCGCACGAAGCGATCGACGTTGTCCGGAACCTTGACGCGCGCGAAGTGCTCGCCGGTTGTCGAGTAATCCTTCACCGTCACAGCGAGATTGAGGCTCAGGCCGCTGATGTAGGGGAACGGGTGAGCCGGATCGACGGCCAGTGGAGTGAGTACCGGAAAGACCTGTTCGGTGAAGTAATCCGAGAGCCGGGCACGTTCGTCGCTGTCCAGATCCGACCACCGAATGATGGCGATGCCTTCGGCAGTGAGCTCGGGGAGGATCGAATCCAGCAGTACTCGCGCATGTTTGAGCGCCAACTCCTGGGTGCGTTGGCCGATCACCGCGAGCTGTTCGCGCGGGGTCATTCCGTCGGCCGATCTCACGGAAAGACCGGTTTCGTCTCGGCGCTTGAGGCCGGCGACTCGAACCATGTAGAACTCGTCGAGGTTCGAGGCGTAGATCGCCAGGAATTTCGCTCGTTCGAGCAGCGGCAGCGATGAATCCTCGGCCAGCGCGAGGACACGAGAATTGAAGTCCAGCCAGCTCAATTCCCGGTTCAGATAACGATTTTCGGGGAGCACGGTAGTCGTGACGTCCACCGACTCCGGCGTGGCGGCCGGTAGCGCGGAGGGGATGCTCGGCATGGTCGAGGCGATCGGAGCGCTCCATACCGGTTCCGAACCGGTGCCCGCCCCGGTCTCGATCGACGGATCTTCGTTCGCTGGCTGCGCGTCGTCTGTGCTCACCGGACGATCATCCCTCATACCCGGCGCGGGTGAAACACCGAAGGGGGAAACTCGGTCAGGCCGTTGTCGCCGATGCGTCGTCGGTCCAACCGAGCGAGCGCAGGACGGTTGCCGTCGCCGGTCCGACTCCGAGCCGGTGTGCGGCGCGGACGTCCACGGCGGTGTCGACGTCGAGCCGAAGACCCGGCCAGATGCCGTCGAGTGTCGGTGCTCCGGATTCGGCATGGCGGCGTGCGGAGTCCACCCCGAACAGTGGCTCGAGCTGACCGGGGGAATCCTTGAGAATCAGAGCGGCGGTACCGGTGCCGTGATGATCGACCACCAGCGATCTGCCTCCCCGTCGTGCCGAGGCATAGGCCTGCTCCAGCTCGGCGGGACGTAGGGCGGGAAGGTCTGCCTGCAGCGCGATGATGTCCACCCCGGCGAGCTCTGCGCGCCGCAACGCAGCTGCCGCGGAGGCGAAAGCGTGATTGAGACGTGCGTCTGGCGGCTGCGAGGGATCGCCGACCGGCTCGTCGAACACTCGCGCGCCCAAGCTTCTGGCGGTCTGCGCGACCAGCGGATCGGGGGTCACCACCGTCACCGAATCGACCAGCGACACCGCGTCTGCGGCAGCTACGGTGTCGCTGAGCATCGCCAGCACCAATCGGGTTCGCTCGGGACCCGAGAACTCCGCCGCCAAACGCGACTTCGCCGCCGCGAGATCCTTCACCGCGATCAGCACCGCCACAATGCGGCCGGCAGGGTCGGATGACGCGGCCACTCGGTCGCCGTCGTCGCATCGTGTTGCACCCATGGTTGTCGATCCTGCCAGCGTCGCGGATCTGTGCCGACTCCGACCGCCCGAGCAGGTTTTCACGTTAGTGTGATGCGCGCGACGAACGACGGCATCGGCAAGCAGGCGAGGGGTTGGCGGAATGAGCAGAGCAGCGGTGTTGGGTTCGGGGTCGTGGGGAACGGCATTCGCCAAGGTACTGGCCGATGCCGGCACCGATGTCACGATGTGGGCTCGCCGTGAAGAGCTCGCCGCGTCCATCACCGACCGTCACGAGAACGAGGACTACCTTCCGGGTATCGAGCTGCCCTCGTCCATCCGCGCGTCCAGCGATCCCGCGCACGTTCTCGATGGAGCCGACATCGTGGTGTTGGCCGTGCCGTCCCAGAGTCTGCGAGCCAACCTGGGCGAATGGACGGACTCGATCCCGCGGCACGCGACGCTGCTCTCGTTGGCCAAGGGGATCGAGACCGGAACGCTCATGCGGATGAGCCAGGTGATAGCGCAGGTCACCGGAGCAGATCCGAGTCGGGTGGCGTGTCTGTCCGGCCCCAACCTCGCGCGCCCGATCGCCGAGGGTCAGCCTGCGGCGACCGTCATCGCCTGCTCGGACTCCCAGCGCGCGCTCGAGATCCAGAAGTCCTGCGCCACCGGCTACTTTCGGCCGTACACCAACTCCGATGTCATCGGTGCCGAGATCGGCGGAGCCTGCAAGAACGTCATCGCGCTCGCCTGTGGAATGGCCAGCGGAGTCGGATACGGAGAGAACACCCTGGCGTCGATCATGACCAGGGGGCTGGCGGAGATCATCCGACTCGGTGTAGCGCTCGGTGCGACACCGTCCACTCTGTCCGGGCTGGCCGGCGTCGGCGACCTCGTTGCCACGTGTTCCTCGCCTCTCTCGCGCAACCGTACGTTCGGTGAGCGACTCGGTTCCGGTGGTTCCCTCGAGAGCGCGCAGGAAGCAGCACACGGACAGGTGGCCGAGGGCGTGAAATCCTGCACATCGGTGCGTGCTCTCGCCGAGAGCTACGACGTGGAGATGCCGCTGACCGATGCGGTGCACCGGGTGTGTCACGGGGGCATGTCCGTACCGGACGCAGTCGGTCACCTGTTGGGACGGCGTATCAAGCCCGAGTGAGGCAGTGTTCGCCACCTCGAGACCGATAGGGCGAATCGGTGCGGAGCACGGAGCGACGGTACGGTTTCTCATCGTGAGTACTCCCCGCATCAAAGTTGCCGTCGTGTTCGGTGGCCGCAGCAGCGAGCACGCAGTGTCCTGTGTATCGGCAGGTAGCGTGCTGCAGAACCTCGATCGGACCAGGTACGAGGTCGTTCCGGTGGGCATCACCCCGGACGGTGCCTGGGTTCTCGGTTCCTCCGATATCGATGCACTGACGATTCACGACCGCGTGCTGCCCACCGTGGACAAGGCCGGCGCAGCACTCACGCTCAGTACCGACCCGGGTCACGCCGGTGCGCTGATCGCTCTCGGCGAGGGCGACGGCGGAACGGTGCTCTCGTCCGTCGACGTCGTCTTCCCGGTTCTGCACGGACCGTACGGCGAGGACGGAACCCTGCAGGGGCTGCTCGAGTTGGCGGGAGTCCCGTACGTCGGGCCCGGCGTGCTGGCCAGTGCGGCCGGCATGGACAAGGAATTCACCAAGAAGCTGCTCGGTGCCGAAGGGCTTCCGATCGGTCGCCAGGTGGTACTTCGTCGCGGAGTCGACGACCTGAGCCCGGACGAGCGGGATCGAATCGGCTTGCCCGCGTTCGTCAAACCGGCCAGAGGCGGATCCTCGATCGGCATCTCGCGCATCACGGCATGGGACCAACTGGACGCCGCGATCGGCGTCGCGCGCGAACACGACCCGAAAGTGATCGTCGAAGCGATGATCCACGGTCGCGAGGTCGAGTGCGGGGTACTCGAGTTCCCGGACGGCACGGTGCGTGCGAGCGCGGTCGCCGAAATCCGCATTCCGGACGCAGATATCGACGATCACGCGTTCTACGATTTCGACACCAAATATCTCGACGACGTCAGCGAGTTCGACATCCCGGCTGCGCTCGACGACGCCACCAGCGACCGCATTCGCGAACTCGCCGTTGCCGCTTTCCGAGCGCTGGACTGTCAGGGATTGGCGCGAGTGGACTTCTTCGTCACCGCCGACGGCCCGGTCATCAACGAGATCAATACGATGCCCGGATTCACGTCGATCTCCATGTACCCCAAGATGTGGGCGGAATCCGGTGTCGACTACCCGACGCTGATCACCACCCTGATCGACACTGCGCTCGCGCGAGGAACCGGATTGCGATAGTTCTGCCCGCTACTGCAACGGGGCCGGATCGAGCGGTTGCCGGGCTAGTGCGTCGGACACCGTCGACGACGCATCCTGCAGGGGAGTGGGGCCCGAATCGCCGGGAATCGTCAAGGCGACGTAGACACCGCGATCGACGACGAACCATGTGCTGGCATCGATTCCGTCGTCGTCACCGGACACCTCGAACCATTGCACTCCGTTGATCACCTGCAGCGGGGCAGCCACGTCGAACCCGACCGGGCGTGGCAGACCGCAACGCAACACGACCGGTTCGGAGTTCTCCTCGGACGAGGCCCAGGCTCGGACACCGACAGGTGCCGGGTCGGCCAGCTCAGCCCTGGTGTAGTCGCCGAGGTCCTCGGGCAGTGCATCCAACAATGTAGTGCACTGCGCACTGTCGGCGTCGGGAGCATCGACCGGTCCCAGCGCGACCGGATCGCGGACCGGAGAACGGTTCACCGCAATGGCGGCGACCAGAACTCCGACAACCAGTGCAACCGGCAATGCGATCGCGGTGGCGATCACGGCCGGGTGTCGTTGTTCGCGAGTGGTGTCGGGTGTGGGGTCCGTCGCGGTGTCGGTTGTGGGATCGGGGGCGTCGTTGCCGGAATCGGTCGCGTTCATCGGTTATCGGACCGACGCAGCCGGTCGGGGAGCGACCGGACAGGTGAGAGTGCGAGTGATGGCACCCACCTTCTGGATGCGGGAGACGATCTCGGCCACCTCGGCATCAGTTGCGCCGTCGGCGCGCGCAATGACGTCGTAGGGACCGACGACGGCCTCTGCGGAGACCACTCCGTCGACGGCTTCGATCTGCTGCGCGACGGCAGTTGCGCGGCCGACCTCGGTCTGAACGAGAACGAATGCTTGCACCATCGGTGGTCCCTTTCCCCTGCCGGACGTCTCGACTGTAAGTTGAGTCGACTACGTTCTCTGTGCACGTAACCTGCAGCGTCGGCGCTGTCCCGGCCGCCGCTAAAAGGTACCGCAGGCGGGCTGCGCCCTCCGCGTGAGTCCGTCGTGCACGCACCGCGTTCTCGAGGAGGAACATCATCGACGACCCCGGCACCGAGTCGGCCGCAGGCACCGAACCCACCGTTGCGCAGGTCGGCGAATTCGAGGTCATCGCCCGCGCCGTTGCAGGCCGCGTGCAACCTCGGTCGACCATCGTCGGGCCCGGGGACGACGCAGCCGTTGTTGCCGCAGCCGACGGAAGAATTGCGGCATCGACGGATATGTTGGTGCACGGCAGGCACTTTCGGTTGGACTGGTCCAGTCCGGTGCAGATCGGCCGTAAGGCGATCGCGCAGAACGGCGCGGACATCGCCGCGATGGGCGCTCGCTGTTCGGGCTTCCTCGTATCGCTCGGATGTCCGGCCGATACTCCGGTGCGGGTGATCGACGGTCTCAACGAGGGCATGTGGCTCGAGGCGGTGGCGGCGGGATCTGCCATCGTCGGTGGCGACATGGTGCAGTCGCCGGAACTGGTGATCTCGGTCACCGTACTCGGTGATCTCGAGGGCAGAGAACCGGTTCTGCGATCGGGCGCGCGGGCCGGTGACTTCATCGCCTACGCGGGCCGCCTCGGTTGGTCCGCCGCCGGACTGGCGTTGCTGATCGCGGACAGCGACACAGTGGGCCACGATGCGGTGCTCGATGCGCACCGCGTCCCCGTCCCGCCGTATCGCGCCGGGGTGGAGGCCGCGGAGGCCGGCGCGACATCACTGACGGACGTCTCCGACGGATTGTTGTCCGACCTGGGTCACATAGCCGAGGCATCGAAGGTCACCATGGCCGTCGATCCGGAGCTGTTGGACATACCGGCCGAGTTGCGTTCCGCCGCAACGGCGATGGACATCGATCCGTTGGACTGGGTCCTGACCGGCGGTGAGGATCACGCTCTCGTCGGTACGTTCGGCGACCGTAGCGCCATTCCGGCGGGATGGACGGTGATCGGCCGCGTCGAGCCTGCAGGTGACGATCTGCCGGGTCGGGTGACTGTCGGCGGACACGTCCGTTCGGGTAGATCGGGATGGACGAGCTTCGAGAGCGAGTGAACGAAATCCGGCGATATCGAGTCCGCTAAGTTGCAGGGATGGCTATCTACGCACTCGGTGATCGCGAACCCGACATTCATCCCGACGCCTACGTCCATCCCGACGCGGTCGTCATCGGCGCGGTGACCTTGGCGGCCGGATCGTCGGTGTGGCCCAACGCCGTTCTGCGGGGGGACTACGGCACCATCTCCATCGGCGCAGGAACCAACGTCCAGGACGGCACCGTGGTGCACTGCACCCCGATCGACGCGACGGTGATCGGTGCCGGATGTGTACTCGGGCACAATGCGCACGTCGAAGGTGCGATCATCGGAGACAACTGCCTCATCGCCTCGGGCTCGGTGGTGTTGAACGGGTCGAAGATCGGTGCGGGTTCGATCGTGGGGGCCGGCGCCGTGGTGCCGTTCAAGTTCGTCGTTCCCGAACGATCCATGGCGCTGGGAGTACCGGCGAAGATTCGGGAGGGATATCAGGTTCCCGAAGGTCATGTGGACATCAACGTACAGATGTACTCGGCCAACGCCGCGTACTACCGTGACGCGCTGCGCCGGATCGATCGGTGACGCCTCGGCCGCTTGCCGAGAGCGTGGAAGCCGGATGGGCGCGTGCTCTTGCGCCTGTCGAGGCGAATGTTGCTGCGATGGGCGACTTTCTGCGAGACGAGCTCGCCGCCGGCCGACACTACCTGCCCGCGGGGGAGAACGTTCTGCGCGCGTTTCACTATCCCTTCGACGAGGTGCGGGTCCTCATCGTCGGCCAGGATCCGTACCCGACACCGGGACATGCTGTAGGACTGAGCTTTTCCGTCGCACCGGACGTCAGGCCGGTACCTCGGAGCTTGAGCAACATCTTCAAGGAGTACTCCGACGACCTGGGGTTGCCCACGCCGAGCACCGGTGACCTCACGCCCTGGTCGGATCGCGGCGTGATGTTGCTCAACAGAGTGCTCACCGTCGAACCCTCGCAGGCCGCATCGCACCGAAAGAAGGGGTGGGAAGCGGTGACGGAGCAGGCGATTCGCGCGCTCGTCTCCCGGGCCGAGAGTCCCGATGCACCTGGTCTGGTCGCAGTTCTCTGGGGACGCGACGCGGCGACTCTGAAGCCGATGCTCGGATCCGTGCCGTACATCGAATCTGCGCACCCGTCGCCGTTGTCCGCGTCACGCGGATTCTTCGGGTCCAAGCCCTTCAGCCGCGTGAACGAGTTGTTGGTGAAGGGCGGGAACGAACCGATCGATTGGACGCTGCCCTGATCGGCTCAGGAGAAATCCGGACGACGCTTCTCGACGAACGCATCCACGCCTTCTCGTCCGGCCGGTGACGATGCGGCTGCCGAGATCGACGCGGCTTCGGCATCGAGATGTTCCGACAGAGTTGCGGATTCGGACCTCTGCAGCAACGCCTTGATTCCCCGGTAGGCCGACGTCGGCCCCACGGCAAGTGTTCGAGCGAGACGTTCGGCCTCGCTGTCGACGATGTCGTCGCCCACCAGTCGGCTGAGAATTCCGAGTCGAACTGCCTCTTCGCCGTTGATGATCGAGTCGTTGAGCAGGATGTCCATCGCGCGGCCCGAACCGACGATGCGGGGCAGTGTCCACGACATCCCTCCGTCCGGGGTGAAACCGATCGACGGATACGCGGGGCGAAGCTTGGTGGACGGTCCACCGAGGGCGATATCGGTGAGACACACCAGGCTCATGCCGGCACCTGCTGCCCAGCCGTGTACACCGGCGACCACAGGAACCGTGACAGCGGCGAGTTCACGAACGAATGCGTGGAACGTGTCTGCGACGGAGCCGACGAACGCACCGCGATCTGCTGCGCCGGCGAAGTCGCGTACGTTGCCACCGGCGCAGAAATTGGGTCCACGCCCGATGAGAAGAACGCTGCCGATCTCGGTCTCGCCGGCATTCACGGAGCGGAGCGCAGAGGTACCTGCGCCGATGCCCTCCAGGTCGAGTGAGGCACCACCGGCCTCGGTGGCGACGACGATGCGCAGGACGCCGTCCTCGATGCTGACCTTGCTGGACATGTCGGTATCGGAATAACTCACGTCAGGGACTCTAATGGACGTCCGACTATCAGGCGTACACATGACTGTGCCCCGCCTCCGAAGATTCGGGAGCGGGGCACAGTTCTCGCACGCAGTCGAGGCCGTGGAGGAAAACGAAGAGCGAGGCTCGAATCAGCCTCGGACCACCTTGCCTGCCTTCAAGCAGGAGGTGCACACGTTCATGCGCTTGGAATTACCAGGCGCAACCTGAGCGTGAACGGTCTGGATATTCGGGTTCCAACGACGGTTGGTCCGTCGGTGCGAGTGCGAGACCGACTTACCGAAGCCGGGCCCCTTGGCGCATACGTCGCAGACGGCAGCCATAGTCGCGAACTCCTTGATAGATGTTGATCGATACATGTGGTCGAAGACATCGAAACGAACTGCCTGCAGATGCAAGAATTGCAATGCGTGAAGATCGCCTCGAGGCAACCCTGCAAGAATAGCGGCGCCGCCCGCAATCACCAAACTGCCACCGCAGACGCTGCTGTGGGATCGATGACAGCGCGCACGACCATCCTGCCCGACTAAGCTTCGGGCACTGTCCGCGACCGGAGTACGGACAAGGGTATCGATGCAACGCGGGGAGGCTGCTCGACGTGGTCGACGTACTCGATTCGATCGATGCTCCGGCCCTACGACGGTGGGCCTACCGGTGCGTCGATTCCCTCACCGCCCGGTGCGACGAGATCAACGCGCTCAATGTCTTTCCGATCCCGGACTCGGACACCGGCACCAACCTGATGTTCACCTTCCGGGCCGCAGTGGAGTCGATGCGCGGAGCCGGGCCCGGTGCGGACACCCGCGCCGTCGGGCGTGCACTGGCCGTCGGCGCGGTAGCGGGTGCCCGCGGTAACTCGGGAGTGATCGCGTCCCAGCTGCTGCGCGCGGTTGCCGAGGCAGCAGCGGACGGTCCGTTGGACACCGTCTCCGTCCAGGCGATGCTGCGACGCGCGCAGGTTCTGGTCTCGGATGCGGTCAGTGTTCCCGTCGAGGGCACGATGCTCACCGTTCTCGCCGCCGCCGACCGCAATGCCGCGGCGCACGACGCCAACGTCGATCTGTCCACCCTGGTGATCGACATCGCCGAGGCCACCGCCCGCGCCCTCGACAGCACGACCGACCAACTCGTGGAACTGCGCGAGGCCGGGGTCGTGGACGCCGGAGCGCTCGGGCTGTCGGTCGTGTTCGATGCGCTGGTGGAAGTGGTGACCGGCCGCACCCCGCCACGCAGGCGTTACCGTCGCCCACACGATCGGGACAGAGCATCGACCGGCGACGGGTCGAGCGTGGTGAACGGATGTGTCGGAGCACCCGAGACGGTGGGGTCCTCGCAGGGCCGGCCCCTGGGGTACGAGGTGGTCTACGTCGTCCACGGCATCGACGACGCGCAAGCAACCGCACTTCGGGCGGCCCTGTCCGACCTCGGCGATTCCGTCGTGGTGGCCGGTGATGGATCCGGGGCCTGGTCCGCGCACGTCCACACCGCAAACCCGGGCGCTGCCGTCGAGCGCGGTATCGGCACCGGACACGTTCGCGGGGTGCGCATCTCGTGCTTCGGTCTGTCCGAGTTCGATTCCGAGGCCGCGCACGACGCACGCCGCGGACCGGCCCTGTCGGTGGGTCGCGATATCTTGGCGCTGGCGGCCGGCGACGGTGCTGCGGATCTCTACGTTCAGGAAGGCGCGACGGTGGTGCGGTGCGACGAGCCGATCGACTCCGCTGTACTGCTGCGCGCCATCGTCGGATCGAAGCACCGCGAGGTGTTGGTGTTGCCGAACGGGGCGTTGTCGGCGCAGGAGCTCGTTGCCGTCGGTGCTGCCGCCCGAGCCGACGGCAAGGACGTGATGATGCTGCCGTGCTCGGCGATGGTGCAGGGTTTGGCGGCGCTCGCTGTCCACGACGCCGCCAGGGCCGCGGTCGACGATGCCTTCACGATGTCCGAAGCGGCAGCCGGCACGAGGTGGGGTTCACTGCGCATCGCACAGGAACGCTCGCTCACCTGGGTGGGTACGTGCGAGCCGGGTGACAGCATCGGTCTGGCAGGACAAGAGGTGGTGATCGTTGCCGCTCGTCCGCTCGACGCCGGGTGCCGGTTGCTCGATCAGCTTCTGGCCACCGGAGGAGAAATGGTGACCGTGCTGGTCGGGGTGCAGGCTTCGGACGGTTTCGGTGCCCAGCTCGCCGAGTACGTCACGCGCGCGCATCCCGGGGTCGACGTGGTGGTCTACTCGGGTGGGCAGCCGGGCGATCTCGTCCAATTCGGAGTGGAATAGGGAATTTCGGCTATGGCAACGCTGGTGGACCGGCTCGATGACGTTCTCGGAGTCGCGGCGGCGACCCCGCTCGCAGACACTTTCGGTATCCATACCGTCGAGGATCTGTTGCGGCACTATCCCCATCGCTACATGACGCACGGTTCCGAGCTCGGCGAAAGCGAACCGCCGGAAGGGGATCACATCACCATCGTGGCCACGGTGGAGTCCGCAACGCTGCGCTCGATGAAGAATCGCAACGGCCAGTTTCTCGCAGTGACACTGGCCGCCGACGGACAGCGAATCGAAGCCACCTTCTTCAGCCCGCACAAGCTCAAACACGTCGTCGTCCCGGGGCGACGAGGAATGTTCTCCGGCAAAGTGAAGTACTTCGGCAAGCGGTGGAATCTCACCCATCCCAGTTACGTCATCCTCGGCGGCGACGACAACGACGGTGCCGTGGTACCTGCGGGTCGCATCGTCGGCGGCGGAACACTGGCCGGCCTGGCCCGCGGTGCGGTCGACGCCTCCGGGTCCGTCGACATGTCGGTGTTCGACCGGGCGTTCGTCCCGATCTACGCGGCGACCAAGGACGTCGAGAGTTGGACGTTCATGCGGTGCGTGCGTCAGGTCCTGGACCAACTCGACGATGTGACCGACCCACTGCCCGAGTCGGTACGCAGAGAACGCGGGCTCGTCGATATCGACACCGCGCTGCGATCGGTCCATTTCCCGGATACCGCGCAGGACAAGGACTCCGCACGTGAGCGGCTGAAATTCGACGAGGCGCTGGCCGTTCAGCTCGTGCTCGCAGACCGTCGAAAAGACGCATCCACCAGGGTCGCGGCGCGATGCCCACCGATCACCGACGGTATAGCCGTGGAATTCGATCGACGGCTGCCGTTCGAGTTGACGGCCGGTCAACGCGACGTCGCGGCCGAGATCGCCAACGATCTGGCGGCACCACATCCGATGTCGCGTCTGTTGCAGGGCGAGGTGGGCTCGGGCAAGACCATCGTCGCGCTTCGGGCGATGCTGCAGGTGATCGATGCCGGTCATCAGTGTGCGTTGCTGGCACCGACCGAGGTGCTCGCCTCGCAGCACGCGCGGTCGATCAGATCGATGCTCGGCAGTCTTGCGGCCGGTGGTGAGCTCGGATCGCACGAGCTCGCGACCAAGGTCGCGCTGTTGACCGGTTCGATGTCCACTGCGGCCAAGCGGTCCGCACTGCTCGATGCCGTGACCGGAGACGCCGGCATCGTGATCGGTACCCACGCCCTGATCGAGGACCGCGTGGAGTTTCTCGATCTCGCGATGGTCGTCGTGGACGAACAACACCGATTCGGTGTCGAACAGCGAGATGCGTTGCGGGCGAAGGCCCGCGGCAACACCAGTCCGCACCTACTCGTGATGACGGCGACGCCGATCCCGCGCACCATCGCGATGTCCACACTGGGCGATCTCGAAACGTCTGTACTCACCGAACTCCCGCGTGGCCGGTCGCCGATCATCAGCAACGTGGTGCCTGCCAGGGTCAAGCCGGCGTGGGTGGATCGAGCGTGGCAACGCATTCGAGAAGAAGTTGCGGCCGGACGTCAGGCCTACGTGGTCTGTTCTCGGATCGGCGACGGCGACGACGCAGAGACGGGTAAGAAGAACGCGTCGAAATCGGACAACGGGCCGGAGACCACGGCCGCGGTGGATCTGTACGACACCCTCGCGGCCGGTCCGATGAACGATCTTCGGGTGGGGTTGCTGCACGGGCGGCTCTCCGGCGACGACAAGGACATCACCATGTCCGAGTTCAACTCCGGCGAGATCGACGTCCTCGTGTGTACGACGGTGGTCGAAGTGGGCGTCGACGTTCCCAATGCGACGGTCATGGTGATCATGGACGCCGACCGATTCGGGGTCAGTCAGCTCCACCAGCTACGTGGCCGCATCGGTCGCGGTGGGCACCAGGGTCTGTGCATCATGATCAGCTACCTCAGTCCGATGGGCGGTTCCTTCGCTCGGCTCGAGGCCGTGGCCGCTACCAACGACGGCTTCGAACTGGCGAAACTCGACCTCGCCACCCGGCGCGAAGGTGACGTGCTCGGGGCCGCGCAGTCCGGAACCGTCAGCGGCCTGCGGCTGCTCTCGTTCATCGACGACGAGGACATCATCGCCGACGCGCAGGACTGCGCGCGAACGTTGTTCGCACGGGACCCGTCGCTGGCGAACGATCCCGGCATCGCATCGATGATGCGGTCGGCCTGGCGATCCGACCGAGTCGACTACCTTCAGAAGTCCTGACCGACACGAAACGCTCACTGCACCGTTTCAGTCGAGGAAAATCGGCCGATTCGTCTCGCATGCTGAGATCAGTACGCCTCGAAGGCCGATGCTGCCGGGTAAGTTGAGCCAATGTTCTCCAAAGTTTTGGTTGCCAACCGCGGCGAGATCGCGATCCGTGCCTTCCGCGCTTCCTACGAACTCGGTGCCTCCACCGTTGCGGTGTTCCCGTTCGAGGACCGAAACTCGGTGCACCGGACTAAAGCGGACGAGGCGTATCAGATCGGGGAGAAGGGCCATCCGGTACGGGCGTACCTGTCGGTCGACGAAATCGTCGCAGCCGCTCGACGCAGTGGGGCCGATGCGGTGTACCCCGGGTACGGATTCCTGTCCGAGAACCCGGATCTCGCCGCTGCGTGCGCCGATGCCGGCATCACCTTCGTCGGTCCCTCCGCCGAGGTGCTGGAGCTGACCGGTAACAAGGCTCGCGCCATCGCGGCCGCGAAAGCAGCCGGGCTTCCGGTGCTGGCGTCGTCGGAACCGTCGTCCGACATCGACGAGCTCGTCGCAGCGTCGGAGACGATGACCTTCCCCTTGTTCGTCAAAGCAGTGGCGGGCGGCGGCGGACGAGGAATGCGACGAGTGGCCGAACCTGCTCAGTTGCGTGAGTCCATCGAAGCGGCTGCGCGTGAGGCGGAGTCGGCTTTCGGAGATGCGACGGTATTTCTCGAGCAGGCCGTGATCGATCCCCGGCACATCGAGGTTCAGATTCTCGCCGACGGTGCGGGCAACGTGGTGCATCTGTTCGAGCGTGACTGCAGCGTGCAGCGTCGGCACCAGAAGGTCATCGAGCTGGCACCGGCACCGAATCTGCCTGCGGAACTGCGGGAGAGGATCTGTGCCGACGCCGTGGCGTTCGCCAAACAGATCAACTACTCGTGCGCCGGCACCGTGGAGTTTCTGCTCGACACGCGCGGCAATCACGTCTTCATCGAGATGAATCCGCGGATTCAGGTGGAGCACACGGTCACCGAAGAGGTGACCGATGTGGACCTGGTGCAGTCTCAGCTGCGGATCGCATCGGGGGAGACGCTGGCGGATCTCGGTCTGGCGCAGGAGAACATCGTCTTGCGCGGTGCCGCATTGCAGTGCCGCATCACCACCGAGGATCCGGCGAACGGTTTTCGGCCGGACGTCGGCCGGATCACTGCCTACCGCACTCCCGGTGGTGCCGGGGTTCGACTCGACGGTGGCACGACGCTCGGTGCCGAGGTGGGCGCATATTTCGATTCCATGCTCGTCAAGCTCACCTGCCGTGGTCGTGATTTCGACACCGCCGTGGCGCGGGCTCGACGTGCGGTGGCGGAGTTCAGAATTCGCGGCGTTGCGACCAACATTCCGTTCCTGCAGGCCGTGCTGGTCGACCCCGACTTCACTGCAGGCCGTGTCACCACCTCGTTCATCGAGGAGCGCCCGGAACTGCTGACGTCGAGGTCCTCGGGTGACCGGGGCACCAAGATTCTCACCTACCTGGCGGATGTGACGGTCAACAAGCCGCACGGTGAGCGTCCGTCTCCGGTGTACCCGCACGACAAACTTCCGGCGGTCGACTTCTCCGCGCCGATTCCCGACGGTTCGCGTCAGCGGCTGCTCGCGCTCGGGCCCGAGGGCTTCGCCCGGGATCTGCGTAACCAAAAGGCGCTCGGCGTCACCGACACCACCTTCCGTGATGCACACCAGTCCTTGTTGGCCACACGTGTGCGCACCAGCGGACTGCTCGGGGTGGCTCCGTACGTGGCGCGTACGACGCCGCAGTTGCTCTCCATCGAGGCGTGGGGCGGAGCGACCTACGATGTGGCGCTCCGATTCCTGCACGAGGATCCGTGGGAGCGGCTCGCGAGTCTGCGAGAAGCTGTGCCCAACATCGCGATTCAGATGCTGCTGCGTGGCAGGAACACTGTCGGTTACACCCCGTATCCAGAGAAGGTGACTCGTAGTTTCGTTGCCGAGGCGACCGACACCGGAATCGATATCTTCCGCATCTTCGATGCTCTGAACAACGTCGATCAGATGCGGCCCGCAATCGACGCGGTACGCGAAACCGGCACTGCGATCGCCGAAGTGGCGCTGAGCTACACCGGGGACCTGTCGAATCCGAACGAGGACCTGTACACCCTCGACTACTACCTGAAGTTGGCCGAACAGATCGTCGACGCGGGCGCTCATGTGCTCGCCATCAAGGACATGGCGGGCCTGCTGCGGGCACCGGCGGCCAAGACGTTGGTGACGGCGCTGCGGTCGAACTTCGACCTCCCCGTGCACGTCCACACGCACGACACGCCCGGCGGTCAGCTCGCGACCTACCTGGCGGCGTGGGAGGCCGGTGCCGACGCCGTCGACGGTGCCAGTGCGGCGATGGCCGGGACTACGAGTCAGCCCGCGCTGTCGGCGATCGTCGCAGCAGCGGCGCACACCGACCGGGACACCGGGCTGGATCTGCAGGCCGTCTGCGACCTCGAGCCGTACTGGGAAGCCGTCCGAAAGGTGTACGCGCCCTTCGAGTCCGGTCTGCCGGCTCCGACGGGCCGCGTCTACACCCACGAGATCCCCGGCGGCCAGCTCTCGAACCTGCGGCAGCAAGCCATTTCGCTGGGACTCGGTGACCGGTTCGAGACGGTCGAGGCCAATTACGCTGCAGCAGATCGGATGTTGGGTCGTCTGACCAAGGTGACGCCGAGTTCCAAGGTCGTCGGCGACCTGGCATTGGCGCTGGTCGGGGCAGGGGCGTCGGCCGAAGAATTCGCCGAGGATCCGAGTCGATACGACATCCCCGATTCGGTGATCGGATTCCTCCGAGGAGATCTGGGCACACCTGCGGCCGGATGGCCGGAACCGTTGCGCACCAAGGCACTCGAAGGTCGTGGCCCCGGAAAGCCGGTCACGCCGCTGTCCGAGGAAGACGAGAAGAGCCTCGACGGCACCTCGGCGCAACGTCGTCAGACACTGAACCGCTTGCTGTTTCCCGGCCCCACTGCGGAATTGGCTGCGCACCGGGAGAAGTACGGCGATACGACGCGCCTGTCCGCGAACCAGTTCTTCTACGGTCTGCGTCAAGGTGAGGAGCATCGAGTGGCCCTCGAGAAGGGCGTCGAACTGCTCATCGGGCTCGAAGCGATCTCCGATCCGGACGAGCGTGGCATGCGTACCGTCATGTGCATTCTCAACGGGCAGCTGCGTCCGGTGTCGGTCCGTGATCGATCGATCTCGAGCGAGGCACCCACGGTCGAGAAGGCGGACAGGTCCAATTCCGGTCACATCCCGGCACCGTTCGCCGGTGTGGTCACTCTGGCCGTCGAAGAGGGACAGAAGATTTCGGCCGGTGACACCATCGCCACCATCGAGGCGATGAAGATGGAAGCCGCGATCACCGCTCCCCGTGGAGGCACTGTGTCCCGGTTGGCGATCTCCGGTGTTCAACAGGTCGAGGGTGGAGATCTGCTCGTCGTCGTCGGTGGGGGGTCGACGGGCGAAGAGGCCGGGAACGAATGACGCGGATCGTGGCGGGTGTGGCCGGGGGGCGACGGCTGTCGGTTCCGGGCCAGGGCACCCGCCCGACGTCCGAGCGGGTGCGGGAAGCCTTGTTCAGCTCGCTGGAAAGCCGGATGGACCTCGACGGTGCCGCGGTTCTCGATTTGTTCGCAGGCTCTGGGGCGCTCGGGCTCGAGGCGCTCTCGCGCGGAGCCTCGTCGGCGGTGTTGGTCGAATCGGACGCTCGTGCGGCGGCGGTGGTGCGCAGGAACATCGACTCGGTCGGGTTACCCGGCGCATCGGTCAGGTGCGCCCCGGTGGCCTCGGTCCTGGCCGGGGTCCCGGACACGGAATACGACCTGGTGCTCGCGGACCCGCCGTATGCCGTCACCGACAACGCGGTGACGGGTCTGTTGGACAGGCTGGTCACCGGGGGATGGCTCGCACCCGAGGCCGTTGTGGTGCTCGAGCGGTCCTCGCGTTCGCCGGAGACGGAGTGGCCGAACGGTCTCGTCCCGGAGAAGTCGAAGAAGTACGGAGAGAGTCGAATCGAGATTGCGGCACGTTCGTGACGATCGGGCCCTGCATCGGCTGATAAGTTCGCGGGCATGACTGGCGCACTGTGTCCTGGATCCTTCGACCCGGTGACCAATGGTCATCTCGACATCTTCGAGCGCGCCGCGGCCGCGTTCGACGAGGTGGTGGTCACGGTGATGGTGAACAAGAACAAGAAGGGCATGTTCAGCATCGACGAGCGAATCGAGATGCTCGAGGTGGCGACGGAACATCTGCCCAACGTCAGGATCGGATCGTGGTACGGCTTGTTGGTCGATTACGCTCGGCAAGAAGGCATTTCGGCAATCGTCAAGGGTCTGCGCAGCTCGGTCGATTTCGACTACGAGCTGCAGATGGCGCAGATGAACCGAACGCTCACCGGGGTGGACACCCTGTTCCTCCCGGCGAATCCGCAGCACAGTTTTCTGTCCAGTTCGCTGATCAAGGAAGTCGCGACCTTCGGGGGAGACGTCACCGGAATGCTGCCGCCGTTCGTCCAGGAGCGACTGACCACTCGTATCGCCGAGCGCGCTGCCGACTAGGTCACAGAGCGACACACCGGGCGGGTATAGCGCCGACGCCCGTTCGGACAGGCAGACTGGGAGGCGGAGCACTGGGTGGCTCGACCGTCTCGGTCGGTTCGCACGGTGGCAGATTCGACGATTGGGGTAACCGGTGTACCGCGTATTCGAGGCGCTCGACGAGCTCGTCGCCATTGTCGAGGAGGCGCGCGGCGTTCCGATGACCGCCGGGTGTGTCGTCCCGCGCGGCGATGTCCTGGAACTGCTCGACGACGTTCGTGACGCCATCCCCGGCGAGCTCGACGACGCGCAGGACGTTCTGGACCATCGCGACAAGCTGGTGGGTGATGCCCGTGCGACGGCGGAGAAGACCGTCGGCACCGCCAACGCCGAAGCTCAGGACACGGTCGAGAACGCTCGGGATTCTGCCGATCGCATCCTCGCCGATGCCAAGGCGCAGGCGGACCGCATGGTGTCCGAGGCGTCCGCACACGCCGAGCAGCTCGTGGCCGATGCCGAGGCAGAAGCAGAGCGGACGGTGCTCGAGGGCCGGCGCGAGTACGAGGAACTGACCGTTCGAGCCCGCACCGAGGCCGACCGGATGATCGAGTCCGGCACGTTGTCCTACGAGCGATCGGTGGCCGACGGTACGGCCGAGCAGAACCGGTTGGTGTCTCAAACCGAGGTGGTCCAAGCAGCGCACGCCGAGTCGGCGCGGGTGATCGACAGTGCTCACGCCGAATCCGATCGTATGCGCAGTGAGTGCGACGTGTACGTCGACACCAAGCTCGCAGAATTCGAGGAGTTCCTCAGCGGCACCATTCGCTCCGTCGGCCGCGGACGCCAGCAACTTCGGACCGGTTCCGGTGTCCCGGAATACGGCAGCGAGCCGTACGGCGAACCCACGTACGGCAGCCAGGAAGGCCGACGCAGCCGCCATTGAGGGCGGTGATTTGCCCTCGTATGCATGCATGCGTACCGTTGTGGGGTTGCTTACCGACAGTAGGCATCCCGACAGTAAGGAAGAACAGCCGTGCCCCCGCTCAAGAGAACGCCCCGTCCTGAATTGGACGACGGATTCGTTCTGGACATCCTCAACCTCGGTCGTCGACCCGGGTCGACGAAGACCATCGAGCGGACGGTTCCTGCTCCTTCCCGAATCGGCCTCGATGCCATCGCCATCGAAGCCGGTGTTCCGGTCTCGCTCGATCTGCAGTTGCAGGCGGTATCGGAAGGCGTTCTCGTCACCGGTTCCGTACGAGCCGCCACTGCCGGCGAGTGCACGCGGTGCCTCGATCCGATCAGCGGCAATGTCGACGTCTACTTGACCGAGCTGTTCGCATACCCCAACAGCATCACCGAGGAGACGACCGATGCGGACGAGATTCACCGCATCGTCGACGACCTGATAGACCTCGAACCCGTGATTGTCGACGCGGTCGGGTTGGAGCTCCCACTCCACCCCGTCTGCAGTGACGAGTGCGAGGGATTGTGCCCAGAATGTGGCGTTCGCCTGGCGATTGCTGAATCCGGCCACAGTCACGATACAATTGATCCTCGCTGGGCTGGTCTTGCAGCCAAATTTGGCGTGGATCCAGAACCGAGCAATGAACTTGTGAACAACGAAGCCGAGGAGAAGTAAGTGGCTGTCCCGAAGCGCAAAATGTCGCGTTCCAACACGAGGTCGCGTCGTGCCCAGTGGAAGACCACTGCGCCCACCCTCGTGACGTGCCCCAACCGTGGTTGCGGCGAGAAGACCTTGCCCCACATCGCGTGCCCTTCCTGCGGTACCTACAAGGGCCGCCAGGTCGTCGCAGCGGTCTGATTCCGCATACGTGACCAACGAGGTAGTGGATCGGCACAACAACGATTCACAGAAGAATAGTTCTACTGCCGTCGGCGGCGGGGACGACCGAGAGTCGCTCCTCGCCGCTATCGGTGTTTCTCTGGCCGAACCTTTGCTGACTCTGGCACTGACTCATCGTTCGTTCGCCTACGAGCACGGCGGCCTGCCCACCAACGAGCGCCTCGAGTTCCTGGGCGATTCGGTGCTCGGTCTGGCGGTGACCGAACACCTGTACGCGGTGCACCCCAGCAAGTCCGAAGGGCAGCTGGCCAAGATTCGGGCCAGTGTGGTCAACATGCATGCGCTGGCGGAAGTAGCGCGTGGTCTCGGTGAGGGCGGTCTGGGTCGGCATCTGCTGCTGGGCAAGGGCGAGGAGCAGACCGGCGGACGCGACAAGCCGAGCATCCTGGCCGACGGCATGGAGTCGATGCTGGGTGCCATCCACCTGCAGCACGGAATCGACGTCGCTCGTACCGTCGTGCTGACACTGTTCGCCGATCTGCTGGACCGTGCCCCCAAACTCGGCGCAGGTCTGGACTGGAAGACGAGCCTGCAGGAACTGACTGCAGAACGCGCACTCGGAGTGCCGGCGTACGAAATCGCGTCCACCGGGCCCGATCATGACAAAGAGTTCACTGCCACCGTGTTGATCGGTGGATTTCCGCGGGGCGTCGGAGTCGGTCGATCGAAGAAGGAAGCCGAGCAGAAGGCCGCTAGCTTGGCGTGGAATGCGCTGTCGGGCAACGATATTGCCGCAGCCGACGCGCCCCCGATCAACCCTTCCTGATGCCCGAACTGCCCGAGGTCGAAGTCGTCCGGCTCGGTCTGGAATCCCATGTGGTGGGCAAGACCATCGACTCGGTGGAAGTGCTGCACCCTCGCGCCGTGCGTCGACACGATCTCGGTGGCCTCGATCTCATCGGTCAGCTGCGGGGTCAGCGCGTCTCCTCGGCCCGGCGCCGCGGAAAGTACCTGTGGCTGGTGATGGAGCCCGGCGACTTCGCAACCGTCGTGCATCTGGGCATGAGTGGTCAGATGCTGGTCCAGCCGCCGTCTGCGCCGGACGAGAAGCACCTGAGGATTCGGGCACGGCTCGACGACGGCACAGATCTTCGATTCGTCGACCAACGAACATTCGGCGGCTGGGCACTCGCCCCGATCGTCACGGTGGACGGCACCCCGGTACCCGAACCGGTGGCGCACATCGCCCGAGACCCGATCGACCCGCTGTTCGATGCCGAATCCGTGGTGAATGTGCTGCGCGGCAAGCACACCGAGATCAAGCGGGCGCTGCTCGATCAGACAGTCCTCTCGGGTGTGGGCAACATCTACGCAGACGAAGCTCTGTGGCGCGCCAAGATTCACGGTAATCGTATTGCGGACACGTTGACCAGGCCTGCACTTCGGCGTCTGCTCACCGCAGTGCACGCGGTGATGGGAGAGGCCCTGGCACAGGGCGGCACCTCGTTCGACGCGCTCTACGTCAACGTCAACGGACAGTCCGGTTACTTCGACAGGTCCCTCGACGCGTACGGGCAGGAAGGTCTGCCCTGTTCGAGGTGCGGTGCGCCGATCAGACGAGAGAAATTCATGAACCGCTCGTCGTTCAGCTGCCCCACCTGCCAGCCGAGACCCCGACACCTCCGTAACTGAGCGCGACAAGGTCGTTCCGTAGGCTCCACTCCGCGTCCAGGGTCGTTCCGCAGGCTCCACTCCCGCCCCACCCGCCTAGTATTTCCGTCATGGCAGAACAGAGCACGCCGACCACACTGTGGGTCGAGCGAACAGGTACCCGTCGATACACCGGTCGCAGCTCGCGTGGAGCCGAGGTGCTGGTCGGGTCCGAGTCGGTCGAGGGCGTCTTCACACCGGGGGAGTTGCTCAAGATCGCCCTCGCGGCATGTACAGGCATGAGCTCCGACGTCCCCCTCTCCCGTCGACTCGGTGACGACTACTCCGCCACCGTCGAGGTGTCGGGAACAGCCGATCGCGAGAACGAGCGCTATCCCGAGTTGAACGAAATCCTCCGCGTCGACCTCAGCGCGATGGACCCCGAGGCGCAGCAACGCTTGCTGACCGTCGTCGAACGCGCGATCGACAAAGTGTGCACGGTCGGCCGAACCCTGAAGGCCGGCACCACGATCAACCTGGACATCGACGTGGACGCCTGATGAAGGTGGGGGCAGCCGCCGTCGTGGCGGGCCTGGTTCTCGCCGCGTCGGCTGCCCTGCCGCCCACCGCGGAGGCGTCGAGCACCTGTACGCCGTGGTCGGTGAGAACTGTGGCGTCGGGATTCGGGATGCTGGAGAACCTGGAGTTCGACGGAAAAGGTTCCATGGTCGTTTCCGAGATCTCGCCGATCGGACCGGGCGCGCTCCGTACCGTCACGCCGACCGGAGATCGGGGCACCCTCGTGTCGGGCGTCGAGTCACCCGGTGGACTGGTACGGGACGCGAACTCGCTGTTCTTCACGACCGGAAACAGCGCTGCCGCAGGGCTTTTCGACCTGCGCACCGGCACGATCGAGAAGATCGATCTGGACACGGGGGCGAGGTCGACGTACGCGTCGGGCCTGACCATGCCCAACGGGCTGGCCCGCTCCGCCGCGGGTGATCTGTTCACCACCCGCAATCTCGGTGCCACGTCGGGACTGACTCGCATTGCTACCGACGGCTCGGTGTCGACGGTGCGGACCGATCTGGGTTCTGCCAACGGCATCGGTATCGCCGACGGAAAGATCTACGTGGCCAACACCTTCGATCCGGAAACAACAGTGACCGTACTCGACCAGAAGGATCCCGCTGGGCCGTCCGAGCGCATTCGCATCGACGGATTCGGACCACTCACCATGTCCGACGACCTGACCGTCGGTGACGACGGAATGGTCTATCTCGCACAGAATCTCGCGGGACGGGTCGTTCGCGTCGATCCCTCGTCGGGATCGTCGTGTGTGGTGGCGACCGGTCTTCCGTTGACCTCGTCGGTGGCATTCGGCGGAGTCGGATTCGATTCCAACTCCTTGTACGCAACGAGTTTCGACGGATCCGTTCGTGAGGTGAGCCCGGCATGACCGACGAACGGCTGACGGCATGGGTGCACGGCACGGTGCAAGGCGTCGGATTCCGGTGGTGGACTCGCTCGCGTGCACTCGAGCTCGGACTGGTCGGTCACGCGACGAACCACGCGGACGGCCGAGTCCTGGTGATTGCGGAGGGACCACGGGAGCGCCTCGACGCGCTCCTGGGCCTGCTCCGAGGTCGCAGCACCCCGGGCACGGTCACTCTGGTCGTCGAGAGTTGGGAGAGCGCCCGCGGCGGACTCAAGGGCTTCGTCGAACGGTGACCCCGTCTTCCGTCGATGGCTCGGCGCACATCGCTGCGTCGTACCGGTAAAGTACGGACGCTATGTATCTCAAGAGTCTGACGCTCAAGGGCTTCAAGTCCTTCGCTTCGGCGACGACTCTTCGTTTCGAGCCCGGGATCACCTGTGTGGTCGGCCCCAACGGTTCCGGGAAATCCAACGTCGTGGACGCCCTGACCTGGGTGATGGGCGAACAAGGTGCCAAGGCGCTGCGCGGTGGAAAGATGGAAGACGTCATTTTCGCGGGTACGTCCGGGCGCGCACCGCTCGGTCGCGCCGAGGTGACTTTGACCATCGACAACTCGGACGGTGCACTTCCGATCGACTACTCCGAGGTCTCGATCACCCGACGCATGTTCCGCGACGGTGCCGGTGAATACGAGATCAACGGCAGTTCGTGCCGGTTGATGGACGTCCAGGAGTTGCTCAGCGACTCCGGTATCGGCCGCGAGATGCACGTCATCGTCGGGCAGGGGCGGCTGGCGGCGATCCTGGAATCACGACCCGAGGATCGACGGGCCTTCATCGAAGAAGCCGCCGGGGTGCTCAAGCACCGCAAACGCAAGGAAAAGGCGGTCCGCAAGCTCGACGCGATGCAGGCCAATCTCGCGCGGTTGACGGACCTGACCACCGAACTTCGCCGTCAACTCAAGCCACTGGGCCGACAGGCTGAGGTGGCCCGCCGCGCGCAGACCGTGCAGGCGGATCTGCGTGATGCCCGGCTGAGACTGGTTGCCGACGATCTGGTGGCCAGACGGGAAGAATTCGCGAACCAGACCCAGGACGAGGAAGCAGCTCGCGAGCAGTATGCGATGGTGCAGGATGCCCTGGAAGCCGGCACCGTGGCGCTCGCGGAACACGAGCAGGCGGTGGCTCGGCTGACACCGAGCGCCGAGGCGGCCGGACAGACGTGGTTTCGTCTCTCTGCGCTGGCCGAACGCGTGAATGCGACGGTACGCATCGCGCACGAACGTGCTCGGCATCTGGACGCCGTCCAGAGCACCGGGCGTGGGCAGGATCCGGACGAGCTCGAAGCGCAGGCCGAGCGCGTCGCCGAGGAGGAATTGGAACTGGTCGAAGCCGTCGAGATGGCGCGCGAGACCCTCGAAGCGGCCCGTGAGCAGCTCGCCGACCGCGAATCCGCTGCCGCAGCCGCCGAGCGTGCCCACCTCGCCGCTGTGCGCGCGGTGGCCGACCGGCGTGAAGGATTCGCGCGCCTGTCCGGTCGAGTCGACACCTTCAGGACCAAGGTCGAGTCCATCGACGCCGAAGTAGCGCGGCTGTCGGTTGCCATCGACGAGGCCAGAGAGCGCGGCGAGTCGGCTCAACGTGAATTCGAGAGCGTCCAGGATCAGATCGGCACCCTCGACGCCAGTGAGCTCAGTCTCGACACTCATTACGAGCGAGCTGTCGCCGCACTACGCCATGCCGACGCGCGCGTGTCGGAACTGCAGGCCGAAGAACGTATCGCGGGGAAGAGGGTGGCGTCGTTCGAGGCCAGGATCGAGGCGCTCACCATGGGCCTCGAGCGCAAGGACGGTGCCGGGTGGCTGGTGGAGAACCAGCAGGACGGTCTGTCCGGTCTTCTCGCCGCCCATCTCACGGTGGAGCCGGGGTACGAGATCGCGGTGGCCGTCGCCATGGGGCCCGCGGCCGATGCCGCGCACGCCGATTCGTTCGACGCCGCGCGCGATGCCGTGCTGGCACTCCGAGCGGCAGACGGTGGTCGAGCGGCCATCGTGCACAGCAGTACCGTTGCGGCACAGCCGATTCGCCACGCAGAATTGCCGAGCGGCGCGCGTTGGGTCCTGGACCTGATCGAATATCCGGATCGACTGGCCGGGGCGATGAGTGCCTTGCTCGATGGCGTCGTGGCCGTGGATTCCCTCGATGCTGCACATCGCCTCGTCTCGGAGTTCGGCGACCTGCGTGCGGTGACCAAGGACGGTGACGTCGTCGAACCGGGATGGGTGACGGGCGGATCGGACCGTCGACCGAGCACCCTCGAGGTGCAGTCCGCGATCGACACGTCGACAGTGGAGCTCGCGGCTGCCGTGCGCCGCGCAGAGGAACTCGACGCCGCGCTCTCGGGAGCGTTGGCGGAGCAGCGCGACCGACGCGAATCGGCGGAGCAGGCTCTGGCCGCCCTCAACGAATCCGATGCCGCGATGGCGGCTGTGTACGAGCAGTTGGGCCGATTGGGGCAGTTGGCGCGTTCGGCGCACGCAGAGTCAGCGCGATTGACGACGCAGCGCAGCTCGGCCGAATCGAGTCGCGAAGACGCGGTTGCGCGCCTGGCCGAGCTCGAGGACAGTCTGCGGACAGCCGAGGACGAGCAGAGCGGCTTCGCAGGCGACGGCGAGAACGGTGACGCGGCCACCACGATGGAGCGCGAGACGGCGGCTGCGGCGCTGACCGAGGTACGCGCGGTGGAGGTCGAGGCGCGACTGAACGTACGAACCGCCGAGGAGCGCGCGCAGTCGGTGCGGGGCCGAGCCGATTCGCTACGTCGGGCGGCCCGGGCCGAACGGGAGGCCAGGGCGCGAGCCGAACGCGAGAGCGCGGCCCGGCGGCACGCAGCCGCAGTGGCAGCCGCCGTCGGCGAATCGGGCGAGGAGGTCGCTTCTCGATTGGCCTCGGTCGTCGCCGCGGCGGCACGACGGCGCGACGAGCTGTCCGCTGAACGCAGCACGCGCACAGTCGAACTCGACAAAGTCAAGGAACAGGTTCGGGCGCTGCAGGGTCAGCTCGCCTCGATCACCGACGCCGTCCACCGAGACGAGGTCGCCCGCGCGCAGGCTGCGCTGCGCATCGAACAACTCGAGACGACGATTCTCGAGCAGCACGGAATCGGCCTCGACGATCTGGTGGCGGAATACGGTCCCGACGTGGCACTGCCCCCGACCGAGCTCGAGATGGCAGAGTACGAGGCCGCCAGGGAACGCGGTGAGCAGGTGGTGGCACCCGCCCCGATGCCGTTCGACCGCGCCACCCAGGAGCAGCGGGCCAAGCGCGCCGAACGTGATCTCGCCACCCTCGGCAAGGTGAACCCGTTGGCCCTCGAGGAGTTCGCCGCTCTCGAAGAGCGGTACAACTTCTTGTCCACTCAACTCGAGGACGTGAAGTCGGCGCGAAAGGATCTGCTCGGCGTTGTCGCCGACGTCGACGATCGCATTCTGCAGGTCTTCACCGAGGCCTGGTTGGACGTCGAACGAGAATTCACCGGAGTGTTCGCCAAACTCTTTCCCGGCGGCGAAGGTCGGCTGATTCTGACCGACCCGTCGGACATGCTCACCACGGGAATCGAAGTGGAGGCGCGTCCTCCGGGCAAGAAGGTCAAGCGGTTGTCGCTGCTCTCGGGCGGAGAGAAATCCCTGACGGCGGTGGCCATGCTGGTGGCCATCTTCCGCGCTCGGCCGTCGCCGTTCTACGTCATGGACGAGGTCGAGGCTGCACTCGACGACACCAACCTGCGTCGACTGATCGGGCTGTTCGAGCAGCTCCGCGAGAAGTCGCAGCTGATCGTCATCACGCACCAGAAGCCGACGATGGAAGTGGCCGACGCGTTGTACGGCGTCAGCATGCGCGGAGACGGCATCACCACGGTCATCTCGCAGCGACTGAACCGAGAACGAGTCGCCGTTGATGTAGCCGAGCCGGAGACCGAACCCGTCGTCGAGGCGGACACGGTCTCGTAGGACCGGTACAGGCGCTCACTGCTGAGGGTAGAGCTGCTCGGCGTACGACGGTCCGTAGTATTCGCGCAGCTCCTCGACGGTCTCGGGAGCCTGGGGGATCAACGCCTTCGTCAACGATGCGACGTCGGGAATCGACTCCGCGTCCCACGTTTCCGGCTGCCACAACTTGGACCGCATGAATGCCTTGGCGCAGTGGTGGAACACCTGCTCGATGTCGACGACCACGCACATGATCGGTCGGTGGCCCTTGACCTGCAATTCGTCGAAGAACGGTGCATCGGTGACCAGCGACGCGCGACCGGCGATCCGCAGGGTGTCACCTCGCCCGGGCACGAAGAAGTTCAGCCCGACGAACGGATTCTCGAGAATGTTGCGGTACCCGTCCATCCGACGGTTGCCGGGCCGTTCGGCAAGCGCGATCGTGGCGTCGTCGATGACGTGGACCAGGCTGCCGGGCGGGTCGCCCTTCGGGGAGACGTCACATCGTCCGCTCGCGTCCGAGGTCCCCATCAGACAGAACGGCGAGGCAGCGAGCCACTGCACGTCCAGCGGGTGCAGCGTGCCGCGGTCCTTGTTCGCGGCTCGAAAGCTCGGCTCGCCGAACATCTCCGTCAATCGGTCGGCATCGCGCACCGTGGTCCACTCCATGCCGGAGATGCTATCGACACGGCTCGGGTAGGGGACAGCGCATTTCTCGGGCAGAGCACCACGGGTGTCGAACGGACATGATCGCCTGACAGGATGGAGTGCGTGAGTAACCAAGCGTGGATCATCGTCGCGGCGATCGCCGCAGTCCTACTGGTCGTTCTCGTCGCGGGGCTGGTGCTCTCCCGTCGACGGCGAGTCTCGCTCAAGTCGGACGAGACCGCACGGATCGAGGATGCGGCCACCAAGGACAGATCCGGCGGATACACCGCTGGTAGCGGTTTCTCCTTCAGTCAGGGGACCGCGACCGCCGAGCCCGTCCCACCTGCTCAGAAGCCCGTCCCGCCTGTCTCGAAGCCCGTCCCGCCTATCGAGAAGCCTGTCGAGACCACCCCGGTCGAGCCGGAGACGGTCGAACCGGAGGCTCCGGTCGCCGAGCCCGAGGCTCCGGTCGTCGAGCCCGAGGTACCGGTTGTCGAACCCGCGGTGCCCGCCGAGCCCGCAGTGCCGGAGCCCCTCCCGGACGCCGAGGCTCCTGCTCCTCGACTGGACACCATCGATCCCACCGAGGGTCGTCTCGACCGCCTCCGTGGTCGCCTCGCTCGATCTCAGTCCGCGGTGGGCAAGAGCTTGCTCGGACTGCTCGGCGGCGGCGACCTGGACGAGGATTCCTGGGAGGAGGTCGAGGACACCCTGCTGATCGCCGATATCGGTTCGGCGACCACAGCCGAGATCATGCGCACCCTGCGCGAGCAGATGGCCGCTCGCAGCATTCGCACCGAAGCGGACGCGCGAGCGCTGCTGCGCGAAATTCTGGTGGCGCAGCTGCACCCGGAATTCGATCGCTCGATTCGCGCGCTTCCTCATGAGGGCACGCCTGCGGTGTTGCTGGTCGTCGGAGTCAACGGCACCGGCAAGACCACCACCACCGGCAAGCTCGCTCGCGTATTGGTCGCGGACGGCCGGAGGGTGCTGCTCGGAGCCGCCGACACTTTCCGCGCGGCTGCGGCGGATCAGTTGCAGACCTGGGCGGAGAGAGTGGGTGCCGAGGTTGTCCGTGGCAAGGAGGCCGCAGACCCGGCCGCTGTGGCGTTCGACGCCGTGAGCAAGGGAATCGAGAACGGGGTCGACGTGGTTCTCGTCGACACCGCCGGTCGGCTGCACACGAAGTCGGGTCTGATGGACGAGCTGAGCAAGGTCAAGCGTGTCATCGAGAAGCGGGCTCATGTCGACGACGTGTTGCTCGTGCTGGACGCGACAGTCGGCCAGAACGGGCTGACTCAGGCGCGCGTGTTCGCCGAGATCGTCGACATCACCGGTGTGGTGCTGACCAAGCTCGACGGAACTGCCAAAGGCGGCATCGTTTTCCAGGTTCAGCGAGAACTGGGAGTCCCGGTCAAACTCGTCGGTCTCGGCGAGGGTGCCGACGATCTGGCTCCGTTCGAGCCGGGTGCATTCGTCGACGCACTGCTCGGTTGATCGACTCATCGGGTCGCCCACGGACCGGGTGAAAAGCACAAAAGCCAGCACGAAACCTTTTAGCAACAGAATCCGGTCATGCGTTCACATGTCCGAAACACCCGAGTGTCACGGATGAAACTTCGTGAAACCAGTCTTCTTGCGTAACGGCGCGCCAACCGGTGTGCAGGAGAATGGAGGGTGTACGTGAGTCCCGAGGATATGTTGGCCAACTCCGGCAACGCCGCGTGGATGCTGATCGCAGCATCGCTGGTACTGCTGATGACGCCGGGCTTGGCGTTCTTCTACGGCGGTATGTCGCAGTCGAAGTCCGTGTTGAACATGATGATGATGTCGTTCGGAGCAATGGCCGTCGTCTCGATCATCTACTTCCTGTGGGGTTGGTCGATGTCGTACGGAACTCAGGACATCGGCGGGGTCTTCGCGAACCCGTTCGAGTTCTTCGGACTCAAGGATTCGATCACCGGTGCCGACGGCAACTACATCGCCGGTGCATGGGGATACGCCAACATCATCGACGTGGCGTTCCAGGTCACCTTCGCGATCATCACGGTCGCGCTGATCAGTGGCTCGATCGCCGGCCGAGTCAAGTACGGCACGTGGCTCGCCTTCGCCGGCATCTGGGTCACCCTCGCGTACTTCCCGCTGGCCCACATGGTGTGGGGCGGCGGACTGCTCTCCGGGTCCGAAAAGGGTCTGGCTGCAAAGATTTTCGGAACGATGGTCAACGACGACGGTGACACTGTCGCCAACGTGGCCCCCATCGACTTCGCGGGTGGCACCGTGGTGCACATCAACGCCGGTATCGCCGGCCTGATTCTGGCGATCATCATCGGCAAGCGCGCCGGATTCGGCAAGGTCGCCTACCGCCCGCACAACCTGCCGTTCGTCATGCTCGGTGCTGCACTGCTCTGGTTCGGTTGGTTCGGATTCAACGCAGGCTCGGCATTCGCGGCCGACGGTATCGCCGGCGTGGCCTGGGTCAACACCACTGCCGCCACCGCAGCTGCCATCGCGGGCTGGCTCATCACCGAGCGCATCCGTGACGGGCACGCCACCAGCCTCGGTGCCGCCTCGGGCATCGTTGCCGGTCTGGTCGCCATCACCCCGGCCGCGGGCGCACTGACGCCCGTCGGTGCCATGATCCTCGGCGTCATCGCCGGTGTTCTCTCTGCTCTTGCAGTCGGCCTGAAGTTCAAGTTCGGCTACGACGACTCGCTCGACGTCGTGGGCGTGCACCTCGTTGCCGGCCTGTGGGGAACCATCGGAATCGGCTTCCTCGGCTCCGAGACCGGCCTCTTCTACGGGGGCGACTACAAGCAGCTCGTCGTGCAGATCGTCATCGCACTGTTCGCGTTGATCTTCACCGCAATCGTCACCGCTGTCATCGCCTTCGCACTCAAGCCCCTCGGCTGGCGTGTGACCGACGAGGAGGAGGCGAACGGCATCGACGAGGCCGAGCACGCCGAGACTGCATATGATTTCGCCTGACAAGGTAGAGATAGACGTGAACGCTGCACCGTCCGACAACGGGCACTCGAGGTCTTGTGAAGGGATTCAAAAATGAAGCTGATCACGGCAATCGTCAAACCGTTCACCCTGGAGGACGTCAAGACGGGGCTGGAGCAGGCCGGCGTACTCGGAATGACTGTCAGTGAAGTTCAGGGTTACGGCCGTCAGAAGGGCCACACCGAGGTGTATCGAGGTGCGGAGTACTCGGTGGACTTCGTTCCGAAGGTGCGTGTCGAGGTAGTCGTCGACGACGCTGCTGTCGAGAAGGTCGTCGAGGTCATCGTCGAGGCAGCCCGTACCGGCAAGATCGGTGACGGCAAGGTCTGGGTTTCCCCGGTCGACTCGGTCATCCGGGTCCGCACCGGAGAACGTGGCGCCGATGCACTCTGACCCCAAAGGGTCTCGGGCCGGGGGCCCCGGTTCTGGCGCGAAAGCGTCAGGATCGGGGCCTTCGGTCTCCACGGGCTCCGCGTCGAAGAGCACGAGCGATGCTGCAGCAGATCTCGCGCGCGCCAGGAAACAACTACTCGACGGCGGCACGCGCAATCGTCGTCTCGATGCTCCGTCGCTGAGGCAGGCTCTGGTCGATCTTCACGAGTTCTGGCTGACCACCAAAGGTGCCGAGCTCGGTATCAAACCGGACTCGGGCTTCGCCATCGTCGCAGTCGGCGGTCTGGCGCGCCGCGAGCTGCTGCCCTACTCGGACCTCGATCTGATACTCCTGCACGACGATCTGGAACCGAGAATCGTGTCCGACGTCGCAGACAAGCTCTGGTATCCGCTGTGGGACGCCCACATCAAGCTCGATCACAGCGTGCGCACGGTGCCCCAGGCTCTCCAGGTGGCCGCGGCCGACATGACGGCATCGCTCGGAATGCTGGAAGCTCGCCACATCGCCGGTGACGTCGAATTGAGCAATCTACTCATCGGCGGCGTACGTCGCCAGTGGCGCAACGGAATTCGCGGACGCTTCGACGAGCTGATCGAGCAGACCCGCGGTCGGTGGACACGCAGCGGAGAAATCGCACACCGCGCCGAGCCCGATCTGAAGAGTGGTCGCGGCGGATTGCGGGACGTCCAGCTCCTCGACGCGCTCGCCATTGCCCAACTCACCGACGGGATGCCCGGTCTCGGACCCGAATCGCCCGGCGGTGGTTTGGCGTTCGCGCACGGACGACTACTGGACGTCCGAACCGAACTGCACCGCGTCGCGGGTCGAGCGCGGGATCAATTACGCGCGCAGGACGCCGATGAAATCGGTGCCGCGCTGCGCATCGGAGATCGCTTCGATCTTGCTCGTGTGCTGAGCGATTCGGCCCGCACCATCAGCTACTCCGTCGACGTGGGATTGCGTACAGCCGGTAATTCCCTGCCGAGGAAAGGACTTTCGCGTCTGCGTCGAGTGCCGGTCCGTCGTCCGTTGGACGAGGGGGTCGTCGAGCACGCCGGTGAGGTGGTGCTCGCGCGTGATGCGCGGCCGAACAAGGACCCGGGCCTGATCATGCGCGTGGCTGCGGCATCGGCGCAGACCGGCATGCCGATGTCGGCATCGACACTCAACCGGTTGTCCGACAGCGCACCCGAACTCCGTGAGCCTTGGCCCAAGGAAGCTCTGAACGATCTGCTCGTGTTGCTCGGATCGGGCCGAAAAGCCATCGCGGCAATCGAGGCTCTGGATCGAACAGGGTTGTGGGGCAGGCTCATTCCGGAGTGGGGTGCAGTGCGTGACCTACCGCCCCGAGATGCAGTCCACACCTGGACGGTCGATCGACATCTGGTCGAAACAGCCGCTTACGCAAGCGCATTGACCACTCGAGTGGCGCGCCCCGATCTGCTGGTACTCGGCGCGCTGATTCACGACATCGGCAAGGGTCGCGGCGGAGACCACAGCGTCGTCGGTGCGGATCTTGCGATCCAGATCGGTAACAGGCTCGGACTGTGGCCGTCCGACGTAGCGCTGCTGACGTCGATGGTGCGATATCACCTGCTGTTGCCGGAGACCGCCACGCGTCGCGACCTCGACGACCCGGCGACCGTGCAAACCGTCGTGGACGCGCTCGGTGCGGACACCATCCTGCTCGAGCTGCTTCATGCTCTCGCCGAAGCGGATTCGCTCGCCACAGGTCCCGGAGTCTGGGGAGACTGGAAGGCATCGCTCATACGCGAGCTCGTGCGACGTTGTCGGTTGGTGATGGCGGGGGAGTCGCTACCGACCCCGGACCCACTCGACCCGGCCCACCTCGAACTCGCGGCACGTGGAGGTGTGCACGTCGATATCGCTCCCACCGACGGGCTCCACACTTTCGTGGTCACGGTCGTCGCCCCGGATACCCCGGGGCTGCTCTCCGACGCCGCCGGCGTTCTGGCCCTGCACTCGCTGCGCGTGCTGTCCGCCTCGCTCGGCAGTCACGATGGGTCGGCGATCAACTCGTTCGACGTCGCACCGTTGTTCGGAGCCCCGCCGCAGGCCGGGCTGCTTCGGCAGGAGATCATTCGCGCTCAGGCCGGAGAGCTCGACCTGGTCGCGGTACTCGATGCCAAGGAACGCGACGCCAGAGCCGAGACCGTCGAAGACGACGGCGAGGATTCGGCGGTGCCGGTTCTCTACGCCCAGGCCCCGCCTCGGGTGCTGTGGTTCGACGACCACGAACCGGGTCAGGTGGTACTCGAACTGCGAGCGGAGGATCGGCTCGGCCTCCTCTGCCGACTTGCCGGTGCCATCGAAGCGCACGGATCCGATATCCGCTGGGCTCGAGTCTCGACACTGGGCAGCTCGGTGGTCGATTCCTTCTGCATCGATTTGGCGGGAGCAGACAGCCGAGCGGTACGCGAGGACCTCGAGCGCGCACTTCTCGCTGTGGTGCCGTCTCCGGAACCACCCAAACCCCCGGAAAAGCCAGAGGGCACCTGACCCGCCGGTCGGAAGCTGGTTAGAGAACCGACATGCATGGTGACATTTCACCAACTTCCGGCCGATGGGTTTACTCCCGATACCTATTTGTTATGTTCGTCACCTGACGCAGCAGGCCCTCGGGCCGAACTGCCGGCTCCGCTGCACGAACATCTCTTCGCTCGTGCAGGCTCCTGTTCTGACATTTCGAGAGGCACGCACTGTGGGATCACACCGACGGTCGAACATCTACGTACCCGCCGACACGGCATCGGGTACGCGGAGCGGTAAGCATCGCGCCGCAGAGGAAGTTCAGGACACCGGCCGGCGTGCGGCCACCATCGTTGCCGCGACGGGTGCGATCGTCGTCGGTGCGACGACGATGGGCGCCGGTACGGCAGGCGCGGCTCCCGTTCCGGAACCGCCCACGGCCGGATTCCCCTTCGCCGTTCCGGACGGTCTGTTGCCTGCCGGGTTCGAGCTGCCGCAGTTCATGCCACCGCAGTTCGAGATGCCACAGTTCGAGATGCCGCAGTTCGCGCCGCCTCTCGGTGCCCCGCCGCAGGCCGCACCGGAGCTGGCTCCCGCCCCCCAGCCCGATCTTTCTGCAGTTCCGTCCGACACCACTGCGCAGGTATCGGGACCTCTCGCTGCTCTCGGTCCCGAGGTCGACGCGGCGGCTCAGCAGTGGCTGGGCGACGTCGGACTCGGTGGAACGGGCGCCGGGCCGACGTCGCCGCTCGAGAGTCTGCGTTCACTGAAGAAGTCGACGGTCCAGCCCGTGGCCGGAGTGCTGACGTCGAACTTCGGTTCGCGCTGGGGCACCCAGCACAGCGGCCTGGACATCGCCGCCCCGATCGGAACGCCCATCTACGCCGCAGCCGACGGCACGGTGTCGGACGCTGGGCCGGCGGCTGGGTTCGGTCTCTGGGTGACGGTGCTGCACGACGACGGCACCGAGACCATCTACGGTCACGTCAACGATTTCTCCGTACACCCGGGCCAGCGCGTGTCGGCAGGCGAGCAGATTGCCACGGTGGGCAATCGGGGCCAATCCACCGGTCCGCATCTGCACTTCGAGGTGCACGATCCTGCCGGCGTGAAGGTCGATCCCGCACAGTGGCTCTCCACCCGCGGTGTGGCCGTGACATGGAGCGATTCCGCGAGCAAGGCTTGAACGACCGCACCGCACCGAGTGGACTCACTGCCCGACGCCCCGAGCGAGGATAAAGTGGTCTGGCGTTAGTCTGGTGGCAACGCCGGACTCGGTCTGGTGACAGTGCCGGACTCGGCTCGTTTTCGGTGATCGGCTAGCTCAGGAGTGCAATCGGTGTTCGAATCCCTTTCCGACAGATTGGCCGGGACTCTCAAGGACCTGCGTGGTAAGGGTCGACTGTCCGGTGCGGATATCGACGCCACAGCCCGTGAGATCCGATTGGCCCTGCTCGAGGCAGACGTGGCGTTGCCCGTCGTGCGGGAATTCATCAACCGCATCAAGGTTCGTGCCAAGGGTGCGGAGGTGTCGGGTGCGCTGAACCCGGCCCAGCAGGTAGTCAAGATCGTCAACGAGGAACTGGTCGGAATCCTGGGCGGCGAAACGCGCCGACTGGTCTTCGCCAAGAATCCGCCCACCGTCATCATTTTGGCCGGCCTGCAGGGTTCCGGTAAGACCACCTTGGCGGGCAAGCTCGCCAAGTGGCTCAAAGGCCAGGGGCACACCCCGCTTCTCGTCGCCTGCGACCTGCAGCGACCCGGTGCCGTCAGCCAGCTGCAGATCGTGGGCGAACGCGCCGGTGCGGCCGTGTTCGCGCCCCATCCGGGAACGTCCATCGGCGGCGGCGAGAATGCACTCGGCGTGTCTGCCGCGGATCCCGTCGAGGTGGCGCGAGCCGGAATCGCCGAGGCCCGGAGCAAGCAGTACGACGTCGTCATCGTCGACACCGCCGGCCGCCTCGGCATCGACACCGAACTGATGAGCCAGGCCGCCGGGATCCGCGACGCGGTGGAGCCCGACGAAACACTGTTCGTTCTCGACGCCATGGTCGGTCAGGATGCCGTCAGTACCGCCGAGGCGTTCCGTGACGGAGTCGGCTTCACCGGCGTGGTGCTCACCAAGCTCGACGGCGACGCCCGCGGCGGCGCGGCACTGAGTGTCCGCGAGGTCACCGGGCAGCCCATCATGTTCGCCTCGACCGGTGAGAAACTCGAAGATTTCGACGTCTTCCATCCCGACCGTATGGCGAGCCGCATCCTCGGTATGGGTGACGTACTGAGCCTCATCGAACAGGCAGAGCAGCACTTCGACGCGGAGCAGGCAGAGGCGACCGCAAACAAGATCGGATCCGGCCAGCTCACGCTCGACGACTTCCTCGAGCAGATGATGGCTGTCCGCAAGATGGGTCCCATCGGGAATCTGTTGGGCATGCTGCCCGGCGCAGGCCAGATGAAAGAGTTGGCCAACGTCGACGAGAAGCAACTCGATCGAGTACAGGCCATCATTCGGGGCATGACGCCGCAGGAGCGGACCGACCCCAAGATCATCAACGCGTCGCGTCGGCTGCGCATCGCGAACGGCTCCGGCGTCAAGGTGTCCGACGTCAATCAGCTGGTCGATCGGTTCTTCGAGGCCCGCAAGATGATGTCGGCCATGGCCGGTCGGATGGGCATGCCGGGCGCGCGAAAGCAGGTGCGCAACAACAAGAAAGGCAAGAAGGGCAAGAAGGGTGCTCGCGGACCCACACAGCCGAAGATCCGCGGTGGGTTCCCCGGTATGCCTGCCGGGATGCCTGCCGGGATGCCCGATCTGTCGTCCATGCCCAAGGGTCTCGACCAGTTGCCACCGGGGCTCGAAGGCATCGATCTCTCCCAGCTGAAACTGCCGAAGAAGTAAGCGCCGCACGTGTCGGCGATGCGGGTACGGGGCCGCGGACTGCCGGACGGGTCCGAGATAGATCTGTGGATCGATCACGGCGTCCTGTCCGTGGAACCGATTGCCGGCGCGGATTTCGTGCACGACGGTGGCTGGATTCTGCCGGGTCTCGTCGATGCCCACTGTCATGTGGGGATCGAGTACGGCGGAGGACACACCGATCCGGCGGGATCGATCTCGCAGGCCGAAACCGAGCGCAGCGTCGGCGCGCTGCTGCTTCGCGACGCCGGATCCCCGGTGGACACCCGCGAGTTGGACGAACGCGACGACCTGCCACGCATCATCAGAGCGGGCCGACACATCGCGTCGCCCAAGCGGTACATACCGGGTCTGGCAATCGATATCGAGGACGAGTCGCAGCTCCCCGAAGCAGTCGCCCAGCAGGCTCGATTCGGTGACGGCTGGGTCAAACTCGTCGGCGATTGGATCGACCGGTCGGTCGGCGACCTTCGACCGCTGTGGAACGAATCGATCCTCGTCGACGCGATCGCCGCTGCTCACGCCGAGGGCGCACGCGTGACCGCCCATGTATTCGGCGAAGACGCCTTGCCCGGACTCATTGCGGCAGGAATCGACTGCATCGAACACGGCACCGGCCTGACCGACGAGACCATCGAAATGATGGTCGAGCACCGAACCGCACTGGTGCCGACTCTGATCAACATCGAGACGTTCCCCGGAATTGCCGACTCCGCCACGCGCTATCCGGACTACGCCCGGCACATGCGTGCGCTGCACGCGCGCGTCGCCGATACCGTCGGACGAGCTCACGATGCCGGGATTTCCATCTACGCGGGAACCGATGCCGGTGGTTCGATCGCACACGGCCGCATCGCCGACGAGGTCGCGTCGCTCGCGCGCGTCGGACTCTCCCCGACGGACGCCCTCGGCGCTGCCTGCTGGGACGCGCGGTCCTGGCTGGGACGACCGGGCCTCGAGCACGGCGCACCCGCAGATCTCGTCGTCTATTCCGAGGATCCACGTAGCGGACCGGATGTCCTGTCCAACCCGGATCTGGTCATCCTGCGCGGCCGCGTGACCGACCGCGGAGCCCGGCCGACGAACAGATCGGAGACTCGGTGATGACCGATCCCTCCATCGGCGGCGGGCACGTCGATCCGAACCGTCCGAGTTGGGCCGGCATGGCACCGATGAATCACGTGCAGCAGCAGGGTTCGGGCTTGTCCGAGACCTACTGGCGAGCCGAACAGGCCGCTGCGCAGCGTCGACACGGCCAGCGATGGGGACTACCCGCGGCGGCACTCGTTCTGGGCCTCAACCTGGCGGGCTTCCTGCTACTCGGACTGGTCGTGACGTCCGAGACCTCGGCACTGTTCGTCGTGGGCATCATGATTCCCAGCCTGCTTGCCGCGGGATCGGCGTTGGCCATCTCGGTGGCTCGCGGCAACGGCCCCGTCGTGGATTTCGGTCTCCCCAGATCCAGTTCCGAACTGCTCGGACAGGTCAGATCCGGGTTGGCGTGGGGTGGTGTGGCGGTGGTGGGCGGTCTACTGCTCGCCCTCGTTCTGCTGTCGAGGCTCGAGTTCGACGACCAGAATCCGCTGGGCGGCGTGACGGACACCGCAATGAGCTGGAAAGTCGTTCTGGCCGTGTGGATCTGGATCGGCGCACCGATCTGCGAGGAGTTGATGTTTCGAGGCATGCTGTGGGGTGCGCTCGAGAAGCGCACCCGCCCGATGCCGATGGCATGGCTGGGAAATCGATGGGTGGTACTGGTGATCACCGCGGTGGTGTTCGCGATCTGGCACCGCGAATGGTGGCGCTTCGTGATCTTGCTGTGGGGCGGGCTGGCAATCGGCATCGCCAGAATGCGATCCGGCTCGGTCGTGGCGTCGACCACGGCGCACTCGATGAACAACACTCTGCCGGCACTGGTCGTTCTGCTGGCGTGACCGAGCCGCTGTGCAGGGCAATTCACGGATTCCGTGGCTCGTCTGGCACAATCAACAGCTGTTCGCCCGTCATCCGGTCACGTACCGAGCGGCGGTCACAACAACCTTCAACGCAAAACCGGGTCCGCATGCCGTGCGAACCGCTGAATTGCGCCGTGACCAATTTTCGAGAGGCTTCACCAGAACATGGCTGTCAAGATCAAGCTCATGCGTATCGGCAAGATCCGCACCCCGCACTACCGCGTCGTCATCTCCGACGCCCGCACTCGCCGTAACGGCCGTGCGATCGAGACCATCGGCACGTACGAGCCCAAGCAGGACCCCAGCGTCATCGAGATCAACTCCGAGCGTGCGCAGTACTGGCTGGGAGTCGGCGCGCAGCCGACCGAGCCCGTCGAGGCCCTGCTGAAGATCACCGGCGACTGGCAGAAGTTCAAGGGTCTGCCCGGAACCGAGGGAACCCTGCGCGTTGCCGAGCCGAAGCCGTCGAAGCTCGACCTGTTCAACGCCGCGCTGGCACAGGCCGATTCCGAGCCGCAGGGTGAGGCCACCACCGCCAAGAAGAAGAAGGCTCCGAAGTCCGACGATTCGGCCGCCGCAGAGACCACCGACGCTGCAGCAACCGAGACGGCAGACGCGCCGGCCGCCGAGGCTGCTGAGAAGTGAGTGCCGTTGTCGCCGATGCCGTCGAACATCTCGTTCGCGGCATCGTCGCCAATCCCGATGACGTTCGAGTCGAGATGATCACCGGCCGTCGCGGTCGTACCGTGGAAGTTCACGTGCACCCTGACGATCTGGGCAAAGTGATCGGGCGCGGCGGTCGCACTGCGACTGCCCTGCGCACACTCGTTTCGGGTATCGGTGGTCGCGGCATCCGTGTCGACGTGGTCGACACGGACCACTAGGTCGACCTACCGATCATGGAGCTCGTCATCGGCCGTGTTGCCAAGTCGCACGGCATCAAAGGCGAAGTTGTCGTCGAGGTTCGCACAGACGACCCCGACGACCGCTTCGCCGCCGGCACCGTTCTTCGCGGCCGCAAGCCGCGATCGACCGCAACGCCGGCCACGTACACGGTGGACGCCGTCCGGGAACATTCCGGGCGGCTTCTGCTGCGTTTGAACGGAATCGACGACAAGACGGCAGCCGACCAACTTCGCGGAACACTGTTCGTCGTCGAATCCACCGATCTGCCACCGTCGGACGACCCGGACGAGTTCTACGATCACGAACTCGAAGGCCTGACGGTGAAGCTGGCCGATGGCTCGACCGTCGGAACTGTCCGCGAGGTTCTGCATTCGGCTGCGGGCGAGTTGCTGTCCATCACCCCTGCCGACAATGCGGACGCCGCCGCTCGCGCGGAAATCCTGGTGCCCTTCGTGGCTGCGATCGTGACCTCGGTGTCGTTGGCCGACAAGACGATCGAGATCGACCCGCCCGAGGGCCTGCTGGATCCGGAGTAGACGGTGCGCCTCGACGTCGTGACCATCTTCCCGGAGTACCTGACTCCACTGCGAACTGCGTTGCTGGGCAAGGCAATCGACCGTGGTCTGGTCTCGGTCGAGGTCCACGATCTGAGGTCGTGGACCCATGACGTCCACAAGGCTGTCGACGATTCGCCGTACGGTGGGGGACCGGGAATGGTCATGAAACCCACCGTGTGGGGCGACGCCCTGGACCACGTTCTGACCGAGGAATCGCTCTTGGTGGTTCCCACTCCCGCTGGAGTACCGTTCACTCAGCGCACCGCCGAACGATGGTCGACCGAGAAGCATCTGGTGTTCGCGTGCGGTCGGTACGAGGGCATCGATCAGCGGGTGTTCGATGATGCGGCCCGCCGAGTGCGAGTCGAGGAAGTCAGCATCGGCGACTACGTCCTCATCGGTGGTGAGGCGGCCGTTCTGGTGATGGCCGAGGCCGTGGTGCGACTGATGCCCGGAGTGCTCGGCAATCAACAGTCGCACCAAGAGGATTCGTTCTCCGACGGTCTGCTCGAGGGGCCGAGCTACACCCGCCCCGCACGGTGGCGGGAACTCGACGTTCCCGATGTACTTCTGTCGGGTGATCACGCGAAGATCGCGGCTTGGCGTCGTGCGCAGTCGTTGACACGAACCGCCGAGCGTCGCCCGGATTTGCTCGGCGACTGAGCAATTCAGCTGATGGTTCCGCCCGGAAACAGCATCGAGACGAATCCGGTGAGGGTGTCTCGGGCATGCAACGCACTGGCGTCGTCGCTGACATCCACCACCGCGGTATCGGGGTAACTTTCCATGTCGTCGGAGTAGAAGATGTCTTCTCGCGACGTGAGTGCCAACACGTAGCGGTTGTCGACTCCGATGGTGCCGGTCGACAAATGCACCCACCGGTCCGACACACAGCACATCCAGCCCTGTTTGACGGCGCGCACGCTCTCGCCCGGTAGGCCGTCGACTATGCCGAAGTGCTGTTTGTAACCGTCCGCGGCAATCGGTGCCGAACGCCGCAGCATGCCGACGATGACGTCGGTCGAGGCCGTCGTGAGCCCACCGCTGCCGTTGAGCAGACCCGCGTAGTAGCCGACCAGATCGCTCGGTGTGGTCTCGGTGTTGTACCACTGGTCGTCGCCCGGTGGCGTGGTGCTCGTCAAGCCGTACCGGGCAACGACCGCATCGACGATCCCGGAGGAGCCGTACCGGTACCACAGGGTGTACGCGGCATTGTCGTCGGAGCGCTCCAGCATGTCGGTCATGGTGGCCAGTTCGTCGGGCGAGACGGCCCGGTTCTCCGACTGTGCACGAAACATCACTTCGTCGGCGATGAAGAGCTTGGAGACCGAGGCGGTTTCGACCTGAACGTCGGCGTTGCTGCTGTAGTAGGCCCCGGTCTCCCGGTCCAGTAGCGCGAAGTCGACGTCTGCGCCACGCGCCTGCGCGGATGCGATCGCCATGGGGATCCTGGCCTCGAGCGCAACGCCGTCGACCTTCTGCATGTCGGGAAAAGGCGACGCAGAAGTGTCGGCAGTGGCCTTGGCGTCGGAGTCACCGAGTTGATCGTCCGGCGGAACCGAACAACCGGCGGCGATCAGCAGGGACGCGCAGACAGCGGCCAGGATGTGCGAGACCCTGACCATGAGCGCATCTCTCCCACACGTTGAACCGCTGACCGACCTGTCTCACAGTAGCGGTAGGGTCCATCGCCGTGACCACTGCTCTGAAATCTGTGAACAAGCGCATAGCCGAAGAACTCGACGTTCGTGAGGAACAGGTTCGTGCCGCCGTAGAACTGCTCGACGGCGGCTCGACGGTGCCGTTCATCGCGCGCTACCGCAAAGAAGTCACCGGCACCCTCGACGACGCGCAATTGCGTCAGCTCGACGAGCGGCTGCGGTACCTGCGCGAGCTCGACGAACGCCGGGACGCCGTCATCGAGTCGATTCGTTCACAGGGCAAACTCGACGACGCCCTCGAGCAATCACTGATGCTGGCCGAGACGAAGGCCCGTATCGAGGACATCTACCTGCCGTTCAAGCCCAAGCGTCGAACGAAGGCCCAGATCGCACGCGAAGCGGGCCACGAACCCGTCGCCGACGCACTGTTCACCGATCCGTCCACCGATCCGGCCCGGTTCGATCAGGAGCAGCTCGACGGTGCGCGGGCGATTCTGGTGGAACGCTTCGCCGAGGATGCCGATTTGGTGGGTGAGCTGCGCGAACTGATGTGGACCTCCGGCAAACTCGTAGCCTCGGTCCGCAAGGGCAAGGAGGAGGAAGGTGCGAAGTTCTCGGATTACTTCGAGTTCTCCGAACCGTTCACCAGCCTGCCCTCGCATCGCATCCTGGCCACTCTGAGAGGCGAGAAGGAAGAAGTTCTCTCGCTCGGGTTCGAGCCGGAGCGCGACGAGCCGACGCCCGGGGTGCCGAGCGTCTACGAGGGCCGGATCGCCTCGAAGTTCGGGATCGCCGATCGCGGACGACCCGCCGACAAGTGGCTGCTCGATACCGTCCGATGGGCGTGGCGCACCAAGATGTTGGTCACCGTGTCGCTCGATACCCGTATGCGACTACGACAGTCGGCCGAAAAGGACGCCGTGGACGTCTTCGCGAGCAACCTCAAGGACCTCCTGCTGGCCGCCCCTGCCGGAAACCGCACCACCATGGGTCTGGACCCGGGCTTCCGTACCGGCACCAAGGTCGCGATTGTCGACGCCACCGGAAAGGTCGTCGATCACGACACGATCTATCCCCACAAGCCGCAGGGTAGGTGGGACCAGGCCGTCGCCACACTCGCAGGGCTCGCGGCCAAGCACAAGGTGGAGCTCATCGCCATCGGAAACGGTACGGCGTCACGCGAAACCGATTCTCTGGCAGCAGAATTGATCGCAAAGTTCCCCGCGGCGAACTTGACGAAGGTCGTGGTCTCCGAGGCCGGAGCGTCGGTGTACTCGGCGTCCGCATACGCCTCGAGCGAGCTGCCCGAGCTCGACGTCTCGATTCGTGGAGCAGTCTCGATTGCTCGCAGGTTGCAGGATCCGTTGGCCGAGCTGGTGAAGATCGACCCGAAGTCCATCGGCGTGGGGCAGTACCAGCACGACATCTCGGAGACCTTGCTCGCTCGTTCTCTCGGCGCCGTCGTCGAGGACGCGGTGAACGCAGTCGGTGTCGATGTCAACACGGCGTCGGTCCCTCTGCTGTCGAGAGTCTCGGGTATCGCCGGTTCCCTCGCCGAGAGCATCGTGGCGCATCGTGACCAGAACGGCCCTTTCGCCAGCCGCAGCACACTCAAAGACGTACCCCGATTGGGCCCCAAGGCTTTCGAGCAGTGCGCCGGGTTCCTGCGCATCTCGGGCGGCGAGGATCCACTCGACCGTTCCAGCGTGCACCCGGAGGCGTACCCCGTCGTGCGCCGCATCGTCGGCAAGGCCGGCGTCGGCGTACGTGACGTGGTGGGTAACACGACCCTCCTGCGTCGCCTCGACCCCGCGGAATTCGTCGACGAACGATTCGGTCTGCCCACTGTCACCGACATCATTTCCGAGTTGGAGAAACCGGGCCGCGACCCACGTCCGGAGTTCAAGACGGCCACGTTCGCAGCGGGTATCGAGAAGGTGGCCGACCTGAAGCCGGGGATGACTCTCGAAGGTGTCGTGACCAACGTGGCGGCGTTCGGTGCTTTCGTCGATGTCGGCGTGCATCAGGACGGTCTCGTTCACGTGTCTGCGATGTCGCACAATTTCGTCAAGGATCCGCGCGAGGTCGTCAAGTCCGGTGACGTCGTTCGCGTCAAGGTCATGGAGGTCGACTTGCCTCGCCAGCGCATCGGGTTGAGTCTGCGACTGGACGACGAACCCGGGGCCGCCGCCGGAAAGGACGCCCCACGTGGACAACAGGGAGACCGACCACGGGGCCAGGGGCGCACCGCAGGCGCCGACCAGGGCAATCGGGGACGGGACGCTCGTCCCCAGCGTGAGCGCCGCGGCGGCAGCCAGCAGGCCGCACCGGCGGCCGGTTCGATGGCCGACGCGCTGAGGAAGGCAGGATTCGGAAAATAGCGACTGCTCGATCGTCGATGCCGTCCGGAGTGGCGCGAATCACGAATAGTGTGGACTCCGGGTCGCCGGCAGAAGGGACGTGAGACACGTGAGGTGGTTGCAGCACGGTGTCATCGACCACGGCCGCCTGCCTCTGTTGTGCTTTCTACTGGGACTGCTGCTGGGATTCCTGCTGATCCGTCTCAGCGTCAGGATGATCCGCGCAGACGTGAAGTGGTGGCCCGGCAACGTCACTCCCGGCGGGCAACACATACATCACGTCGTGTTCGGGATCGTGTTGATGTTGCTGGCCGGAATCGGTCTGATCGCGGTGTACGTCGACGGATCGCAGACGATCGGTGCGGTCCTGGCGGCGGTCTTCGGAATCGGTGCCGCGCTCGTCCTCGACGAGTTCGCGCTCATCTTCTATCTACGCGACGTCTACTGGTCCGAACAGGGCCGTACGTCGGTCGATGCGGTGTTCGCGGCCCTCGCGTTCACCGGTCTGCTGCTGCTCGGCTTTCATCCGCTGGAGTTGCTGAGTCCGGCAGACTTCCGGGCCGACCCCGATCCGTGGGTGCGCAGCGCGCTGGCAGTCCTGGCGTTGATCAACCTGGCGATGTGCGTGATCGTCCTGCTCAAGGGAAAGATCTGGACCGGGTTGATAGGGCTGTTCGTGCTCCCGATACTCGTGCTGGCGGCCATCCGCTTGAGCAGGCCGAGCGCGCCGTGGGCGCGGTGGCGCTACACGAGCAGGCCGAAAAAGATGGTGCGTGCACTCCGGCGCGAGAAGCGGTGGCGAAGACCGCTCATCAGAGCCAAGATCTACTTGCAGGACGCGATCGCGGGCAAGCCCAGCATCGTGCACGCACGGGAGGCCACCGAGGACGAGTTGGCACGGATAGTCGTGCCGGCACCGGTTTCGGGCCACGCCGTACCGGCCCGCGCGGAGTCGATTTCGTCGTAGGCATCACGGTCTGGCACAATGGTCGGGTTGCCTCTAGCAGGCACGGACCTCACTCGGAGTACGAACCAGTCGAGCCGCACAGTCAGCGAGCCGCTCGGTTCCTCTACTCATGCGCAGAACGCAAGGATGGCACAACCGATGAACACTCTGGACTTTCTCGACAATCAGTCGCTGCGTGGCGACATCCCCGATTTCCGCCCCGGCGACACACTGAACGTGCATGTCAAGGTCATCGAAGGCTCGAAAGAGCGTATTCAGATCTTCAAGGGCGTCGTCATCCGGCGTCAGGGCGGTGGCGTTCGCGAAACGTTCACGGTTCGTAAGGTCTCGTTCGGTGTCGGCGTCGAGCGCACCTTCCCGGTGCACAGCCCCAACATCGCGCAGTTCGAGGTGCTCACCCGAGGCGATGTCCGTCGCGCCAAGCTCTACTACCTCCGCGATCTGCGTGGCAAGGCTGCCAAGATCAAGGAAAAGCGCTGACCGGTTCCGCCCGGCTTCACACTTCTTCGTCATGCCGCGTCGCCCTTTCGGGTGGCGCGGCATGACGCGTTTGTGCCCATTTGCGTCCGTCCGCCGTGCAGCTTCTACGGCACGCTCCGCCGAGAAACGCCGGTGCACAGACCGTCCGGCCGTACAGACGAGCGTTCCGGCTAACCTGTTGTCGTGACGCAGTCCCCGCAGGATCAGACCGATGAACCCGACGACGAGTCTTCGCAGAACAAGCGTCGGGAACGCAAGCCCCGATCGTTCTGGCGAGAGCTCCCGATTCTCATTCTGGTAGCGCTGGTGTTGAGTTTTCTCCTCCAGACGTTCGTCGCTCGGGTGTACCTGATCCCGTCCGAATCGATGGAACCGACTTTGCACGGTTGCGCGGGTTGTACCGGCGACCGGATCGTGGTCGAAAAGATCGGCTATCGCTTCGGCGACCCGAAGCCCGGCGACATCGTCGTCTTTCGTGGTCCGGATTCGTGGAACGACGAATTCGTCTCGCAGCGCTCCGACAACTCGGTCATCCGCGGGGCTCAGGAGGTCGGCTCACTGATCGGTGTGGTCGCCCCGGACGAGAACGATCTGGTCAAACGCGTCATTGCCACCGGAGGTCAGACCGTCGAATGCTGTGACGAGCAGGGTCGAGTGCTCGTCGACGGGCAGCCCCTGGACGAGCCGTACATCCAGATGGACTTCCCGTTCGCACCGGGCACGATGACGTGCGATACCGAGCTGAAGTCGGGACGATGCTTCGACCCCGTCACCGTTCCGGAAGGAAACATCTGGGTGATGGGGGACAACCGAAGCAACTCACGAGACTCCCGTTATCACATCACCGACGAATTCACCGGCACAGTTCCGCTCGACAACGTGATCGGCAAGGCCGTCTTCATCGCGCTACCACCGTCGCGGACCGGCCTTCTGGATTCCCCCGACATCCAAGGTCGATGACGGCGGCCCCCCGTCGCGTGCCACGTGCACGAGCGACTCTGACGAGGTCGTCCTGGCCACCGCGTCCGGTCATCCGGCGCGCCGCGGGTTTGCGGACGATGGAGTCGGCCCTGGAACGTGGCGGCCTCGGACCGGTGGCGGGTGTGGACGAAGCGGGTAGGGGCGCATGTGCCGGTCCCTTGACCGTCGCGGCATGCGTACTCGGTGCCAGGGCTCATGCCGCTCTGGCAGATCTGGACGACTCGAAGAAGTTGACCGAGCGCCGACGCGAGGAACTGTTTCCCAAGATCCAGAAGCTCGCGCTGGCATGGAGCGTGGTGTTCATCGACGCTGCCGAGGTCGATCGCATCGGCGTGCACGTGGCGAACATCGAGGGCATGCGTCGCGCAGTCGCCGGTCTTGCGGTGACACCGGGGTACGTACTCACCGACGGCTTCAGGGTGCCCGGACTTCCGGTTCCATCGCTCCCGGTGATCGGTGGCGACGCCACCGCCGCGTGCATCGCCGCTGCGAGCGTGTTGGCGAAGGTGTCGCGTGACCGGCTGATGGTGCGGATGGACGACGAGATACCAGGCTACGGATTCGCCGTACACAAGGGCTACAGCACGCGGGCCCATGCGGCCGCCATGATCGCTCTCGGCCCCAGTAGCGAACATCGGATGTCGTACGCGAACGTCGCTGCGGCGGCTGCGGGTGCCATTCGCGATGACGACGCTGTGGGGCGAATGGACTGCCGCGACGCGGGTACGCGATGATTAATTTTCACGCCCGACTGGAGGATGAAAGAGACCGATGAGTGCCGAAGATCTCGAAAAGTACGAAACCGAGATGGAACTCTCGCTGTATCGCGAGTATCGGGACATCGTAGGTCAGTTCAACTACGTGGTCGAAACCGAACGTCGATTCTATCTGGCGAACTCCGTCGAACTCATTCCGCACAACGCCGACGGTGAAATCTACTTCGAATTACGAATGTCGGATTCATGGGTGTGGGACATGTATCGCCCCGCTCGTTTCGTCAAGCACGTCCGAGTGATCACGTTCAAAGACGTCAACATCGAAGAGCTGGACAAACCAGACCTCCGACTTCCGGAATAGCTCGCTTCGCCGGTACGTCGCAGTGAGCAGGCACTGACAATACGGCTCAGTGGCGAGTCGTGGGCAGCGGGCCGCGGACCGACCGGCTGCCGAGCCCGACGGTCACCGGACCGAGTTGTGATCTTTCGTGACGATCGACCTTCGGTGAGAAATTGGACAGCCGACCAAATGGTTCCGCCTGTCCTGTTTTCGATAGTCGACAGCGGGGGATGGCCAGCGACGATCACCGGCGTAGTGACCCCCGGTCTCGAAAAATACTGCGCAACAGGGATATTCGATTTCGAGAACCAATTCCTCGAAATATGTCGCAATTTCCGACCGGATATTCACCGATTCGACACGTGGCGTAACACCTGCAGTTCTTTGCGCAGGTACGAGAATGGGTGGTAGAACTTGAATATCACATCCCCCAGACGTGTAAGAGGTACGAGATGGCACGCAAGACGCTTGTGCAGATGATCGACGATGTCGATGGATCGGTCATCAAAGATGGCCAAGGTGAATCCATCGAATTCGGCATCGGTGGAAACCAGTACCGCATCGATTTGAATCTCAAACATGCGAACGAATTGCACGAACAGTTGGCATTCTGGATCGAGCACGCCGAGAAGGTCTCCGGCCGCCGCACCCGTAAGGGCGGTGCCGCTCCGGCACCTGTTCGTGGCAAGGTCGATCTCCAGGACATCAGAGCATGGGCACGCGAGAACGGCCATGAGGTCAGTGCGCGCGGCCGCATCAGCCAGGACGTGCAAGCGGCATACGAAGCTGCTCACTGATCGACTCCGAAGCACCGACTCCGTCGGTGCCCGTGAATTTTGTTCGGCACCGGTCGATGATGCCGATGCTGTGCTCGACGCTCCGTCCGAATCATGAATTCGGGCGGAGTTTCTTCATGTGTAGGGCTCCTCGACCTCGGACGCGCTGATGTACGAGCCCTGGCACGACGGTCCGACAATGTCGGTACTAGGTAACCGCCGATCTGTGCGTTCGTCCACAGGCGGGCAGTTGTCCACAGGGTAATCACCCACCTGCACATTCTCTGTTTCTCCTCGATTTCGACGTGCCACCTTCGGTAGCACGTAAGCGGCCGCGAAGTTCGGCCGGAGAGTGGAGGAGTGCGGATATGGCGACCAATCAGGAACTCGGTGCGCGCGGTGAGGACCTCGCGGTGCGCCATCTCGAGGACATCGGACTCGAGGTGATCGAGCGCAACTGGCGGCATCGGTCCGGTGAACTCGACATCGTTGCGCGCGATGGTGACACCATGGTTTTCGTCGAGGTCAAGACGCGATCGGGAATCGGCTACGGAACGCCTGCCGAGGCCGTGACGTATACCAAGCAGACGCGAATCAGGGGGCTCGCTCTGTATTGGCTTGCCCTGCAACAGGGTCCGTGGGTGCAGATCAGATTCGACGTCATCGCGATCGTTGTGGGCCGAGACGACGACCCGGTGATCACTCACGTCCGGGCTGCGTTCTGATGCCTCTCGGAAGAGCGCACTCGGTTGCGGTCAACGGCGTCGATGGTGTGCTCGTGGAAATCGAAGCCGATATAGGGCAGGGCCTGCCGGGCACGCATCTGGTCGGTTTGCCCGATACTGCACTCAACGAATCGCGTGATCGTGTCAAGGCGGCCGTGAAGAATTCGGGCGGCACGTGGCCGGACAGCCGAGTGATTCTCGCGCTGTCGCCGGCGACATTGCCCAAGGGCGGATCCGTGTACGACCTCGCCCTCGCGTTGTCGGTTCTCGATGCGGCGAAAGCCATTCCGCGGGGGAGCCTCTCGGACACGGTGTTCCTGGGTGAACTGGCGCTGGACGGGAGGCTCAGGCCCGTTCGCGGGGTGTTACCCGGGGTGCTTGCCGTCAAGAGCGCGGGCTGGCAGCGGGTGGTCGTTCCGATGCAGTGTTTACCCGAGGCGGGTCTCGTGGACGGTATCGATGTGCTGGGAGCGGCCTCGCTCGGGGATGTCGTTGCGTGGCTGCGCGGCGAGCAGGCCCTGGAACCGCCCGTACCGACCGAGTGGCATCAGGAGATCTACCCGGACCTCAGTGATGTAGCAGGACAGGCGGATGCGCGGTGGGCTCTGGAAGTTGCCGCGGCCGGAGCGCATCACATCATGCTGACCGGTCCGCCGGGAATTGGTAAAACGATGCTGGCGCAGCGCCTTCCGGGCATCCTCCCGCCGTTGACGGAGGCCGAGGCGCTCGAGGTGACAGCCATTCATTCGGTCGCCGGTCTGTTGACCACCGCGCGTCCGCTCATCACATCGCCGCCGTTCATCGCACCTCACCATTCCACGTCGGTCAGTGCCCTGGTCGGTGGTGGAACGGGCATGGCCAAACCGGGAGCGGTCAGCCGTGCGCACAGGGGAGTCCTGTTTCTGGACGAGTGCGCCGAGATGAGTGTCCGCGTGCTCGAGGCTCTGCGGACTCCCCTGGAGGACGGCGAGATCCGCATTGCACGCCGGGACGGAGTCGCCCGATATCCAGCCCGGTTTCAGCTGGTTCTGGCCGCGAATCCGTGCCCGTGCGCACCTGCGCGACAGGTCGATTGTGTCTGTGCACCCACTGCTCGGCGCAAGTATCTCGGAAAACTCTCCGGACCGTTGCTGGACCGTGTCGATCTCCGCATACAGATGATGGGCGTCGCGACGGGAGCCTTGGTGGACGAGGTGGGCGAGGGAACGAGCGACATTCGCGCACGCGTGACCGGAGCGCGGGATGCGGCCACCCATCGGTGGCACGACTTCGGCTGGCGAACGAATGCGGAGGTACCGGGACCTGCACTGCGACAACAATTCCGGCTGGCTCGCACGGCACTCGCTCCGGTGGAGCGCGCATTACGGAACGGATCGCTGACCGCGCGCGGAGCAGACCGGGCGATACGGGTTGCGTGGACGCTGAGCGATCTTGCAGGTGGCACTGTTCCCGGTGCCGACGAGGTCGGAGCGGCACTGGATTTCCGCGACAGGGGAGTGGCATGACCCACGACGCACGACGACTCGCGTGGGCATATCTGTCCAGAGTGGCGCAAGGACCGCACCGACTCGTGGTCGACCACGCCGCTGCGAACGGCCCGGAGTCAGCAGCCGCGGCGGTACGAGCCGGTGGACTGGGTGAGCGGCTTGCAGTGCGTGCGCACATCGACACCGCCGCAGCAGATCTCGATCACATAGCCGCGCTGGGTGGCCGGTTGATCACACCGGACGACGACGAGTGGCCGGCGTGGAAATTCCTCGGGTTCGACGGAGCGGGCCTCAACGCCGGAATGGACACCTGCTCACCGATTGCGTTGTGGGCGCTGGGAAATCGGCCCGTCGCCGCCGCCACCGAACGCTCGGTGTCGATCGTGGGGACCAGGGCATCGAGCCCGTACGGCGATCACGTCACCGCAGAAATCGCCGCGGACCTGGCCCTCGACGGCTGGACCGTCATTTCCGGAGCTGCCTTCGGGATCGACGCCGCGGCACATCGGGCGGCTCTCGGGGTGGCGGGATCGACGATGGCGGTACTCGCCTGTGGCGTCGACCGGGCGTACCCGGCGGGGCACTCTCGATTGCTGCGGCAGATTGCCGACCACGGGCTGGTGCTGAGCGAGTACGCACCGGGCACCACCCCCGCCAAGCATCGCTTCCTCGCGCGGAACAGGCTCGTCGCGGCGCTCGGATCGGCAGTAGTGGTAGTCGAAGCCGGATGGCGCAGCGGGGCTCGCAACACCGCAGCATGGGCAACCAAACTGGGTCGTCCGGTGCTGGCGGTTCCCGGCCCGGTCACATCACCGACGTCCACGGGGTGCCATCGCATGATCCGCGACGGTGAGGCGGTTCTGGTGTCGAGCTCGCACGACGTCGTGGCCGAGGCAGGTGTGCTCGGATCGCCGGAGGAGTGGCGGCCGGACCTCTTTCGCGAGACGGATGCGCTGTCGGAGACCGGTCTGTTGATCTACGACGCGCTGCCGGCGACCGGGTCGCTGTCGAGCCGCGAACTGTCCGAACATTCCGGAGTGCCGATCGGCAAGGTGCGCGCTGCACTGCCGGTGCTGGAAATGGACGGTTTTGTGGCCAGCGACGAGACGGGATGGTTCCGGGTGATCCGGGGATAGCCGGGAGACACCGCCGACCGGGCCTCGAAGGTAGGGTGTTAGGTAATGCTTAGTCGGTGCAGTGGGCATCGGCGTCGTTCGCTCGAAGAGGGGTCCGTAGTGCCACGTAAGAAAACCACCTTGACCGTAGTTCGCACGGAAGCGCTGACCCCGCACATGCACCGGGTGTATCTGGGAGGTCCCGGTTTCGATGAGTTCGACGCCATCGACAGGACCGACGCCTACGTCAAGCTGTTCTTCGGATCCGAGGACGATCCGATCATGCGGACCTACACCGTTCGGTCGGTCGACACCGACGCGCGGGAAATTGCCATCGACTTCGTGGTGCACGGTGACGAGGGAGTTGCCGGACCGTGGGCAACCCGAGCAAAGCCGGGGGACGAGATGTCCTTCTTCGGGCCCTCGGGGGCATACGCGCCGCGACCCGATGCCGACTGGCACCTGTTCGCAGGCGACGAATCGGCGATCCCGGCGATCTCGGCCGCAGTCGAAGCCCTCCCGGAGGACGCCATCGCCAAGGTGTTCATCGAGGTCGCCGATCGACACGACGAGATCTACATGGAGACTCTCGCGGTCGTCGATGTCACCTGGATCCACCGTGGAGCGTCGTCGAACGAGATCGGCGACGACCGGGCCGGAGACAATGCACCGCTCATCGACGCCGTCAAGAGCACGGAGTGGCTTCCCGGACAGGCACAGGTGTTCGTCCACGGTGAGGCGCAGGCCGTCATGCACAACCTCCGTCCGTACATCCGCAAGGAGCGTGGGGTCGGTGCCGAGTGGGCGTCCATCTCGGGCTATTGGCGTCGCGGGCGTACCGAGGAGACCTTCCGAACCTGGAAGCGTGAGCTGGCACAGGCGGAGGCGGGCGTCGACGCCTGAGTACCTACCGATGTCGACCGGGCGGCGTGTCCGGTTGTCGTGCGAGTCGTCAGCGCCCAAGCTGAGCCGATGACCGATTCGCTGCCGCCTCACCTCGGCATTCACGTGGAGGAGTTCGCCGAACACCTTCGACTCGGTCGAGAGCGCTCCGAACACACCATCCGCGCCTATGTCGCAGATGCTCGATCGCTCCTCGTGCATCTCGCGGACGCCAGCCCCGGCGCGACGATTGCCGATCTCGACCTGCGCACTGTGCGCTCCTGGTTGGCGAAGTACTCGGCGGCCGGTGCGGCGAGAACTTCCATGGCCAGGCGAACGTCGTCCGTGCGAACCTTCGGCAAGTGGCTCGAGCGGGTGGGGGCAGTGCAGATCGGGCCCGCAGAACGCCTGTCAGCCCCCTCGAGTCATCGGACGTTGCCCGGTGTACTGCGCCATAACCAGGCGGCCCAGGCGTTGGCTGCCGCCGAATCGGGAGCGGCCGAGCTCGATCCGATCGCGCTGAGAGACCGGCTCATCGTCGAACTCCTGTACGCAACCGGGGTCCGCGTGGGGGAACTGTGCGGTCTCGACCTCGACGACGTCGATACCGATCGCCGCCTGATTCGCGTTCTGGGCAAGGGGAACAAAGAGCGTTCTGCCCCGTTCGGTGTCCCGGCAGCGCAGGCCTTGGACGGCTGGCTCGTCAGCGGCAGGCCGGCGTTGGTCGGTGCCCGATCCGGGGCGGCATTGTTACTGGGGAAACGGGGTGGACGGCTCGACCAACGGCAGGCCAGAACGGCCGTTCATGAGGTGCTAGATACCGTTCCCGGCGGGCCCGGACTCGGTCCTCACGGCCTGCGCCACACAGCAGCGACTCATCTTCTCGAAGGCGGTGCCGACCTCAGGGTGGTGCAGGAGTTGCTCGGGCACGCGTCCCTCGCCACCACACAGATCTACACACACGTATCGGTCGAACGGTTACGTGCCGTGCACGACCAGGCCCACCCCCGAGCGTGAGTCGAGCGTCGGCGGCGCTACCTTTGGTAGCGTCACCACCGACCAACCAGACCGAGTATGGGGGACCGTGGACCGCGACCGACCGCAAGGCACTTCGGAGCCGTGGTCGATGCATGTCCGTCAGGCCCCAGCGGCGGACGACCAGGATTCGAGCGGCCCAAGCGGAACGTCGCCGGAGAACGGGTCTCGGGAAGTATCAGCGGAGCCGAATCCTCGATCGCGATCGACGCCTCGTCAGCCACCACCGTGGCAGACGCCCGACTCGATCGACCGTCGGATAACTCCGCCGCGGTACAACCCACCGGTGCCGGTGGAGCCAGGGCCGGTGTCCGCCGAGCCCGACAGATACCTACCCGCGCAGCCGTACCTACCCGCGCAGCAGCGAGCCGGCGAATTCCCGGAACCCACCGTTGGCTGGTCACCGCAACCGTGGTCCGGTGCACCCAACCCCTATCGACCCACCAGCGAGGACCTGGGCGCGGATTCGTTGCTCAAGCGTCCCAAACGTGCGTCGAACTCCGGATGGCGTCGCGGCGTGCACCGGCTGACCGGTGGTGTCATCAACCCGGGCGAGTCGACGGCCGAGGAGCGGTACCGCAACCAGGTCGAACGCATCCGCCAGCCGGTACTCGGTGATTACCGGATCGCGTTCCTGTCGCTCAAAGGTGGCGTCGGCAAGACGACGACCACGCTCGGCCTCGGCTCGACGTTCGCGTCGTTGCGGGGGGATTGCGTCATTGCCGTGGACGCGAATCCCGATTTCGGCACCCTGGGAGAGCGGGTTCCGCGACAGACGTCGTCGACCGTTCGAGATCTGTTGGCCGCCGCACCGAACATTCGGCGTTATTCCGACATTCGTGAGCACACCTCGCAAGCACCCAGTCGATTGGAAGTGCTGGCCGGCGAGCGCGACCCGGCGGCCTCGGAGATGTTCGGCGAAGAGGATTACCGAGCGGTCATCGACATGCTGCAGGTGTACTACAACCTCATCCTGACCGACTGCGGCACCGGCATCATGCACTCGGCGATGAACGGTGTGCTGCAACTGGCGAATGCGCTGGTGTTGGTGAGCTCCCCGGCGGTCGACGGTGCGCGTAGCGCAGCGGCGACGTTGGACTGGCTCGAGTTGCACGGTTACGGACACCTGGTCGAGCGAACGGTCGTGGTGATCAGCTCGGTTCGTCCTGGCTCGTCTGCGGTGGACATGAACCTCTTGCAGCAGCACTTTCTCGAGCGCTGTCGCGCCGTGCTCGTCGTACCGTTCGACGAGCATCTGGCCGAGGGCGCGGTGGTCGATCTCGAAAAACTACGCCCTCAGACCAGAAGCGCTTTCGTCGAACTCGCGGCCATGGTCGCGGACGACTTCCCGGCCGCATCCGGCCGGCACTCCGGGCCCCCGCGCTGAGCGTTACCGGCTCGGCTGCGACACCGGTTTCAGTACGATGGGCCGGGTCCGCACGAGTGCCGTCGGATCGAGGTATTCGCGTCCCCGCCTGATGCCCCAGTGCAAACAGGTCATCGAGCATCCCTCGTGTCCGGGCGCGAGCGAACCGAGCACCGTCCCGCGTCGAACCCGCGTGCCGGCCGACACCGAGGCTGTGACCGGCTCGTACGTCGATCGCAGTCCTCCCGGGTGATCCACCGATACGACGGGTTTTCCCGCAACCGAACCGGCGAAGACCACGGTGCCGTCGGCCACGGCCAGTACCGGGAGGCCGTCGTCGCCGGCGAGGTCGACACCGCGGTGTCCGGGCAGCCAGTCCTGAGCAGGCGGGGCGAAGGGGGTGACGATGCGGGGCTTGGGGTGCAACGGCCAGGCGAAGTCGCCCGGTGCCGCCGATGCCGACGCAGTGCAGAGCGAGAGGCCGGCCACGACGGCGATCGACAGTGTCCGCAGCGCGGGACGGATGTTCATCTGTCGACCATCGCTCGAACAGGAGCATCGAAACGAGTGACAACGTCGATTGTGGACAGTGAATTCGTTTGTCCACAGGCACCGCTGAGTCTTGACAGTCGGGCCTGGTTATGACGGGGGCGGCCGCAGGTCTACACTCATGATGCGGCCTGTGCGTGCATGGGTCGACTTCGCGCGTCCACCTCATCGCATCGCCTGCTTCGGCAGAGACACCGATACGAGTGCAGGTTGCCGGCGGTCCTCGAATCTCCGTGGTTCGTAGGTCCGGCGACCTGGGCGGACGCCAGGGCAGAGGTCACCGACACTCTGCGTCAACCGCACCATCGAAAGAGAGTTCTTCAGCCATGGCTGTAGTAACAATGAAGCAGCTGCTCGACAGCGGCACACACTTCGGACACCAGACCCGTCGCTGGAACCCGAAGATGAAGCGATTCATCTTCACCGACCGCAACGGCATCTACATCATCGACTTGCAGCAGACTCTGACCTTCATCGACAAGGCCTACGAGTTCGTCAAGGAGACCGTCGCCCATGGTGGCACGGTTCTGTTCGTCGGCACCAAGAAGCAGGCACAGGAGTCCATCGCCGCTGAGGCAACTCGCGTGGGAATGCCCTACGTGAACCAGCGCTGGCTCGGTGGCATGCTCACCAACTTCCAGACCGTGCACAAGCGTCTGGTCCGCCTCAAGGAACTCGAGGCAATGGAGCAGACCGGTGGCTTCGAGGGACGCACCAAGAAGGAAATCCTCATGCTCACGCGTGAGATGACCAAGCTCGATCGCACCCTCGGCGGCATCCGCGACATGGCCAAGGTTCCGTCGGCCATCTGGATCGTCGACACCAACAAGGAGCACATCGCCGTCGGCGAAGCCCGCAAGCTCAAGATCCCGGTCATCGCGATTCTCGACACCAACTGCGATCCCGACGTGGTCGACTACCCGATCCCGGGCAACGACGACGCAATTCGTTCCGCAGCGCTGCTGACCAAGGTCGTGGCATCCGCAGTTGCCGAGGGCGTGCAGGCACGAGCAGGTCAGAACACTGCATCCGACGCCAAGCCCGAGGTCGGCGCAGGCGAGCCGCTCGCCGAGTGGGAGCTCGAGCAGCTTCAGCAGGCATCACCGGCAGCCGAGGCACCGGCAGCGGACGCTCCGGCAGCCGACGCCCCCGCAGCGGATGCTCCGGCAGCGGATGCTCCGGCAGCGGACGCTCCCGCAGCAGAAGAAGCACCGGCCACTCAGGCCTGATCGAATTCGGTCCCGGTTCACCCTCAGGGGTGGGTCGGGGCCGCTTCGGTATGTCAGGGTTGTCCTCGGAACGGCTCCGCATCGAGTCCGCCGATCACTCCCTGAGAACAGCATTTTCGTCAACGCCCGTACCCAGACTTTTGAGGAGGCTCGCCCACGATGGCGAACTACACTGCCGCCGACGTCAAGCGGCTCCGTGAGCTCACCGGCTCCGGAATGATGGACTGCAAGAACGCACTCGCCGAGAACGACGGCGACTACGACAAGGCCGTCGAGTACCTGCGCATCAAGGGTGCCAAGGACGTCGGCAAGCGCGCCGAGCGCAACACCGCCGAGGGCCTCGTCGTCGCCGAGGGTGGAGTGCTCGTGGAGATCAACTCCGAGACCGACTTCGTGGCCAAGAACGACGAGTTCCAGACGTTCGCGGCGTCCGTCGCGGCGACGGCTGCAGCAGGCAAGCCTGCCGACGTCGACGCGCTCAAGGCCCTCGATCTGAACGGTAAGACCGTCGAGACAGCCTTGAACGAGTTGTCCGCCAAGATCGGCGAGAAGCTGGAAATTCGCCGGGTCGTGTCCTACGACGGCAACACCGCCACGTACCTGCACAAGCGCAGCGCGGATCTGCCGCCTGCTGTCGGCGTCTTGGTCGAGTACACCGGTGACGGCGACGCCGCGGGCGACGCTGCACGTGCTGCCGCAATGCAGATCGCCGCGCTCAAGGCCAAGTACGTCAGCCGTGACGAGGTCCCCGAGGACCTGGTCGCAGCCGAGCGTCGGATCGCAGAAGAGACCGCACGCGAAGAAGGCAAGCCGGAGCAGGCACTGCCGAAGATCGTCGAGGGTCGCGTCAACGGGTTCTTCAAGGACGTCGTTCTCACCGAGCAGAAGTCGGTTCAGGACGGCAACAAGACCGTGAAAGCCATTCTCGACGAGGCCGGCGTGACCATCACCCGCTTCTCTCGATTCGAGGTCGGGGCCAGCTAGTCTGCGCACCTGTCGGTCGAGGCGATGCCGCTCATTCGATTTCATCGAGTGGGCGGCATCGTTCGTGCGCGAGGCAGGTCGGAGCCGTGTCCACCGTTCGGGTGCCGATAGGGCAGGATGATCGGTGAGTAAACCGTTGTGTTCGACGAGTACCGAGGAGAGCTATGACCGATCCGGCCCCTGACCGTCCCGGGTTCCGACGTGTGATGCTCAAACTGGGTGGGGAGATGTTCGGTGGCGGCCAAGTGGGGCTCGACCCAGATGTCGTGAACAACGTCGCCGAGCAGATCGCCGAGGTGGTGTCCACTGGAGTTCAGGTCGCCGTGGTGATCGGTGGCGGAAACTTCTTCCGTGGTGCGGAACTGCAACAGCGCGGCATGGACCGGTCGCGTTCGGACTACATGGGCATGCTCGGCACGGTGATGAATTGCCTTGCGCTGCAAGACTTCCTGGAAAAGCAGGGGGTGGCGACGAGGGTGCAGACGGCCATCACCATGGGTCAGGTCGCAGAGCCGTACCTGCCGCTGCGTGCGCGCAGGCACCTGGAGAAGGGTCGCGTCGTGATCTTCGGGGCCGGGATGGGGATGCCGTACTTCTCCACCGACACCACCGCTGCGCAGCGCGCTCTCGAAATCGGGGCCGAGGTGTTGCTCATGGCCAAGGGCGTCGACGGTGTCTACTCGGCCGACCCGCGTCTGGACCCCGACGCGACGATGTTCGACACGATCACCCACCGCGAGGCGATCGAACAGGGACTCAAGGTCGCCGACGCGACGGCTTTCAGCCTGTGCATGGACAATCAAATGCCGATGTTGGTGTTCAATTTGTTGGTTCAAGGAAACATTGCTCGCGCCGTAGCGGGCGAGAAGATCGGCACGCTGGTCACGTCGTGAACGTCACCGACACGGCCGCGGGCGAATCGAGAACGAAGACGATGGAGGACAGATCGTGATTGACGAAGCTCTCTTCGACGCCGAGGAGAAGATGGAAAAGGCCGTATCGGTTGCACGTGACGATCTGTCCTCGATCCGCACCGGTCGTGCAAACCCGGGAATGTTCTCCCGCATCGTCATCGAGTACTACGGTGCACCGACACCGATCACCCAGCTGGCCAGCATCAGCGTGCCCGAGGCGCGGTTGGTGGTGATCAAGCCCTACGAGTCGAATCAGCTCGGGCCGATCGAGACCGCCATTCGCAATTCCGATCTGGGAGTCAACCCGACCAACGACGGCAACCTCATTCGTATCGGCGTGCCGCAGTTGACCGAGGAACGACGCCGCGAGTTCGTCAAGCAGGCCAAGGGCAAGGGTGAGGACGCGAAGGTGTCCATTCGCAACGTGCGCCGCAAGACGATGGAAGAGCTCAAGCGTATCCAGAAAGAGGGCGAGGCCGGCGAGGACGAGGTCGTGCGCGCCGAGAACGACCTCGACAAGACCACTGCGAAGTACACCGCCTCCGTCGACGAACTCGTCAAGCGCAAAGAGGGCGAACTGATGGAGGTCTGACCTCCTTCTGGTCCTGGCGCACGATGGCAGAACGACGATGACATTCGAGGAGTTGACGACAGTGGTGGGACCGGATCGGCAGGAGGGCAGCGGTACGCCCGCTGCCTCGTCCGGGGTCGCCGCAGCGAAGTCGGCCGGTAAAGCGGGCCGGAACCTGCCTGCCGCAATCGGCGTCGGCGGCGGCTTGGGCATCGGTCTGATTCTCGTGCTCGTGTTCGTCCCACTGGTGTGGATCGGCGTCGTGGCGGCGGCGCTGGCCGTCGCGACGTACGAGGTGTCCAAGCGACTCCGTGAGGGCGGCGTGCTGGTTCCGCGCATCCCGCTCATCCTCGGTGGTCAAGCCATGATCTGGCTGGGCTGGCCGTTCGGTACTGCCGGAGTGCTCAGTGCCGCGGTGGGCACCGTCGTGGTCTGCATGGTGTGGCTTCTTCTCCGGCAGGGTTTCGATTCGGCACCCAAGAACTACCTCGAAGAACTTTCGGTCACCGTTCTGGTGGCATGTTGGCTACCGCTGTTGGCCTCGTTCACCGTTCTGATGGTGCTCGAGGACAACGGGGCAGGCCGCATTCTGGTATTCGTCATCGGCGTCGTGTGCTCGGATGTCGGTGGCTACATCGCCGGTGTGTTGTTCGGAAAACACCCGATGGCACCGGCCATCAGCCCCAAGAAGTCCTGGGAAGGGCTCGTCGGGTCGCTCATCTTCTGCGTCATCGGGTGTCTGCTGACGGTGACGCTCATCCTCGAGGCCAATTCGATGATCGGGATACTGCTCGGGGTGGTGCTGGTCGTGACCGGCACCTTGGGAGATCTCATCGAGTCCCAGGTCAAGCGTGATCTACGCATCAAGGACATGGGCACGTTGCTGCCCGGTCACGGCGGCATCATGGACCGACTCGATTCGCTGCTGCCCTCGGCGTTCGTTGCGTGGCTCGTGTTCACAGTCCTGCTCTGATCGACTCCGTCGGACGATGAGCGGCGATCGCGACGAAGTGATTCCCAGTCCCAACATCTGGCACTGGCCGCACCTGTACGAAGCGGAGAACCGAGCCCAGGACATCGACGGTGCTCTGTTCGAGTCCATCCGATCGACCGTCGGTTGGGCGGCCAAGAAGGTCGTGGATGTGGGTTGCGGTAGCGGGTTCCACCTTCCCGTTTTCGCCGCGGAGGCCCGGAACGTCATCGGTGTGGAACCGCACGAGCCGTTGGTGTCCGCAGCCCGGGAACGAGTCGAGGCTTTGTCGAACGTGGAGGTACGTCGCGGTAGGGCGGACGCGCTACCTGTTGAGACGGGCTCGGTCGATCTGGTGCACGCGAGAACCGCGTATTTCTTCGGGCCCGGCTGTGGACCCGGTATCCGCGAGGCGATGAGAGTCCTGCGGCCCGGCGGAGCGCTGGTGGTCGTCGATCTCGACGCGACGGCTGCCCCGTACGGAGAGTGGATGCGCGCGGACCTTCCGCACTACGACCCCAGTGCTGTCGAGGCATTCTTCGATGCGCAGGGGTTCGAGCTGCGACGCGTCGACACCACATGGGCGTTTCCGGACCGCCGAACTCTGCGCAACGTGCTGGGAATCGAGTTCTCACCGCGCGTCGCGCGCACCGCTGCACGGCAAACAGTCGGCCTCACCCTGGACGTGCGCTACCGCATCCATGTTCGGCACAAACCGACTGGCGTCGAATTGCGCTGAGTGGTCGCGTCAGCGCAGTCCGATCAGGACGCGGCGGAAATTCCAAAGATCTGTGCCAATTCGTTGATCTTGAGCGCCTTCGCCAGACGCGGTAGATCGCTGCCGTCCTTGACATGGGCACCATCGGCACCGAGAGCGTCGATCACATCGTGCGCCCAGGACACGTCCGTGGGGGAGGGAGCCAATTCACGGTTGACGATGGCCACTTGATCGGTGTGCATGCAGAGTTTGCCTGCCATGCCCATCGACAGCGTCAACGCTGCATCGCGGCCGAGGATGCTGTCGTTCGCGGTGAGTGTCGGACCGTCGATGGGTCCGGGCAGCCGTGCCACACGTGAGGAGACGACCAGACGCGAGCGCGGGTAGGCCATGGCCAGCGGGTCGTCGCTCATGCCGGTGTCGCGGCGGAAGTCTCCACTGCCGAAGGCGAGTCGGAAAGTCGAGTCGGCACGGGCGATCTCGGTGGCGGCCTCGAGGCCTGCGGCCGATTCCACCAGGGCGAGGATGGGAGTGCCGTCGGCCAGGCGGGCGGCCGTCGCTTCCACCTGACCGCCGCTCTCGGTCTTGGCGAGCATGACTCCCACCAGACCGGGCAGACCGGACAGGGCGGCGAGATCGTCGGCCCAATACGGGGTGGTGGCGTCGTTGACTCGGACCCATGCCGAGTTGCCCTCGCTCAACCAACGCACCACAGTCTCGCGGGCGGCGGGCTTCTTCGCCGGAGCGACCGCGTCTTCGATGTCGAGGATGACTGCGTCGACACCGGACGCCACGGCAGCGTCGAAGGTCTCGGGCTTGGTGGCGGGAACCAGCAGCCACGATCGTGCGCGGTCGGGTGCAACGCCGGATGCCACCGGTGTCTCCATGAAAGTAGTCACGTCATGCTCCTCGAGTGAAGTCGGGCACCGCCAACCTTATCGATTCAGTCGAGCGGTGCCAGCTTCTGTACATAGTGTTCACGAACTGTGACGCTGGTTCTTCTTCGCTGCGCGCCGGACCTGGAGGATGCGAGCGCCGCCTGCCATGGCCATCACCAGCGCACCCGCGATAGCGGCCAGCAGCATGCTGACTCCCAGCGGCAGGTCCAGTTGCCACGCGAAGATCTGAACGGTGACCGAGTCGAGGTTCTGCACGATGAACACGAGGAGAACGACGAGGACGACGGCCCCGACCACCAATCCGGTCCACAGCGCGGCGGTGCGCGTATGGGCCACGTCCTTGGGGGTGTCCTGTCGTTCCGGAACGAACTCGGGGTCGGGTGCCGAATGGCCGTCCGAATCCGGGGTGGTGATCGGGGCGAGATCGCCCGAGGCACCTGCCGGTGCGTCGAACCCGGGCTTGCCCGACACCGATGTGCCGAAGGAAGCCTCGTTGCTGTCGTCTGCTCTGGTGGCCATGTCGATGATCCTTTCGCACGCGCGGTCCGAATGCACGCGCAGTCGGTCCCGGCCTCAGTACCCGCCGGAGCACGGTCGAAAACCGTGGCGAATAGGACTGTGAGCAGAACGGGTGGACAATGGTGACCATGCAGTTGAGCGAGCAGAAACGACGCGAGGGTCGAGCATGAGTGATTCCGCAGCCGCAACCGACGGCGCGACCGAGCAGAAGAGGCCGAGCCTTCCGCTCGTCTTCACTGCTCCACGCCGGGGTATGCCGTCGCGTCACCTCGCCGACCTGGACAAAGAGGGCCTGCGCGACGCAGTGAAGGCGCTCGGTCTGCCGGCATTCCGGGCCGATCAGTTGGCGCGGCACTACTACGCACGGCTCGAAGCCGACACCACCAAGATGACCGACCTGCCGGCTGAGGCTCGCGAGAAGGTCGGTGCCGACCTTTTCCCCACCTTGCTGACGCCGATCAAGCATCTGGCCTGTGACGATGGCGACACTCGCAAGACCTTGTGGAAGGCCAACGACGGGACCTTGCTCGAGAGCGTTCTGATGCGGTATCCGGATCGAGCCACTCTGTGCATTTCCAGTCAGGCTGGGTGCGGAATGGCGTGTCCGTTCTGTGCAACCGGACAGGCCGGTCTGACGAGAAACCTGTCGACCGCCGAGATCGTCGACCAAGTTCGTTCGGCTGCAGCCGACCTGCGGGACGGCGTGGTCCACGGCGGTGAAGGCCGCCTGTCGAACGTGGTGTTCATGGGCATGGGCGAGCCGTTGGCAAACTACAAACGCGTCGTGGCGGCCGTGCGCAAGATCGTCTCACCTGCACCGGACGGTCTGGGACTGTCGCAGCGTTCGGTCACCGTGTCGACGGTCGGTCTGGCTCCGGCCATTCGCAAGCTGGCCGACGAGGGTCTGTCGGTGACCTTGGCGGTGTCGCTTCACACGCCGGACGACGAGCTCCGCGACACGCTGGTTCCGGTCAACAATCGTTGGTCTGTGGCCGAGGTGCTGTCCGCAGCGAGGTACTACGCCGACCAGACCGGTCGCCGAGTATCCATCGAGTACGCGATGATCCGGGACGTCAACGACCAGCCGTGGCGCGCGGACATGTTGGGCAAGAAGCTGCACAAGGCGCTGGGATCCCGGGTTCATGTGAACCTCATCCCGCTCAATCCGACTCCGGGTAGCGAGTGGGATGCCAGCCCGAAACCGGTGGAGCGTGAATTCGTCAGACGAGTGATTGCGCAAGGTGTGTCGTGCACGGTGCGCGACACCCGCGGGCAGGAAATCGCCGCGGCGTGCGGTCAGCTCGCAGCCGACAACTGACCCGTCGAGAACTGGGCCGCTAGCGGGGCTTGCGGCGAACGATCACGTCACGCACGACCAGTCCGACCAGTGCTACTGCGAATCCGATCAACCACAGGTCTTCGACCTTGCCGGTGTGGTTGCCGATGATCATGAAGAGCAGGAACGCGGCGACGACGATAGCGGCCACTCGCATTGCGCGGTTCGACTCGCCACTCCACCCCCACTCGGCGGACGGTACGTCCGGAACCTCGTGACGGGTATCGACGACCTGGTCGTACGAAGCGGTTTCCAGTTCGTTGTTTGCCACCGGGTCGGTCCTCTCGGGTGATGATTCACGTTGACGTGCGCACGAGGCGTTTCTCAGCTGCCGCGTGTGGACAATATTGGCATACGACCGCCCGTCGTAGCGATCAGGGTTGTACTCACCCGGCGCGAGTATCGACTTCGGTGAGAGACTGCCTCGGTGACGTCCGAGCGCCTTCCGCACCCTCTGACCCGGTACCCGCTGAGCTATCCACGCGACATGATCGGCTACGGCCGAACACCGCCGGATGCGCAGTGGCCGGGAAAGGCGAACATCGCCGTCCAGTTCGTCCTCAACTACGAGGAGGGCGCGGAGAACAATGTGCTCGACGGCGACACGAAATCCGAGACGTTTCTCTCGGAAATGATCGGGGCGCAAGCATTTCCGAACCGCCACATGAGTATGGAGTCTCTGTACGAGTACGGCTCGAGGGCCGGCGTGTGGCGAGTGCTCCGGGCATTCGAGAAACGAGATCTACCTCTGACGGTGTTCGCCGTCGCCAAAGCCATGGAGCGCAATCCCGAAGTGGTTGCCGCACTGGCAGAGTTGGGCCACGAGATCGCCTGCCACGGGTTGCGCTGGCTCTCCTACCAGCAGATCGACGAGAACGTCGAGCGTGAGCACATGGCAGAAGCGGTAGCGATCCTGACGGGACTGACCGGCTCGGCTCCGCTGGGGTGGTACACCGGGCGTGACTCCCCGAACACCCGATCGCTCGTCGTCGAACATGGAGGATTCGTTTACGATTCCGATTCCTACGCGGACGATCTGCCGTATTGGGAGAAGGTGCCCCTCGACGGCGGTGTGGTCGATCACCTGGTGGTGCCCTACACCCTCGACACCAACGACATGCGCTTCGCGTCGCCCGGAGGCTTCTCGACGGGCGACGAGTTCTACGCACATCTGCGCGACGCGTTCGACGTTCTCTATGCCGAGGGCGAGGGCGGTAGTCCCAAGATGCTTTCGGTCGGACTTCACTGCCGCCTGGTGGGTAGACCGGCCCGCATTGCTGCTCTGGAACGATTTCTCGATCACGTGCAATCGCACGAGAAGGTCTGGGTCGCGAAGAGAATAGACATCGCCGAACACTGGCGCGCCGTCCACCCGCCCACCTGACTCAGCGCGGCGACCGGCAGGCCTTCTCGAGTGCGGTCAGATAGCGGCCGGTGAACAACGCTTGGACACCTCGTCCCGCCGGTCCGCCGAGCTTGGTGTACCAGCGGCCGGGGCGCGAGAACGCGGTGATGTGAGCGGTGACGGTCCCATCCGTGGGGGAGTACTCGACGTAGAACAGCTCCTCCCCGGCCTCGGGATGACCGTCGAGTGTGCCGTACGCGAATCCCTGTCGGTTGGCTTCGTCGATGACGTAGACGACCCGGCACGGAATGCGGACGGGTCCGAGCGTGAGAACGACCACCGCGTCGGGCACTGCAGCGTCCTCGCTCGAATGGGCCTTCAGGCCTGCACCTCGGTGCATGTCCCACCGCGTCAGGGCGTCCGATGCGGCAACGAAGTCGTCGAGCCCGGTCCCGATGACCTGCGACCTCTCGACGTGGTGGTAGTCCGCCGGGAGGGGTCCTTTCGTCGCCCCCACATCGCTGTAGTTGAACGATGCGGTGCGGTACTTCGAGACGTCCATGCCCTCCACCTTGCCAGCATCGGCTCAGCGCACAGTGGTTTCTCAGGCTCGGTAGGCAACAATGGTCCGGTGCCGGACCAACGTGAGCGAACGACCACCTCGGATCACCCCGAGCCGATTCGCGTGCTGCTGCTGGGGAGTACCGGTTCGATCGGAACCCAAGCGCTCGACGTGATCGCAGCAAACCCCGATCGCTTCGTCGTGGTCGGTCTTGCCGCGGGCGGTGGAAACATCGATCTGCTTCGTCGTCAGATCGCCGACACCGGTGTCCACCGAGTCGCGGTCGCCGACCCGGACGCCGCAGCCGCGCTCGATTTTCCTGGAACTCTGAGCGGGCCGGGCGCAGTCACCGAGCTCGTCGAAACGACTCCGGCCGACGTCGTGCTGAATGCGCTGGTGGGTTCGCTTGGTCTCGAACCGACGCTCGCCGCGCTGAAAACCGGTGCCCGGTTGGCGCTGGCGAACAAGGAATCCTTGGTGGCAGGCGGAGAGCTCGTTTTGGCGGCCGCCGGCCCCGGGCAGATCGTGCCTGTGGACTCGGAGCATTCGGCCCTGGCGCAGTGTCTGCGAAGCGGTACGCACGGCGAGGTGGATCGACTGGTGCTGACGGCATCGGGCGGTCCGTTTCGAGGGTGGAGCGAGACCGAACTGAAGTCGGTCACCCCGGAACAGGCTGCCGCGCACCCCACCTGGTCGATGGGTCCGATGAACACCCTGAACTCGGCAACCCTGGTGAACAAGGGACTCGAGCTGATCGAAGCCCATCTGCTCTTCGGAGTGCCCTACGAGAAGATCGACGTGACAGTCCATCGGCAATCCATCGTGCATTCGATGGTCACGTTCGTCGATGGTTCCACCATTGCCCAGGCCAGCCCGCCGGACATGAAACTGCCGATCGGTCTGGCACTCGGGTGGCCGGATCGCGTCCCCGATGTCGCGCGTGCACTCGACTTCACCTCGGCATTCTCCTGGGACTTCGAGCCGCTCGACGATCGAGTGTTTCCCGCCGTCCAGCTCGCGCGCGAGGCGGGAATTCTGGGCGGTTGCATGACGGCGGTGTACAACGCGTCCAACGAGATTGCGGCCGAGGCATTCTTGGCGGGTCGCATCGAGTTTCCACAGATCGTGCAGACGGTGCATGCGGCACTCGACGACGGTGGTGCGGACTGGTCGGCGGTGCCGACTACCGTGGACGACGTTCTCGCGGCGGATTCCTGGGCTCGCGCGCATGCGCGTGAGCTCCTGAAGCAGAAGGGCCTCTGACTCACATGGCGTTCGCTCTGGGTGTTCTGCTGTTCGCCGTCGGCATCGGTGTGTCGATCGCACTGCACGAGGCAGGACACATGTGGACCGCGAAAGCGCTCGGCATGAAGGTCCGCCGGTACTACATCGGTTTCGGTCCCAAGATCTTCTCCTTCCGGCGCGGCGAGACCGAATACGGTCTCAAAGCGATTCCGGCCGGGGGATTCTGTGACATCGCCGGAATGACGGCGATCGACGAGCTCGCGCCCGACGAAGTCGAGCGAGCGATGTACCGCCAGAAGACGTGGAAGCGCATCGTCGTCATGGTCGGCGGCATCGCGATGAACTTCGTACTCGGAATCGTGCTGATCTACACACTGGTTCTCGGGTGGGGAACGCCCGATCGGGTGACGCCTCCGACCGTGCAGGTCAGTGACGTCGTGTGTATCGCGCCCACGCAGAACGAGAACGGAGATCTGGCACCGTGCTCCGGAACCAGCCCTGCACAGCAGGCGGGACTGCGCAAGGGCGACGTCGTCACGGCAGTGAACGGACAGCCGGCGGAGTACTGGGCCGACGTCGTCGAGGCCGTGCAGGCTGCGTCGGGCTCGGTGGATCTGACCGTCGAGCGTGATGGGGCGTCGATGGTTCTGACGATCCCGGTCACCCAGGTGCAGCGGTATGTCGTCGACTCGGACACCGGTACCAAAGAATCCACGACGGTCGGCGCGGTCGGTGTCAGTGGTTCCACGATCGCGCCACCGGCCATCCGATACAACCCGATCGAAGCGGTGCCCGAGACGTTCGTGTTCACCGGGGACATCTTCGTGCAGACCGGTAAGGCGTTGGTGCAGTTGCCGACCAAGGTGGAGGCGCTGTGGGATTCGATCTTCGGAGGTGAGCGAGGGCTCGACACCCCGATGAGTGTCGTCGGTGCCAGCGTCATCGGCGGTCAGGCGATCGAGAACGACAACTGGGCCACGTTCATCGGCCTGCTGGCGTCGCTCAACTTCTTCTTGGGCGCGTTCAACATCGTGCCGCTGCTCCCGCTCGACGGTGGGCACATCGCCGTGACGATCTACGAGCGCATTCGCAACATCTTCCGCAACCGCCGCGGCCTACCCGACGGTGCGCCGGTGAACTACATGAAACTCATGCCCGTCACGTACGTGGTCATCATCGTCTTCATCGGGTTCTCCTTACTGACGCTCACGGCGGACATAGTCAACCCGATTCAGATCTATCAGTAGACTCGTCAGTCGTAGCTAGGAAAGAAGGCCACTGTGTCCGTGTCAGTCGGATTGGGAATGCCCGCACCGCCGGTGCCCGTACTCGCGCCACGTCGAAAGACCAGGCAGCTCCAGGTCGGATCCGTGGGAGTGGGCAGTGAGAGCCCCATCTCGGTGCAATCGATGTGCACCACCAAGACTCACGACATCAACGCCACGTTGCAGCAGATCGCCGAGCTGACGGCGTCGGGCTGCGACATCGTGCGTGTGGCATGCCCCACACAGGACGATGCGGACGCGCTGGCGATCATCGCCAAGAAGAGCCAGATTCCGGTGATCGCCGACATTCACTTTCAGCCGAAATACATCTTCGCCGCGATCGACGCGGGATGCGCCGCGGTGCGAGTCAATCCCGGGAACATCAAGGAATTCGACGGTCGCGTCAAGGAAGTTGCCAAGGCCGCCGGAGACGCGAACATCCCGATCCGAATCGGTGTGAATGCCGGCTCCCTCGACCCGCGCCTGATGAAGAAGTACGGCAAGGCAACTCCTGAGGCACTCGTGGAATCCGCGCTGTGGGAGGCCGGACTGTTCGAGGAGCACGGGTTCGGTGATATCAAGATTTCGGTCAAGCACAATGACCCCGTCGTGATGGTCGCCGCGTACGAGCAGCTCGCAGCGCAGTGCGACTATCCGCTGCACCTGGGCGTGACCGAAGCAGGTCCCGCCTTCCAGGGCACCATCAAGTCGGCAGTCGCCTTCGGTGCATTGCTGTCCAAGGGCATCGGCGACACCATCCGCGTATCTCTGTCGGCACCGCCCGCCGAGGAGATCAAGGTGGGCAATCAGATTCTGCAGTCCTTCAATCTGCGCCCGCGCAAACTGGAAATCGTGTCCTGCCCCTCGTGTGGGCGCGCGCAGGTCGATGTCTACACCCTGGCCGACGAGGTCACTGCGGGCCTCGAAGGCATGGAAATCCCGCTGCGCGTCGCCGTCATGGGCTGCGTCGTCAACGGGCCAGGCGAAGCACGCGACGCTGATCTGGGCGTGGCGTCGGGCAACGGCAAGGGCCAGATCTTCGTCAAGGGCAAGGTCATCAAGACGGTGCCCGAGGCGCAGATCGTGGAGACCTTGATCGAAGAAGCAATGCGTATCGCCGAGGAGTTCGAGAAGGACGAGACCGCGAGCGGCGGAGCGCCGGTCGTGACCGTCAGCTGAGCAGGTCGACCTGTTCGGCGTCCGGTTTGCCGCTCTGCCACCGAGGGAACACATCGTCTGGAATGATGTGCTTCACAGTCGGTGCAAACGCGTCAGGTGGGTCAGGAGGTCGGTAGGTGCTCAAGCTCCTCGGTGCAAAGCCTCTCGGTAATCGGGACGTCGCGCACGTACTTCGAGTGCTCGACGCCGACCCCGTCGCAACGTGCATGGTCGCGGCGCGCATACAGGAATCGGGACTCGACCCGAGGTCGTTCCACGGAGAGATGTGGAGCAGAGGCGGTCCGGACGAGTCGTTGTGTTTCTACGGAGCGAACCTCGTCCCACTGCTCGGATCGGGCGACGACCTCCGCTCGTTCGCAGACCGCGCGTGCCGCGGCCCGCGATTGTGTTCCTCGCTTGTCGGACGAGCGGAACTGACACTGCCGTTGTGGGAGATGCTCGAGACCGACTGGGGCCCCGCCCGGGAGGTGCGGGGTGAGCAACCTTTGCTGGCCACATCGGTGCGATCGTCTCTGGCACCGGATCCTCAGGTCCGTCTCGTTCGACCCGACGAACTCGACGTCTATCTCACCGCGGCCGTGGCCATGTTCATCGAAGAAGTCGGTGTCGATCCCCGACAGAACGACGGCGGCCGCGGATACCGGCGCCGGATCTCCAGTCTCATTGCGGCGCAGCGTGCCTGGGCTCGATTCGAGGACGGCCGAGTGGTGTTCAAGGCCGAGATCGGATCTCAGTCGGCGACGGTGGGCCAGATTCAGGGTGTGTGGGTCCATCCCGATCGGCGAGGGCACGGGCTGGGCGCGTCCGGTACGGCGGCCGTGGTCGATTCGGTCGTTCGTCAGGGCCGCACCGCCAGCCTGTACGTCAACAGCTTCAACTACGTTGCCCGACGGGCGTACGCGAAAATCGGCCTCGTCCAGGTGGCAACCTTCACCACGGTGTTGCTCGATTAGCTTGTCGCTAACCGCGATTCGTTGCCGTTGGTGAAGGGCGCGCCCTATTACTATGGGGCACAATGAGATCACGTGGTGCAACCGAGATGCGATATCGAGTCGGCGTAGTGCTGTCGGTAGGAGCCGTCGTCACTGCCTCGCTCACCGGGTGTACCCCCAAGCCCGACGGCCCGGAGCCCGCGGCCCAGGCATTTCTCGCTGCATTCGAGGCCAACGACATTGCTGCTGCTGCCGCAGACACCGACAAGCCCGATGCTGCGGCCACAGCATTGACCGAGGCGTGGACCAACCTTCAGGCCGAGTCCATGGATGCCCGGACGACGTCGGTACAGGTCGACGGTGATACCGCCACGGTCGGTTACACCTATACGTGGCAACTGCCCAAGGACCGCGTATGGACCTACGACGGCCGACTGAACATGGGCCGCAGCGAGGGTGAATGGGTGGTGCGCTGGACGGCGTCGGACATCCACCCCAAGCTCGGTGACACCCAAACCATGTCGCTGCGCTCGAACGCAGCCCCGCGAGCACGCGTCAACGAACGTTCCGGGACCGACGTACTCGTGCCCGGCGTCGTGCATCGGATCAAGTTCGACGCCGCGAATGCCAACGATGTGGTCGCGTCGGCGACTGCATTGTCGACCCTGTTGACCCGGTTCGACGCGTCGATCACGGCCCAGTCCATCGTGGAGTCGGCGACCTCGGTCGACGGCGACTATCCGGTGGCGCTGCTGCGTGAGAGCGACTTTGCGCCCATCTCGGCTGCGCTCGTCGAGATTCCCGGTGTCACGGCGTCCGACGAGTCCGATCTGGTGTCCACCGATCCCACGTTCGCGCCGGATCTGGTCGGTCAGGTCAAGAAGGCCGTCATCGACGAGGTCGACGGTCAGGCGGGCTGGAGCGTGGTGACCAGCAACCGCAACGGCGTCGACGTCGATGTCCTCACCGACACTCCGCCGCAACCTGCTCCGTCGTTCTCGATCAGTCTCGATCGCAACATCCAGGTCGCGGCGCAGCGAGCGGTGAACGCACGCACCGAGCAGGCAATGACGGTGGTCATCCAACCGTCGACGGGTGCGATTCTCGCGGTGGCGCAGAATCCGGCTGCCGATCGAGACGGACCGGTGGCGTCCGCGGGCCTCTACCCGCCCGGATCGACGTTCAAGATCATCACCGCCGGCGCGGCCATTTCGAGTGGACTCGCGACTCCTGGCAGCACTGTTCCCTGCCCGGGTCGCATCGAGATCGGCGAGCGCAGTGTGCCCAATTACAACGAGTTCTCGCTCGGCGACGTGACGATGAGCACCGCGTTCACTCGATCGTGCAACACCTCGTTCGCGAAGCTCGCCAGCGAGATGTCGCCCGACGCATTGACTGTCGCGGCATCTCAGTTCGGTGTCGGCCCGGATTACGACGTCGTCGGGTTGCCGACCGACTCCGGTTCGGTGCCCCCGGCAGACGAGCTCGTGCAGCGCACCGAGGACGGCTTCGGACAGGGCAAGGTTGTCGTCTCCACGTTCGGTATGGCCTTGGCTGCGGCGACGGTGGCCCACGGTTCGACTCCGGTGCCGAACCTGTTGGTGGGACGCGAGACGGTGATCACCGGCGATCACCCGTCCATCGAACCGGCGATGGTCGACGGGCTACGAGGAATGATGCGATCGGTGGTCACCAGCGGTACGGCCGAGCGCATCGCAGACCAGGGCGAGGTGTACGGGAAGACCGGAGAGGCCGAGGTAGAGGGCGGCTCGCATTCGTGGTTCGTCGGCTATCGAGGTGACATTGCGTTCGCCACGCTCGTTGTGCGTGGGGGTAGCTCGGACAACGCTGTCGCGGTGACTCGGGAGATGTTCGAGCAGCTGCCGCCGGGGTACTGAGCGACCGGCCGATGCGGCGGATCAGGACGTGACGATGCCCAGCCGACGGCAGGCAACCACCGCTTCGTATCGGGTATGCGATTCGGTTTTTCGCATCACGCTCCGCAGGTACGACTTGACCGTCTCGGCACCGATCGACAGGCGCTGTGCGACCTCGATGTTGGTGCACCCCAATGCAACCTGTGAGATCACGTCGATTTCGCGCGGCGTCAACATCGGTGCGGACCGCGCAGCGACGCCCTCCGGGTGCGTTTCGGCGGACGACCCTCCTCGGCCGAGGCTCGCAGCCATGCGAGCAGTGACCAGATCGAGCCTGCGCCGGATCTTCTCGTCACCCACGGAGCGAGCGAGATCGGCCAATTCCTCTTGAACGCTGCGTAATTCGGCGGTCCGCGCATGGTCCGATTCGAGGTTCGAGCTGGTCGTCGCCAGCAGACGAACTCTGCGGTCGACCTCGTCGCGCACGGTGATCTCGTGACCGAGCCGTCTGGCTGCCGTCGACATGATGTCGCCGACGCGATCGCCGAGCGGACCGCGTTCACGCAGCGCTGCATACATCACCATGCGGGCAACACCGGCGACGACGACTGGAACTGCGAGGATCGACTTCAGGCCTTCACCGAGTACGGGACGATCGAAGTGATGGGTGATCGACATCGACGCGCCGTAGTCGCTCACCGCCGCCGGTCTGCGCTGGTCCATGACTCGGCCGCCGAGACCGGATCGGGGTGGGATCGCGAGTCCGTCCAGTCCGCGGGTGCGCGTGCCCTGGAATTCGCTCAGGTACAGGGTGTCCGAGGAGACCTCGCCGCCGAACACGACGGGCACAGCCGATGTGGCCGCCACCTGGCGTAGTTCGGCGCGCAGGGCATCGCCGTCACGAGGGCGCAGCAGATTCGAGTGGACCACGGTTTTCCCTTCCTCGCGTCGGCAATCAGCGTCGAACGTGACCCAGATCATATCCGCCCGCGGAAGCGACGATTCGATTGCCCGGGACCCGTGCGCTGGGCGGGCTGTCGTAACGAGGCCGACTACTCTGGGCATCATGTCTGTGACCGCCGAGAGCAAGCCCCGTCAGCCACTCGTACCAGGCGTGGTGTCGCCCGTCCTTGCGGTGCCCAAGTCGATCGAGCGGCCCGAATATGCCTGGAAGTCGACCGTCGCCGAAGGCAGCGAACCCTGGGTGCAGACCCCCGAGGTCATCGAGAAGATGCGAGTGGCGTCCACGATCGCGGCCAGGGCCCTCCAGGAAGCGGGCCGGGCGGTGGCCCCGGGAGTCACGACCGACGAGCTCGACCGCATCGCTCACGAGTACATGATCGATCACGGCGCGTACCCGTCCACGTTGGGCTACAAGGGTTTCCCGAAGTCGTGCTGCACCTCGCTCAACGAGGTCATCTGTCACGGCATCCCCGATTCGACGGTGATTCAGGACGGCGACATCGTCAACATCGACGTCACCGCATACATCGACGGAGTGCACGGCGATACCAACGCGACGTTCCTTGCCGGCAACGTCTCCGAGGAAGCCCGCCTGCTCGTCGAGCGCACCCACGAGGCCACCATGCGGGCGATCAAGGCCGTCAAGCCCGGTCGCGCGCTGAACGTCATCGGCCGCGTCATCGAGTCGTATGCGCATCGTTTCGGGTATGGAGTGGTCGAGGATTTCACCGGACACGGGATCGGTACCACCTTTCACAACGGTCTCGTCGTTCTGCACTACGACCAGCCGTCGGTCGACACCATCATCGAGCCCGGGATGACGTTCACCATCGAACCGATGATCAACCTCGGCACGATCAACGCCGAGATGTGGGACGACGGCTGGACGGTGGTCACCCACGACAGGAAGTGGACTGCGCAGTTCGAGCACACGCTCGTGGTGACCGATACGGGTTGCGAGATCCTGACACTGCCGTGAGCGGAGCCTGCGGAGTGAATAGAAGTCCGATACTGCCGTGAGCGGAGCCTGCGGAGTGAATAGAAGTCCGATACTGCCGTGAGCGGAGCCTGCGGAGTGAATAGAAGTCTGATACTGCCGTGAGCGGAGCCTGCGGAGTGAATAGACGTACAGGGCCGTGAGTCCGAAAGGTGCCCTGCTGGTTGCGGGGACGACGTCGGACGCGGGTAAGAGTGTGTTGGTTGCCGGCCTGTGTCGCATGTTGGCCAGGCGGGGCGTGCGGGTGGCTCCGTTCAAGGCGCAGAACATGTCCAACAATTCGGTGGTCACGCTCGACGGCGGTGAGATCGGTCGGGCGCAGGCGATGCAGGCGGCGGCCTGTGGCCTCGAGCCGAGTGTCCGCTTCAATCCGGTGTTGCTCAAACCCGGAAGCGACCGGACCTCGCAATTGGTGGTGCGCGGGCGTGCCGTGGCGCAGGTGAGTGCGAGTAATTACATCGAGCATCGGACTGCGCTGAGGGCTGTTGTGGCCGACGAATTGGCGTCTTTGCGTGCAGATTTCGACGTGGTGATCTGCGAGGGAGCGGGTTCGCCCGCCGAGATCAATCTACGCGCGACCGATTTGGCCAACATGGGACTGGCGACGGCGGCTGCTCTGCCGGTGATCGTGGTGGGCGACATCGACCGTGGGGGAGTGCTCGCGCATCTGTTCGGCACGGTCGCGGTGCTGTCTGCGGAGGACCAGGCGCTCGTCGCGGGCTTCGTGATCAACAAGTTTCGAGGTGATCCGGCTCTGCTGGCACCGGGTCTCGATCAGTTGCGCGCACTGACCGGGCGGCCGACGTACGGAGTCGTCCCGTTCGCCGACGGATTGTGGATGGACGCAGAGGATTCCCTGGGAACCGTTGCCGATGCCCCGGTGGGCAGGCCCCGTCCGCCCATCGGATCCCAGTGGCTGCGGGTGGCGGCGGTGCGTCTGCCGAGAATTTCCAATACGACCGACGTCGAGGCGCTGGCGTGTGAGCCCGGCGTATCGGTGCACTGGGTCACCGAGCCCTCCCGGCTCGACGATGTGGATGTGGTCATCGTCCCGGGTAGCAAGTCCACGGTATCGGATCTGGAGTGGTTGCTGCGCAACGGTCTTGCTCGTGCGATCGTTGAGCGCGCCGCCGCGGGTCGGCCGGTTCTCGGTATCTGCGGCGGTTACCAGATGCTCGGCCGAACCATCTCGGACGCCGTGGAATCGGGTGCCGGTGTAGTAGAGGGCCTCGGTCTGCTCGATCTCGATATCGAGTTCGCACCGGAGAAGGTACTCGCGCAGGTGACGGGTCGCTCGACGCAGTTCGGGGCACATTCGGTGTCCGGGTACGAGATTCATCACGGACGGGTTGTTCGGAACGGCGACGACGCTCTTCTCGCCACTGCGTCGGGCAAACCTGAGGGCAGTGTGCGCGGCAGCGTCGTGGGAACCCACTGGCACGGTCTGCTCGAGTCCGACGATTTCAGACGGTCCTTTCTGACCTGGGTGGCAGAGAAGTCGCGCCGAGAGGGATTCGTGGTGGCCCACGCTACGTCGGTCGCGGCACTGCGGGAGGAGCAGTTGGATCTGCTGGCAAATTTGGTGGAAGACAACCTCGACGTCGACGCCGTACTCGACCTCATCGAGCACGGCGTCGATCCGAACGTGGAAACGGTTGTCACGCAGTTGCTTTGAGAAGTCCGAACCAGCTGGCCGCAGACAGGACCGCGGTGATGATCAAGGGAATGACGACCAGCAGCAGAATCCGCGGCGTGTCGGTGAAGAAGCCGCCGATATTCGTCCACCAGTGCTGCCAGGTCACGAGGATCGATCCGCCGCCGAAGAATACGAGCGCACCGAGCCCGAGTGTGTACAGGCCGTTGATTCGATTCCGCCGGTAGACGACACCGATGAATGCGCCGATCCCGCCGAGCACCAGTAGTCCGGTGACGAGGGCGGCCCACTGCAGGACAGGATTGTCGGTTGCGAACCGGGCGATTCCGAACATACGGATCTTCTTTCCGAAGCCACCGGTCGCCGCCTCGACGAGTGACAACAGATAGACGATCGTGCCGATCACGATCGATTGTGTGACGCCTACCAGTGCTGTGGCACCGAGGAATTCGCGCCGGGTGATGCTCAGGCTCAGTGCATAGGGAAAGACTTGAACGATTGCGGTGAGGTAGAAGGCGAGGGCGAAGCCGTACACGGCGAAGACGCCTCCGGTCGAGTTCGTCTCCGCATCCGTCTCCGGCACGACGGAGAACAGCCCGTACGTGACCACGAAGACAATGGCGAGAATGCCCAGCGGCCATGCGAATGTCGTTGCCCAGGAGGTGTTGTGGATTCGTGCGACGTTCAAGATTCGTTTCATGACGCTGCCTCCTCGGTTGCGGCATTGGTGCGTTCGATGATCAACTGCTGCAACGGAACCGCCTCGATGGTCAGACCGGCTGCGGTCCCGTCCGATTTCTGAGTGTCGGTGAGTCGGCCGTCGATAGTGGCCCGTGCGCTCGCGCCCAGGGTGGTTCGGTGCAGAGTTCGGTGTCCCGAGGTGAACGAGTCGACCGCCTGGGCGGGACCGGAGATCTCGAATGCGCCCTCGCGGAGGTCGTCGGACTCGGCGTCGAGCACGATCTTGCCCTTGTCGATGAGGATGACGTGTTCGATCAGATCGCTGACCTCATCGATGAGGTGAGTGGACAGAACGACGGTCCTGGGGTGCTCGGCGTAGTCGGCCAGCAGTTTGTCGTAGAACAGGTGTCGCGAGACCGCGTCCAGCCCCAGGTACGGTTCGTCGAAAAATGTCAGGGGTGCCCGAGATGCGAGTCCGATGACGATGCCGAGGGCCGACGTCATTCCTCGGGAGAGTTTCTTGATCTTGCGGCCGGCCGGAAGATCGAAGTCGCGTAGCAATTCGGCTGCGAACTCGCTGTCCCAGTGCGGAAGAATGTGTGATGCCTGTGAGATGGCGCTTCGGACTTTGAGGTCGTCGGGATACTTCTGGCTCTCCTTGACGAAGCAGAGGTGACCGAGCGCCTGTGGGTTCTCCCACGGCCGCCGGCCGAACACCGAGACTTCGCCGGCACTCTGACGCATCTGCGCGGTCATCATCTGCATCACGGTGGTCTTACCTGCGCCGTTGCGGCCCAGAAAGCCGTAGATCTTGTTCTGTTCGATCTCGAAACTGACATCGTCGACAGCAGTGAAGGAGCCGAACTTCTTGGTCAGGTGAGTGGCCGACGCGGCGATGGTGCCGGGTTCGTCGGTCGAGCCGAGAGTGTGGACGCTCATCGTGCTGCCTCCCAGTTGTCGAGCATTGTCTTGAGTTCGTCGACGGTCATGCCGAGCTTTCGTGCCTCGGTGACCAGTGGATCGATGTACTGACGGGCGAAGAGGTCGCGGCGGCGGAATCGCAGTGCGTCCCGAGCTCCTGTGGTGACGAACATTCCGATTCCTCGCTTCTTGTAGACGACGCCGTCGGCGACGAGTTTGGCGAGCCCTTTGCCCGCGGTTGCCGGGTTGATTCGGTGGAATGCTGCGAGCTCGTTCGTGGACGGGACCTGCTCTTCTTCGGCCAACGAGCCGTCGATGATGGAGTTCTCGACGAGCTCGGCGATCTGCAGGAAGATCGGCCTGCCCTCGTCCATCAGAACCGCCGCCGGTGCGCAGAGGTTGATGGCCTCACTGGTTCATTACTCATGTAACTAACCATAGAACCGATGCGAGACCTGCGCAAGAGGCAGTACCGTCGTCCCCATGGAGTTCACGAAAGTGAGTGCTGCGGGCGGGCAATGTTCGGTACGAGTCGCGGGCCCCGACAGCAGGCACGCCGTTCTGTTGCTTCCCGATACGGGTGATTCGGTCGATGTGTACGACGCAGTCAGTGAACGCCTGCACAACTCGGATCTGAAAACCGTTGCGCTGGAGAGCATCGACGGCGTGAGCGACGAAGCGATCTTGGGTGTTCTCGACGAGCTGAAGCTCTCCTGGGTGCACCTTGTCGGCAACGGCGCGGGTGCGGAATCGGCGTGGACGCTGGCGGCGAAGACCTTCGGTCGCTTCGCCAGCTTGATTGCAGTGAACCGCTGTCACCCGGCCATCGCCGACGAGCAGGGTTCGGTTCGGGCCGCCGACTGCCCACCCGTCGAATTGCCGACGACGTTGGTTGTCGGCACGTCACTCGGCCGGGCCGCCGCAGATGCCAGCGGCAGGTTCGTCTACGCGGACTTCAGGGTGGTCCAACTCGACGGGGTCCAGAACATCCCCGCCGATGCGTCGGCGGCGCTGGCTACGGAGATCGTGCTCCGCACCAGCCCCTGGTGATCAGAACTTCAGGTCGAGGCCGAGCAGTGCGTTCTCGACAACCTCGGGCAGTGCCGGGTGGATCCAGTACTGACCGCGGGCCATGTCTTGCGCGGACAACCCGAAGCTCATGGCCTGGATGAGGGGCTGAATCACCGTGGGTGCCTGCGCGCCGATGATGTGCGCTCCGAGGATCTTGCCGGTGCCTTTCTCGGCAATGATCTTGCACAGACCTTCGCTGTCCTCCATCGCCCAGCCGTAGGCGACGTCGCCGTAGTTCTGCACCTTGACCGTGATGTCCAACCCTGCGTCGCGGGCTTGTTCCTCGGTCATGCCCACCTCGGCGATCTGGGGATCGGTGAACACCGCGGCAGGAACGAAGCGATGATCGTTCTTGCGCAGTGCCGAGGTGTCGCCGTGCCATGCGTCCTGCAGCAGGTTGTATTGGACGACTCGCGCTTCCTGGTTGGCAACGTGCTTGAGCTGGTACGGCGACGAGACGTCGCCGAGTGCGAACACTCCCTCGGCGGTGGTACGGCCGAACTCGTCCACGACGATGCGGCCGTCGTCGTCGAGGTCGATGCCCGCCGTTCCCAGTGCGAGACGGTCCCCGTTGGGTTCCCGGCCGATCGCGACCAGGAAGGCATCGCCCACAACCTTCGTGCCGTCGGACAGTTCGACACCGTGCAACGTGCCGTCGGTGATCGGCCGAGTCTCACCGGCGTCGAGGTGGACGTCCCATTTGGCGCGGGCCAGCTCGGTGAAGCGCCGGGAGATATCGGTGTCGAGGGCGCGCAGCAGCGCGTCCTTCCTGGCAACGATCGAGACCTTGGAACCGAGGGCCGAGAACACGTGCGCGAATTCTGCTGCGATGTAACCGGATCCGAGAATGACCAGATGTTCGGGAAGCTCCGGCAGCCGCATCACGTCACTGTTGGTGTGATACGTGACGCCGGAATCGACAACGGACTGGGGCACTGTCGGACGTGATCCGGCCGCGATGACGATCTGGTCGGCGGTGATGACGGTGCCGGTGCCGGTATCGATCGTGCGGGGGCCGACGAACGTCGCGTGACCCTCGAACAAGGTGACGTTGGGGCTGCCTTCGGCGCGGTAGCGCTTACCGCCCTCGGAGATGGGGTCGATGCGGCCGAAAACGCGGTCGACGATATCGCGCCAGCGCACAGCGTCCACGTGGGCGTCGATCCCGTACTTGGCCGAATCACGCACCGTCCGCGCAACTTCGGCGGCGTAGACGAACATCTTGGTGGGAATGCAGCCGACATTGAGGCAGGTGCCGCCGAACGTCGAGTTCTCCTCGATCAGCGCGATCTTCTTGTCGTCGAAGCGCGAATCCGCGATGGAATTACCCGACCCGGAGCCGATGATCGCGATGTCGAAATGTTCGGTCATGAAATGTGCCCGCTCTCGCTGTGGTCTTTGCCCGACGCGTGGTCGGTGCTCTCGCTTCGGTGCAACCACTCGATCCATTCGTCCATTTCCTCGAAGGCCCGCGAACGGGGCCCTTCGGTGGACAGGAACACGTCGTGTCGGGCTCCCTCGATGGGCACGATCGTGGTGCGATCACCCAGGCATCCGGCCCAGCGCGCGATCTGTCGAACGTCGAGGACGGCATCGGCGGCGTCGACGGCCGAGCTGTACCGACGAGAGAAGTGCGTCACTTTGGAGCGCAGGATCAATGAAGGAATGCCGATATCGAGGCCTCGATGCAGCTCGGCGTGTCCACGGCGAACGGCGCGAATCCACCCGAACGTGATGGGGAAGCCGGCGAGCGGCTTCCAGTCGAGGTCGTAGTCCCATTCACCGTTCTCCGACGCGGCGAGCGAGAGCCCGTAAGTGTCGAGACCGTTCCCGGGCACCTTCGTTTTGGACCGGACTCGGCCGATGACGTCGATCGCGGCAGTGCCGACGCTGCGGATGGCAGGTGGGCCCTGGAGGTCGAACCAGGGGCTGTTGAGGACGACGCCCGCCAGATTCATCCCGGCCGACCCACCCTCCTGACGATTGAGTCGGTTCAGCCACAGCGGCAGGATGAGACCGCCCGTGGAGTGCGCCATCAGCAGTACCGGCGCATTCTCGCGCTCGGTGCGGACCAAGCTCAGTGCCTCGTTCAGCTCGGCGTCGTAGAACGCCAGATCGGTCACGAAGTGCGCAGTCTGCCCATCGCGACGTGAACGGCCGCATTTACGCAGGTCCAGCGCGTAGAACGCGTATCCTTTCGCCGCGAAGTGCTCGGCGATGTGTCGCTGGAAGAAGTAATCGGTGAAGCCGTGAACGTAGATCACCGCTCGCTCGAAGTTCGCGGAGCCGGGCGGTTGGTACCGCACGAGGGTTGCTTCGACCTGTCCCTCGCCGTCCGGATCGTCCCCGAGGGGAATGGTTGTCTGTTCGTAGCCGTCGCCGAGGACATCGGGCACCCAGGTAGTCACAGATCACAACTGTAGTGGGCGCCGCAGACGACGTCCGAGGAGCACAATCGAGAGCGGGTTGACGTGGTGTCCGATGGGGTAGGCACAGCTAGTAACCTGACCGCATCGGGTGAACAGCCCTCGAACAGCAGAGTTCCGGTCGAGACCGCCACAGACAAGGAAGTCGATTCTCCAGTGTCCACAGAAGAGCAGGGTAAGCGGATCAAGACCGACGTCGTTCTGGTCGGTGCCGGAATCATGAGCGCCACCCTCGGTGCGCTGCTCCGTCAGCTCGAGCCGAACTGGTCGATCGACGTCTACGAACGCCTCGACGCCGCAGCCGCCGAAAGCAGTGACGCGTGGAACAACGCCGGTACCGGCCACTCGGCGCTGTGCGAACTGAACTACACGCCGCAGAACAAGGACGGCACCGTCGACATCGCGAAGGCGCTCAACGTCAACGAGCAGTTCCAGGTGTCTCGACAGTTCTGGGCCCACGGCATCGAGACCGGCATGCTCTCGGACGCGAAGAACTTCATCAACCCCATTCCGCACGTGAGCTTCGTACACGGAGCCGACAACGCGAAGTACCTGCGCGCGCGGTACGACGCTCTCGAGAGCAACCCCCTGTTCGCCGGCATGGAATTCATCGATTCCAAGGACGAGTTCTCGGCTCGACTGCCCTTGATGGCCCAGGGCCGCGACTTCTCGGACCCGGTGGCGCTGAACTGGAGTCAAGAGGGGACGGACGTCGACTTCGGAGCGCTCACCAAGCAGCTTCTCAACTACCTGTCGGCCGCAGGCGGAACCGTGCACTTCGGGCACGACGTGCGCAACATCACCAAACAGTCCGACGGCACCTGGGACGTCAAGGTCGCCAACCAGCGAACGGGTGCCAAGAAGACCGTCAACGCGAAGTTCGTGTTCGTCGGAGCGGGCGGCGGCGCACTGCACTTGCTGCAGAAGTCCGGGATCGCAGAGATCAAGGGCTTCGGTGGGTTCCCGGTCAGCGGCGAATGGCTGCGCTGCACCAATCCCGAACTCATCGCGCAACATTCGGCCAAGGTGTACGGAAAAGCCTCGGTCGGAGCACCACCGATGTCGGTTCCTCACCTGGACACACGCGTCATCAACGGTGAGCAGGGTCTGTTGTTCGGCCCGTACGCCGGCTGGTCGCCCAAGTTCCTCAAGCAGGGCAAGATCACCGATCTGCCCGGCTCCGTGAAGCCCGGCAACCTGATGTCCATGCTCGGCGTCGGCGTGACCGAACTCGGGCTCGTCAAGTACCTCGTCAGCGAGCTGGCGCAGTCCCAGGCAGATCGCGTGGAAACCCTGCGCGAGTTCGCGCCCTCCGTGGTCGGCAAGGACTGGGAGCTCGTCACCGCCGGTCAGCGAGTCCAGGTCATCCGCAAGAAGGGTCGCGGCGGGGTGCTCGAGTTCGGCACTGCTGTGGTCAACGCTGCGGACGGCACGATCGCCGGACTGCTCGGTGCTTCGCCCGGCGCGTCCACCGCAGTTCCGGCAATGCTGGACGTGCTTCAGCGTTGCTTCGGCGACAAGTACGACGCGTGGCAGCCCAAGCTCAAGGAAATGGTCCCGTCGTTGGGCGTCAAGCTGGCTGAGAACAGCTCGTTGTTCGACGAGGTCTGGGCCTGGACGTCGAAGACACTGGAGCTGGAAAACTCGCGTGAGCTCGCACAGCCCACGGGTGTGTGATAGCAAAAGGTATGAATACGCAAGCAGCAGCTCTCAAACGATCATGGGCACTAGACCTGTCCAACAACACGTTGTACGACCTGTTGAAGCTGCGCGTCGAGGTGTTCGTGGTCGAGCAGGCATGTGCCTATCCGGAGTTGGACGGACGTGACCTACTGACCGAGACACGGCACTTCTGGCTCGAACGAGACGGCGAAGTGGTCTGCACTCTTCGTCTGCTCGAGGAGCACGACGACGGGGAGAAGGCGTTCCGCATCGGCCGCCTGTGCACCCAGCGTTCGGCCCGAGGACAGGGCCACACCACGCGGATCCTGCGGGCGGCGCTGGCCGAGGTGGGCTCGGCACCGTGCCGCATCAACGCGCAAAGCTACCTGGTCGACATGTATGCCAAGCACGGCTTCCTGCCCGACGGTGAGGAAGTTCTCGAGGACGGTATTCCGCACACCCCGATGCGTCGGGGCGGCGGCACCGCGTGGCGCGAGGCCTGACCTCTCGCAGTACTGGACGAATGAATGCCACACACGGTCCCACCGTGTGTGGCATTCGTTCGTTCGGCGGTAGTGTTCCGTTCGAAGTCGGTTGCGGAGAAGTCCTGTACAAATCAGGCGCGGTCCCGCCACTGTGTTCAGGAGTTTCTTCGTTCACCGGATTCTCCTGTCAGCCAGATCGCCGCCCGGCTTCGCGTTTTCTACTCGAACGCCCGGCGCGGAACTCCGGGCACGAAGGGACAGAGCTGTGCAGCAAGGTGGAAGTGTTCCCGAACCGGGATATCCGTTCAGTGCGATCGTCGGCCAGGATCAACTGCGCTTGTCGTTGATTCTGTGCGCCGTGCATCCCGGTATCGGCGGTGTGCTGGTGCGCGGCGAGAAGGGCACCGCCAAATCTACTGTGGTGCGCGCGCTCGCGACGCTGCTGCCGGCAGTGGACGACGAAGACGGATCGCGGCCCGCGAAGCTCGTGGAGCTTCCCGTGGGAGCCACCGAGGATCGAGTGGTCGGCTCCATCGACCTCGAGAAGGTGCTGCGTGACGGCGAACGAGCCTTTCAACCCGGCCTGCTCGCGGCCGCGCACCGCGGCGTTCTCTACGTCGACGAAGTGAATCTGCTGCACGATCATCTGGTGGACGTACTGCTCGACGCGGCCGCGATGGGACGCGTGCACGTCGAGCGAGACGGTGTATCGCATTCTCACCCAGCACAATTCGTGCTCGTCGGCACGATGAACCCCGAGGAGGGTGAGCTGCGGCCGCAGCTGCTCGACCGGTTCGGTCTGGCAGTCGAGGTGACGGCATCGCGTGACGTCGACACTCGAATGAACGTCGTCCGCCGCCGGATGAATTACGAGCGCGATCCGCATGCGTTCGCTGCACAATTCCGCGACGACGACATCGCGGTGGCCGAGCAGATTTTGGCCGCCCGGAAGATCCTCGACGATGTGGAGTTGAGCAACAAGGAACTTCGGCGCATCGCGGCGCTCTGTGCGTCCTTCGACGTCGACGGCATGCGCGCGGATCTGGTGCTGGCCCGTACCGCCTCGGCCCACGCCGCGTGGCGGGGCGCGAGCGAGGTGACCGAGGAGGACGTACGGATCGCCGCCGAACTCGCGCTACCGCATCGGCGCCGACGCGATCCTTTCGACGAGCCCGGCATCGACGACAAGCAGTTGGACGACGCGATGCGCGACGCGGCCGAACAGGCCGAGCAGCAACCGGATTCGGACCCCGATCCGGACCCGACCCCCGACGGCGGCGGGGGAGCGCCCGCACCGGACGGTGTGGACGGGCCGGAGTCTTCCGAGTCGTCCCCGTCGTCGCCCGACGCCTCGGGTACCCCCGAGTCACAGCCCTCCGGAGTGGGCAAGAACAAGCAGGCAGGGGCTCCGGGTGCTCAGTTCAAAGCCCGGCTGCTCGAAATTCCCGGAGTGGGCGAGGGCGCGCCGGGTCGACGCTCACGGTCACGCTCGTCCCACGGACGTTCGGTGCGGCCCACCGTCGAGAAAGGCACCGGTCTGCACCTTGTCGGCACTCTGTTCGCCGCCGCCGAGCATCAGGTCGTTCGCGGGCGCACGTCGGGCCGGTTGAAGCTGGAGGCCGCCGATCTGCGGGGCGCGATCAAGGAGGGACGCGAGGGCAACCTGATCGTGTTCGTCGTCGACGCCTCGGGGTCGATGGCTGCGCGAGACCGGCTCTCGGCGGTGACCGGTGCGGTGCTGTCGCTGCTGCGTGATGCGTATCAACGCCGCGACAAGGTCGCTGTCATCACCGTCCGCGGCACGGACGCCGAGACGGTACTGCCGCCCACGTCCTCGGTGGATGTGGCCGTGACGAGGTTGCGCAACATGAAGACCGGTGGTCGGTCTCCGTTGGCCCAAGGTTTTCTGAAGGCCCGCGATCTCGTTCTGCGAGAACGAGTTCGAGACCCGCTGCGCCGCGCGTTGGTGGTGGCACTGACCGACGGCCGAGCAACCGGAGGTACCGACCCCGTCGGGCGGGCGCGCATTGCCGCAGCCCGCATCGCGTCGGACAAGATCGCCTCGGTTGTCGTCGATTGCGAATCTGGCATGGTCCGTCTCGGCCTGGCCGCCGATTTCGCAGCGTGTCTCGGGGGCGGCTACGTGGCGCTTGCGGACCTGTCGGCCGAGCAGGTCACCGCCGTCGTTCGCGCAGCGGCGTAGGGGGCCGCGATGCCTCGAGGTGTACCCGCTGCCGGCACCGTTCCGCAGGACGGCCTCACGACGCGTCAGCGCCGCAATCTGCCTGTCCTCGCGGTCCATACCGGCCCGGGCAAGGGCAAATCGACCGCCGCGTTCGGGATGGCGTTGCGGGCGTGGAACCAAGGGTTCGATGTCGGGGTGTTCCAGTTCGTCAAGAGTGCCAAGTGGAAAGTCGGCGAGGAAGCGGCGTTCCGGACACTCGGTGAATTACACGAGAGCACCGGCGTCGGCGGAGCCGTCGAGTGGCACAAGATGGGCGAGGGCTGGTCGTGGACTCGTAAGAAGGGGAGCGACGTCGACCACGCCGAGGCCGCGGCGGAGGGTTGGCGCGAGATCGCCCGGCGGATCGAGCAGCAGACACATCACTTCTACGTGTTGGACGAATTCACCTACCCACTGAAGTGGGGGTGGGTCGATGTCGCGGAGGTGGTCGAGGTGCTGACACATCGACCGGGCAACCAGCATGTCGTCGTCACCGGACGCGACGCGCCCCCCGAGCTGATCGAGGCCGCGGATCTCGTCACCGAGATGGACAAGGTCAAGCATCCGATGGATGCCGGCCGCAAAGGGCAGCGAGGCATCGAATGGTGAATCCGTCGTGTCCCGCCGTGGTCATCGCGGCCCCCGCGTCGGGCAGCGGTAAGACGACGGTGGCCACCGGTCTGATGGGTGCGCTACGTGCTGCCGGTAAGAAGGTCGCACCGTTCAAGGTAGGACCGGATTACATCGACCCCGGGTATCACGGTTTGGCGGCCGGCCTGCCCGGACGCAATCTCGATGCTGTCATGGTGGGTGCCGATCGAATCGGACCCTTGTTTCGGCATGGCAGCAGGGGCTGCGACATCGCGGTCGTCGAAGGCGTCATGGGATTGTTCGACGGCAAGATCGATATGACCGGCCCCGGGGAGGCGTCCGCCGAGGGATCGACCGCGCGGGTGGCGGCGATGCTCGGTGCCCCGGTGATTCTGGTGGTCGACGCCCGCGGCCACAGTCAGTCGCTGGCCGCTGTGCTGCACGGGTTCTCGACGTTCGACCCCAGTGTTCGCATCGGCGGTGTGATCCTGAACCGGGTCGGCAGCGAGCGGCATGAGGATGTGCTGCGTCAAGCGTGCGATCGGGTGGGTGTGCCGGTGCTCGGCGCGTTGCCGAGAATGAGCGAATTGGTGGTTCCGTCACGACATCTGGGGCTGATCACCGCCGTCGAACACGGTGGAGCCGCCACCGATGCGGTCGACGCGATGAGCGCACTGGTGTCGCAGTTCGTCGACATCGAGGCAGTGAGTGCGTTGGCTCGATCGTCGATATTCGCACCGGAGTGGAATCCGGTGGACGAGGTTCGAAGGTCGGACGGATCGCCGGTCGTCGCAGTGGCAGGTGGTCCCGCATTCACTTTCGGTTACACCGAGCACGTGGAACTCCTCCGCGCGGCCGGGGCCGACGTCGCGGTGTTCGACCCCCTCCGCGACGGACTGCCCACCGGTACGGCAGCAGTGGTGCTGCCCGGCGGATTCCCGGAGGAACACGCCGCTGCGCTGGCAGCGAACCAACAACTGCTGAACGACATCAGGACAGCCGCGGCGCGGGGGTTACCCATTCATGCGGAGTGCGCTGGATTGCTGTATCTGGCAGCACGATTGGACGGCCACGCCATGGCCGGCGTCGTCGATGTCGATGCGGAGTTCGGAAACACGCTCACGCTGGGGTATCGCGACGCCGTCGCTCTCGAATCCTCAACGCTGTTCGACGCAGGAACCCGCGTCACCGGTCACGAATTCCACCGTACGAAGCTCGTCGCCACGCGGGAGAACGCCTCGGCGGCCTGGGGTTGGCACCGACAGCGTCCCGACGGGAGAACCGCCGCGCGCGAGGGCTTCGTCCGCGGCGGAGTGCACGCCTCGTACCTGCACACCCACGCCGCGGGTAATCCCGAGTCCGTCACCCGATTCGTCTCTGCCGCAGTCGATTACGCACGCGTGTAGGGAAGTCGACATGCGAGTGGTCGTCGGAATCGGTGCCCGAGCGGGTGTCGACGCTGACGAGATCCTGCGCGTGATCTCGACTGTGCTGCGGCCGGACTGGCGCGTCGAGGCCATCGCCTCGATCGACCGGAAAGCAGATCTGGTGGCGGCGGTGGCGTCGAGCATGGGGGTTCGGGGCCTGACCTACTCGGCAGAGGAGCTCTCGGCCGTACTGACTCGGAGCGTCTCGCAACGGGTGCTCGACGCCGTCGGAAGCGCCAGCGTCGCCGAAGCGGCTGCCCTGCTCGCCGGTGATGCGGCCGAGTTGGCGGTACCCAGATTCGGTTCGGACAGGGTTGTCGTCGCCGTTGCCGGGCTGCCCGATTCTCAGTGAGTGCCGACGTTGTCCTCCACCCAATCCCGGAGTTGGGCCAGGGGTGCGGCCGCACTCGCCCCGAGCGCCGTCAATCGATACTCGACGTGCAGCGGCACCTCGGGATACACAGTGCGGGTGAGCAACCCGTGGTCTTCGAGTCTGCGCAACGACGACGTCAAGACCTTCGGACTGACCCCCTGCAACGCCAACTTGATCATTCCGAAACGCATCGGCCCGGCCTCGAGCACTCCGATGATCAGTGCGCTCCATTTGTTGGCGAGTAGATCGAGCATGTCCCGGCATGGGCATGCGGCGGCATACACATCGTTTCGATCGCACTCGGTCATGTGTTCCTCGCTCCGTAATCGGTACCGATCAGCACATTACTATCGATCGGGTACCAAGTGGCCTTGACGGTAACCAGGTGGTTCGGTCCACTCTGTAGAGATGACCGAGATGATGAAAGCCGTTGCGTACACCCACTCGCTTCCGATCGACAATCCCTCGAGCCTCACGGACGTGAGAATCGACATGCCGACTCCCGGTCCGCGAGACATCCTGGTCGAGGTTCGGGCCGTGTCGGTGAACCCGGTGGATGTGAAGGTCCGCGCCGGGAACGATCCCGAGGGCACTCCGAAGGTCCTCGGTTACGACGCAGCCGGTCTCGTTCGAGCCGTCGGTGCCGACGTCACGATGTTCGCACCGGGTGACGAGGTGTTCTACGCCGGTGACATTCGTAGACCGGGGACCAACTCCCAGTTCCACGTGGTGGACGAGCGCATCGTGGCCACCAAGCCGACGACCCTCGATTTCGCGCACGCCGCGGCGTTGCCCCTGACTGCGATCACCGCGTGGGAAGGACTGTTCGACAAACTGCGCATGACGGCCGAGAGCACCGGTACGTTGCTGATGGTGGGGGCCACCGGCGGTGTCGGATCTCTGGTGCTGCAACTCGTTCGGGCTCTGGTGCCGGGCGTGAAGGTGATCGCCACAGCAGCCGACGACGCGGCGCACGAGTGGGTTCGCTCGCTCGGCGCCGCGGACGTGGTGAACCATCGGCGAGATCTTCGGGAAGAAGTGCGCCGAGTGGCACCGGACGGAATCGACTACGTGTTCACCTCTCATTCCTCCGGTCAGGTCGAGATCTATGCGGATCTGTTGACGCCGTTCGGGCAGATCGTGGCAATCGACGACCCAGAGACACTCGACGTTCTTCCACTCAAATCCAAAGCGCTCTCCTGGCATTGGGAGTTCATGTTCGCTCGTTCGATGCACGACGCGCCGGATCTGATCCGTCAGCACGAAGTGCTGTCTGCGGTGGCCGAGCTCGTCGACGCCGGTGCGATCCGGACGACCGCCTCGACGGTCCTGGTTCCGATCGACGCCGAACAACTACGGGAAGCGCATCGCTTGGTCGAGACCGGACACGTTCGAGGCAAGGTGGTCGTGGCCGAACGCCCGTGAGCGCGTATCTGCGCCACTGACTGGCGAAAGCCGGCCGGCAAGGGCACTGTGAATCGAATGACCTCCGACAGCCCTGTCCTCCTCGGCCCGATCGTTCGATACGTCGGCACCGAGACGGCGACCCTCTGGTTCGAGATGGCCGAATCGACGACCGTATCGGTCGTCACCGATGCCGGCGTTCGCGGCTCGGAACGAACCTGGGGTGTGCACGGCCACCACTACGCGCTGGTCCCACTCGAAGGGTTGCCCGCGAATTCTGCGGTGCACTACGAGGTGTTCGTCGGCGAGCAGAAGGTGTGGCCGCACGAGGGCAAGCGGGCGGCCATCCACACCGTCGACGCCCAGGGACCTGTCACGTTGGCGTTCGGTTCGTGTCGCCGAGGTGACAACTACAGCGAGGAATCTCTGAAACAGATCGGAGCCGACGCGTTGGCCGGCCTGGGCAACGCGCTGATCGAGGAGGATCCGAGTCGGTGGCCGCAGGCACTGCTGCTTCTCGGCGATCAGGTCTACGCCGACGACCCGTCGCCGGAGATCGTCGAGCGCCTGCAGGCCCGACGGCAGTCGGGGCAGGGGCCGACGAGCGCGGTCGGTACCGACGCCGAGAACGAGATCTGCGATTTCGAGGAGTACTCCTGGCTGTACCGGGAATCGTGGGGACTCGAGCCGGTCCGGACCCTGATGGCGAGTATCCCGTCGTGCATGATCCTCGACGACCACGATCTGCGCGACGACTGGAATTCCTCCGCGTCCTGGCGTCGGGACATCGAGACTCGGCCGTGGTGGAACGATCGCGTGATCGGCGCGTACTCGTCGTACTGGGTGTATCAACACCTGGGCAATCTGTCGCCGAACGAATTGGCGCAGGACGAGATGTACGCCGCGGTTCGTACTGCAGCGAGCGACGCCGATCGTGAGAAGTTGTTGGCCGACTTCGCTCTACGCGTCGATCGCAGGCCCGAGACAGGGCGCTGGAGCTTCTACCGCGATTTCGGGGACACCCGGCTGATCATGATCGATTCGCGGTGCTCGCGAAACCTCGATCCGAACAACAGAGAAATGGTGGACGAGAAGGAGTGGGCCTGGGTACGCGAGCGAGCGCTCGAAACCACTCCGCGGCACCTGCTGTTCGGTTCGTCGCTGCCCTACCTCATGCTGCCCGCTCTGCACTACCTCGAACAGTGGAACGAGGCTGTGGCGCAGGGTAGTTGGGGTTCCATGCCGGCCAAGGTGGCCGAGAAGATGCGCATCGGACTCGACCTCGAACACTGGGCCGCCTTCACCAATTCGTTCAACGACATGGCGGCGTTGACGCGTGAGCTCTCCCGCGGCGAGAACAAGCCCGCCTCGATCATGTGGCTTTCCGGCGACGTGCATTGCTCCTACGTCGCGAACGCGAACTTCGGTGTCGGCGGGCGAGATGTGCCTGCCACCTATCAGCTGACGATGTCTCCGTTCCGAAATCCGCTCGATCTCCCCATCCGCGCGGTCAACAAGCTGGCCATCAAACGTCCCGCAGCCCGGATCCTGTCGAAGCTCGCTCGAGCCGCGCACGTGGGGCCGTCCGGAGTCGAATGGGAAGCCGAGGCGGGGCCGTGGTTCGACAACGGCGTCATGTTGCTGACGCTGCACGGTGATTCGGCGCGGTTGCGGGTGCGCCACGCGCACGTCGACGATGCCGGTGAGCAGGTGCTGACCGAGACATCGAGCCTGGCCCTCGCCTAGAGACGAGTCGGCCCTCGCCTAGAGACGAGTCGGCCCTCGCCTGGAGACGAGTCGGCCCTCGCCTGTTTTCGAGACGGGCGCGGTGGTAAACGATTGGCCATCGCGGGGCCGATGGGGTTGGCTGGTTCGTTGTGGCCCACCTCGAACTCAACGACATCGTGTACTTCCTGCCCGACGGTAGGCAGCTGTTGAACGGAGTCGGATTTCGCGTGGGCGACGGTGCCAAGACGGCGCTGATCGGCCCCAATGGAACCGGCAAGACCACTCTGACGCGGATCATCGCCGGCGACGAGACCGCCGACGAGGGTTCGGTGTCGAAATCGGGCTCGCTCGGAGTGATGCGGCAGTTCGTCGGTCAGTTGCGTGACGACTCGACCGTCCGCGATCTGCTGCTCTCCGTTGCGTCGCCGGCGGTCCGCGCGGCGGCCACGGCTCTCGACGATGCCGAGAACACGATGATCGAGATCGACGACGAGAAGACCCAGATGAGGTACGCGCAGGCCCTGTCGGATTGGGGGGACGTCGGCGGCTACGACCTCGAACCGTTCTGGGACAAGGTCACCACCGCTGCGCTCGGCATGCCGTTCGACCGGGCCAAGTGGCGCGCCGCATCGACGCTCAGTGGCGGTGAGCAGAAGCGTCTGGTGCTCGAAGCGCTTTTCGCGGGTTCCGACAATCTGTTGCTTCTCGACGAGCCGGACAACTACCTCGATGTGCCGGGCAAGCGTTGGCTCGAGGCGACCATTCGCGACTCGGACAAGTCGGTGCTGTTCATCAGTCACGATCGCGAACTGATCGCCAACGCCGCGAACAGAATCGTCACTCTGGAACCGGGTGTGAGCGGTGCGACGTCCTGGGTGCACGGTGGGGGGTTCGCGACCTATCACGCAGCCCGCGAGGACCGCAATGCTCGGCTCGACGAGTTGCGGCGGCGGTCGGACGAGGAACTGGTCAAGCTCCGGGCGCTGGTGTTGCGCCTGCGTGAGAAGGCCAAGTTCAACGACGGAGTTGCCGCTCGCTACCACGCGTCCCAGACCCGCCTGGCCAAGTTCGAGGAGGCCGGACCCCCGGAGGCGGTTCCGCTGAAACAGCACGTCACCGTTCGGCTTCGCGGCGGGCGAACGGCCAAACGAGCGCTGGTGTGCACCGGTCTGGAGCTGACGGGTCTGATGAAGCCGTTCGACACCGAGATCTGGTACGGAGACCGCGTTGCGGTGTTGGGATCCAACGGTTCCGGTAAGTCGCACTTTTTGCGCCTGCTCGCCAACGGAGGTACCGATCCGGAGAAGGAGCACGAGCCGGTCCAGGAACTGGCACTCGACCCGGTACCTCACACCGGTACGGCGGTACTCGGTGCACGGGTGCGTCCCGGATTGTTCGCCCAGACCCACACGCGACCGGATCTCGCGGGCAACACGCTGCTCGACATTTTGCACATGGGCAACGAACACCGTGACGGCATGGGCCGGGAAGCTGCGGGCCGGGCGTTGGACCGCTACGGTCTGGCCCGGGCTGCCGAGCAGTCCTACGACAATCTCTCGGGTGGTCAGCAGGCCCGCGTGCAGATCCTGCTTCTCGAACTGTCCGGTGCAACGCTGTTGCTGTTGGACGAGCCGACCGACAACCTCGACCTCATGTCCGCCGACGCCCTCGAGGACGCGATCGCGGCGTTCGAGGGCACGGTCATCGCGGTCACCCACGACCGTTGGTTCGCGCGCAGTTTCGATCGATTTCTGGTGTTCGGCAGTACCGGGCAGGCGTACGAATCCGATGAGCCCGTATGGGACGAAAAGCGAGTGCAGCGCGCGCGGTAGCGTTTCTTCCCGTGAACGCGACTGATTCTCCCTATCTGGTCGGCCTGAATCTGGATGGTCGACGCGTCGTCGTGGTCGGCGGCGGCACCGTCGCGCAGCGTCGGTTGCCCCTTCTCATCTCCTCCGGTGCCGTGGTGCACGTCATCACTCGCGAGGCCACGCCCGCCGTCGAGGCAATGGCGACCGCCGGGCAGGTGACGCTCGAATTGCGCGACTACCGCGAGGGTGATCTCGTCGACGCCTGGTACGCGATCGCCTGTACCGACGAGGCCGAGACCAACGTCGCCATCGTCGCAGAGGCCACCGCGTCGAAGATCTTCTGCGTCCGAGCCGATATCGCCAAGGACGGAACGGCGGTCACGCCGGCGTCGGCCGAATGGGACGGCCTGACCCTCGGTGTGCTCGCGGGCGGTGAGCATCGGCGTTCGGCTGCGGTGCGCAACGCGGTGATCGAGGCCTTGCAGTCCGGCGTCGTCGCCGACTCGGCCCACGCGCCGATGACCGGTGTCGCGCTGGTCGGTGGTGGCCCCGGCGACCCGGATCTCATCACCGTCCGAGGCCGCAGACTGCTTGCCTACGCCGACGTCGTGGTGGCCGATCGCTTGGCACCGCCCGAGCTGCTGGCGGAATTGGGTCCGCATGTCGAGGTCATCGACGCCTCGAAGATTCCGTACGGCCGTGCCATGGCGCAGGAGGCGATCAATCAGGCCTTGATCGACGGCGCGAAAGCAGGCAAATTCGTCGTTCGTCTCAAGGGCGGCGATCCCTATGTGTTCGGTCGCGGGTACGAGGAGCTCGAAGCACTGGCCGCCGAGGGCATTCCCGTGACCGTGGTACCGGGCATCACCAGTGCCATCTCGGTGCCCTCGTCCGCCGGAATTCCCGTGACCCATCGCGCCGTTACCCACGAGTTCGTCGTGGTCAGCGGTCACGTTGCACCCGATCACCCCGATTCACTCGTGGACTGGAACGCACTCGCCAAGCTCAAGGGCACGATCGTGCTTCTCATGGCCGTCGAACGGATCGGGCAGTTCGCCGATGTACTCATTGCGGGCGGCCGGGCATCGGACACTCCGGTCATCGTCGTTCAGGAGGGCACCATGCGCACACAACGTGAAGTTCGGGCGGACCTGAGCACCGTCGCCGCGGCCGTGAGCGAAGCGGGCATCAGGCCGCCGGCCATAGTGGTTATCGGGACCGTTGCCGGTTTTTCCGTGAACGCCGGTAACGTGAACGCTCGTGCCTGAGTCATCGATGTCCCAGACCTCCGCCACCGAGATCAAGTATCCGGTGACGACCCGAGCGTTCGGGATGGCGATCATCGTCCTGAGTGGCCTACAGTTGATGGTGGTGCTCGACGGCACCGTCGCCAACCTGGCCCTTGCACCCCTGCAGGCGGACCTGGGACTGTCCGACGCCGGTCGCAACTGGGTGCTGACGTCCTACGCCCTCGCTTTCGGCGGATTGATGCTCCTCGGCGGCAGGCTCGGCGATGCGTTCGGTCGCAAGAAGATGTTCCTCGCCGGCGTCGTGCTGTTCACGATCGCGTCGCTGCTGTGCGGCCTGGCGGTCAACGAAGCCACGCTCGTCGCCGCCAGGGCCCTACAAGGCGTCGGAGCTGCGGTGGCGTCCCCCACGGCGTTCGCACTGGTGGCGACCACCTTCGCGCCCGGGCCGGTGCGCAATCAGGCCATTGCGATCTATGCGGCTATGACAGGCGTCGGTTCCATTGCCGGGCTCATCATCGGCGGCGCGCTGACCGAGGTGTCCTGGCGCTGGATCTTCCTGATCAACGTACCGATCGGCGTGGTCATCGTGGTGCTCGCGGTGGTATCGCTGCAGGAGACGGTGGGCGCGAGATTGCCTCTCGACGTTCCTGGCGCGATCTTGGCCACCTTGGGCTGCACCGGCGTGGTCCTGGCGTTGAGCGAGGGCACCGAATTGGGCTGGACCAGCCCGATCGTCATCGTCTCGCTGATCGCCGGATTGCTCTTTCTCGGACTGTTCCTTCTGGTCGAGCGTCGTGCCGAGAACCCGTTGCTGCCGTTCTCGCTGTTCCGCAACCGGGATCGAGTCGCAACTTTCGTGGCCATCTTCTTCGCGGGCGGAGTGATGTTCTGCCTCGCTGCCTACGTGGCCCTGTTCGTACAGGACATCCTGGGGTACAGCCCGCTCAATGCCGGTCTGGCGTTCGTCCCGTTCGCTTTCGGGCTCGGTGCCGCGGCGTTCCTGGCTTCGCAACTGGTGACCCGGATCGCTCCGCGCTGGCTCATCCTGAGCGGTGCCGTCATCATGGTCGGCTGGCTCATGGTGTCGGTCACCACGATGAACGCGGACTCGGCGTACTTCCCCGGACTGTTCTTTCCTGTCATAGGCATCGGCTTCGGTGTGGGCCTGACGGTGGTGCCGCTCCCGCTGTGCGCCATCGCCGGGGTGAGCCCCACCGAGATCGGGCCGTTGACGGCGATTTCCCTGGTTGCTCAAACCCTCGGTGGCCCGTTGGCCTTGGCTGTCATCGGAGCGCTGGTCACCTCGCGCACTCTCTCGCTGGGCGGGATATCCGGGCCGGCGACATTGATGAACGAGAGCCAACTCGATGCATTGAGCTCGGGCTACATGTTCGCGTTGTTCTGCTGCGCCGTCTGCGCCGTGATAGCCGGCTTCGCGGCTCTGTTCATCCGATTCACCCCGCAGCAGGTTGCCCAGGCCCAGGCCGCTCAGGAAGACGCCCAGAAGGGCTGACGAGCAGGGCTTATCACACGCCGAGTACGGCCTTGGCGATGAGGAAGTACACGATCAGGCCGGTCGCGTCGCAGAAGGTCGAGATGAACGGCGTCGAGAAGACAGCGGGATCCACGCCGATCTTCTTGGCTACCAGTGGCATGGCCCCGCCGACTGTCGCGGCCAACGTGCAGATCGACAGCAGCGTGGTGCCGATGACGACGCCGAGGTGCCAGTCGTAGACGAGTCCGGCGATCACGAGACCGAGGGTGCCGAGCATCGCACCCATCGTCGCGCCGACGCGGATCTCGCGAAAGAGGACCGCGGCGATGTCGCGCGGACGCACGTCGCCCAGTGCGAGGGCTCGGGTGACGGTGGTCGCGGCCTGAGAGCCGGTGTTGCCGCCGGTCCCGGTCAACAGCGGAATGAACAGGGCGAGGGTGACCACAGCGGCGAGGGCGTGCTCGAAGATCTCGAGCACCTGCACCGTGAGGATCGCCGACAACGCCAACACCAGGAGCCACACCACCCGCGAGCGCACGATGGCCAGTACCGGCGTGGCCAAGTACGGTCTGCGAAGCGGCTCCGACCCACCCGCACGGGCGGTGTCCTCGTCCTCGGCCTCCTCCAGGATTCTGGCGGATTGCTCGAGCGTGAGAATGCCGATCAGCCGTTGCTCGGAGTCCACCACCACCACGGCCGGGCTTCGGTGCTCGAAGCACTGCCGGGCTGCACTTTCCGCGGACGAATCTGCCCGCACGATCGGATGATCCGAGTACAGATCGCCCACCGCGGTCATCGGGTCCGTGGTTGCCAGATCGGCGAGAGTGACGACTCCGAGCACAGTACGGTGATCGTCGATGATCGGCAGAAGGTAGACCGATTCGGCATCCGAGCCGGTCCGGCGCACTGCCTCCAGTGCGTCGCCAACAGTGGTATCGCTCCGTAACCGCACGTACTCGGGACTCATTCGACGGCCGACCGATCCGCGGTCGTACCCCAACATGGGTGCCGTCAGCGCCCGCTCGGTCGGGGAGAGCCCGCTCATCATCCGGTGCGCGACGTTCGACGGGAGTTCGTCGAGCAGCTCCACTCGATGGTCGGGGTCGAGATCCTCGAACAGCGCGATGACGTCGTCGCTACGCAGGCTCTCGAACAGTTCGCTCCGCACTGTGGCGTCGAACCGCTCGAACACCGACACTGCCTCGTCCTTGGGAAGCAGGCGAAACAGCACCGCGCGGCGGGCGGAGTCGACCCGCTCGAGAACACGCACCGTATCCGTCGTCGAGACGTCCGCCATCAACGTCGACAGCGCGGTCATGTTGCGCTCGGACAACAGCTCCGAGGTTCTTGTCATGATGTCGTCGAGAGTGTCGGGCACAGAATCATTTTGCACTGCGAACGGGGAGTGGACGAACTCCTCAGTGCGAGAGGTCGGCCCCGTCCGCCGCTGCCCGGCCGGAATCCCAGCCCTCCGCGTCCAGACGAGGACCGCGCATCGGCTTCGCGGTGGGGAACAGGCGGACGAATTCGGCTTCGACGGCGACAGTCTGCGCGGCCAATATCGGCAGTAGATCACCGGATTCGTGGCGAGCTTCCTCCAGCGCCTGCGCGTCGGCGTCGGCCAGCCGGTCTCCGATGCGGATCGCATACGCATACAGGAACGCCTTGCCGAACGCAGCGGAGCCGGCTCTCTTGCGCTTCTTCGCTTCCGGTGAATGGCCGAGGGCTCGGGTTGCCTGAACCAGGAGCGAGGTGAACAGTAATTCGGTCTGTTCCACGTCCACCGGAGCTCCGACCAAGGTGGCGACCGCGAACTCGGAATCCCAGATCGCCTTGACGCGGTTGGCGGTTGCGACGACGTGCAGCAGTTGCGCCTTGGCCGGCGCGTGCGGACCGTCGACGTGTACACGCCTGCCGTGAATGTCGCTGTGGCCCTGAGAGAGCAGCATGGTGTCGATGGAGTAGCGCGTCATCAGCTCCTGCGCCTTGGCCGTCAACGTCTCGGCCTCTTCCTCGAAGTCCGTGGCATCGGCTTTGGCCAGCAGTCCGCGAATTTTGCTCAGCATCTTGGTGTTCGGCGCATCGGAGCCGGACACGCCCTGCAACGTGGGGCGAACGCGTGGCCACTGGGACGGTGTGGCACCCAGCTGCGGCCACCGGGGCAGCGTCTGCCACTGCCCGAGCACGGTGAGTACATCGAGCCACTGATCGCTCGCGGCAATGTAATCCGATCTGCCCGACGACGCCAGATAAGCCGTCAGGAAGTCGGGGGTGGACTCGACCCGCGCCGCAACCTTCGGGAACTGCTCGCAGATGGACGAGAACTGATCGACCCAGTCCTGTGGGGCCCGCGAGTCCGCGTCGGTGAGATCGGCTTGATGCAGCAGAGCCGCCGCCGCAAGGGTGGTCACGGCCACCGTGTGCTGACGACGCACCACGTGCAGCAGATCCAGCGGCTGCCAACCGTTTTCGTACAGGGTCTCGATCATGTCGGTCAACGCCCGAGTGCCGAGTCCGGTCGCATCCATCGACACCAGCCGGTCGGCAACGTCGTCGGCGATGCGTTGACTCTTGGTCTTGCCCACGGACGCGTCGGCTCCTGTTCGGAGCAGGCCGGGGATGTCGTTCATTCGGTGAGCACGATCAATTCGGTCGACGACGCGACTTCGACGCGCAGCCCGGCCTTCGATGCAACGCGTGCAACGGCTTTCACGTCTCTGGGCTCGGCGGTGGTCACGGTCAGCGCGCGTGCGAGCAATCCCTTGTGATGCTTGTTGAAGTGACTCACCACCGAACGGCTGCCATCGGGCTTCTCGGTGAGCACCGTGGCGGTGATCGCGCCGGGAACCGGACCGAGTTGCTGGTACGTACCGGAGCGGAGATCGACGACGATGCCCTCGTCCTCGGCCAGGATGGCATCGGACAACTCCGGCTTCCAGTGAGATCTCAGCGTGCCGAAGTGCGGAATCGTGGACCCGCCGGAGAGTCGGTACGACGGGATCGGGTCGGATGCGCGAACCGCCCCGAACAGAGCCGAACCGATCCACAAGCGCGCATGGGCACGGGCCCGGCCGGCGCGGGTGAACGACCGTCCGTCCAACGCGTCGTAGAGCACGCCGGTGTACCGCTCCAAGGCCGGTGCGGTGGGCGAGGTCCACAGCCGGGCGTTGCGTTCGATCTCGTCGACCTGGGTGGGGCCGAGTCCCAGCGCAGCGATGGACGCGTCGACGTCGGCGGAGAGCTCGACGAGTGCGTCGGCGAGCTTGCGGCGAAGCGGCAACAGTGACGGCAGGGCCAGTCGATCCAGATCCAGGGGTGCTCCGGAACCGCCGTCTGACTTCGTCTCGGAGGGAGGTAGCAGAATCAGCACGGGCTCGAGGCTACCCATCACACGGTGCCTGCTCACAGGCGCGCCACAACCGACTAGTCTGACAACCCGTGATCACCCGTCTCTCGCAGTTGTTCCTCCGTACCCTTCGCGACGATCCGGCCGATGCCGAGGTCGACAGCCACAAGCTGTTGGTTCGCGCCGGTTACGTTCGTCGTATCGCGCCGGGTGTCTACTCCTGGTTGCCTCTGGGTCTGCGTGTTCTTCGCCAGGTCGAGCGCGTGGTGCGCGAAGAGATGAATGCCATCGGTGCGCAGGAGATCTCACTGCCCGCCCTGCTGCCGCGGGAGCCCTACGAGACCACCAATCGGTGGACCGAATACGGCGATGCGCTGTTCCGTCTGAAGGACCGCAAGGGCAACGACATGCTGTTGGGGCCCACCCACGAAGAACTGTTCGCACTGATGGTCAAGGCCGAATACAACTCCTACAAGGATCTTCCGGTCACGCTGTACCAGATCCAGACCAAGTACCGCGACGAGGAGCGTCCCCGCGCGGGCATCCTTCGCGGACGCGAATTCGTCATGAAGGATTCGTACTCCTTCGATATGGACGAGGACGGACTGAAGAAGTCCTACGACGCCCACCGGGAGGCCTACCAGCGCATCTTCGCCAGGCTCGGTGTCTCGTACGTCATCGTTGCTGCGACGTCGGGTGCCATGGGCGGCAGCGCCTCCGAGGAATTCCTGGCCGAGAGCGACATCGGCGAGGACACCTATGTCCGGTGCATCGAGTCGGGCTACGCGGCCAATGTCGAGGCCGTGACCACGACGGCACCGGAGCCGCTTCCCATCGAGGGACAGCCGGCCGCCGTCGACTACGAGACCGGCGATACCCCGACCATCGCGACGCTCGTCGAGTGGGCCAACGGTGCCGATCTCGGTCGCACCGTCACCGGGGCCGACACTCTCAAGAACATTCTGCTCAAGGTTCGTAATGCCGAGGGGGAGTGGGAGTTGCTCGCGATCGGGCTACCCGGTGACCGTGAGGTGGACGAGAAGCGGCTCGAAGCATCCCTCGAGCCCGCCGAGTTCGCGCTGCTGACCGAGGCGGATTTCGCGGCCAACCCGTTCCTGGTCAAGGGGTACATAGGACCGCGCGGGTTGCAGGCCAACGGAGTTCGGTATCTCGTCGATCCCAGGGTGGTGGACGGCACGTCGTGGATCACCGGCGCGGACATTGCGGGCAAGCACGTGGTGAACCTTGTTGCCGGTCGTGACTTCGTTCCCGACGGGACCATCGAGGCAGCCGAGGTTCGCGATGGCGACATGTCACCCGACGGCCGCGGGCCCCTCGTCAGCGCACGCGGAATCGAGATCGGGCACATCTTCCAACTCGGTTACAAGTACACCGACGCGTTCTCTGTCGACGTCCTCGGCGAGGCCGGTAAGCCGGTCAGACTGGTACAGGGGTCGTACGGCGTCGGTGTCTCACGCCTGGTCGCCGTGATCGCGGAGCAGATGCACGACGACAAGGGCCTGCGGTGGCCGTCGGAGGTCGCCCCCGCCGATGTCCACTTGGTGATCGCCAACAAGGACGATGCCGCGCGTGCGGGCGCGGAATCCATTGCGACTCAACTCGATACGCAGGGCATCGAGGTTCTCTTCGATGACCGCAAGGCATCTCCGGGAGTGAAGTTCAAGGACTCGGAACTGATCGGCGTTCCCCTCGTGGTCGTTCTCGGCCGCGGCTGGGCCGACGGCAAGGTGGAAATCCGCGATCGTTTCTCCGGTGAGAGCCGTGAACTGGACATCGACTCGGCGGTGGAGGAGATCGTGAAGGCCGTGCGGCACACCCCGTAGGGCAGTCTCGCGATCTTTCTGCGCGGTCGTGTACCCGCTGGTAGCTTCGGGTCACACGACTAGGAGAGGTCACACCGTGGCTCAGTATGCGCTGTTCGATCCGACGACTTTCGATCCGCCCGAGCTCGACGAAGGGTCACGCCGACAGCTACGGGCTTTGATCGAATGGTTCGAGAGCCGCGGTAAAGAAAGGCTGTTGTCGGACGATCTCGACAGCGTCTGGCCCGCCGACTTTCTCGAGTTCGTCGCCGAGCAGAAGCTGTTCGCCACGTTCTCGACTCCGGCCGCGTACGGCGACGGATCGACCGACACTCGGTGGGATGCCGCTCGTAACGCCGCGCTGAGCGAGATTCTCGGGTTCTACGGTCTGGCGTACTGGTACACCTGGCAGGTCACCGTCCTCGGTCTCGGCCCCATCTGGATGAGTGCCAACGACGACGCCAAGCGGCGCGCGGCAATCGAACTCGACCGGGGTGGAGTCATGGCCTTCGGTCTGTCCGAGCGGGCGCACGGTGCCGACGTGTACTCCACCGACATGCTGTTGACGCCCTCGATCGACGACGCGGAGCTCGCGTTCACCGCATCGGGGGAGAAGTACTACATCGGAAACGGCAACGTGGCGGGAATGGTGTCGGTGTTCGGTCGACGCACCGACATCGAGGGACCGGATTCCTACGTGTTCTTCGTGGCCGACAGCGCGCATCCGGCGTACCGGCTGCGTGAGAGTGTGGTGCACGGCCAGATGTACGTCAGTACGTTCTCGCTCGAGGGTTACCCCGTCCGGGAGCAGGACATTCTGCACACCGGAGCCGATGCCTTCTCCGCGGCATTGAACACGGTCAATGTCGGCAAGTTCAATCTCTGCACCGGTTCGGTCGGCATCTGCGAGCATGCCTTCTACGAGGCGATCACCCACGCCAACAACAGAATCCTGTACGGCAATCGCGTCACCGATTTCCCCCATGTGCGCAGCGCATTCGTCGATGCGTACTCGCGCTTGATTGCGATGAAACTGTTCAGCGCGCGGGCGGTCGACTACTTCCGCGCTGCCGGACCCGTGGACAGGCGCTACCTGCTGTTCAATCCGATGACCAAGGCCAAGGTCACCTCCGAGGGCGAAACCGTCGTCGGTCTGTTGCACGACGTCATCGCCGCCAAGGGATACGAGAAGAACACCTACTTCCGCGAGGCTGCGCAGCTGATCGGAACACTGCCCAAGCTCGAAGGCACCGTGCACGTCAACGTTGCACTGATGCTCAAGTTCATGCCGGCGTACATGTTCTCGCCCGTCGACTACCCCGATGTCGGCACCAGGACCGAGCCGGCCGACGACAGCTTCTTCTTCGCTCAAGGTCCCGCCCGCGGTGCGAGCGCTGTTCGGTTCCACGACTGGAACCCGGTGTACCGCAAGCACTCCGGCATTGCCAATGTCGGACGGTTCTACGAGCAGGCCACCGCGTTCAGGTCGTTTCTCGCCGAGTGCGCACCGGACGAAGCTCAGCAGAAGGATCTCGATTTCCTACTGGTGGTGGGTCACCTGTTCTCGCTCGTCGTCTACGGCCATCTGATACTCGAGCAGGCCGACGACATCTCGCCGGAGATGCTGGACCAAATCTTCGATTTCCAGATCAGAGACTTCTCCGGTTACGCCGTCGCGCTGTACGGGAAGCCGTCCTCGACCGCGGCGCAACAGCAATGGGCACTGGACGCCATTCGTAAGCCCGTGGTTGACTCGGGCCGATTCGACACAGTATGGAACGAGGTCGTGTCCTACGACGGTCGCTACGAGATGCGTCCCTAGGCGACAGCGGTCACGGCTGACCGGGAAATGCCGTGGACGAGGGGGTCACTCCCAGGATCTGTTGCCACGTGGCGAGCCGAACCGCCGAGTCGGTGAGCGCTTGCACTCCCATGTCACGCGTGCCACCGGCTTGGCTGCGTTCGATCGAGGAACGCCACGCCACACACGTGTCGATCTCGGCCTGAGCAGCGAGCTGTGCGGCAGAGATCGCGTCCGTCACCGGAAAGGGTGACGAGTAGGCCGGGTCGGGAAGGGGGACGGCGACGCTGGCTGCCCGCAGCGCGTCGATGGTCGCGTCTCGGCGCGCGCGATGCGCAGCAGTGTTCGACGCCACCAGCTCGGCGCGGGTGGGATTGGAGAACGCCGCGACGACGCCGTAGGCGAAGACTGCTGCATATTCGGCTTCGAGTGCGTCGACCAGACCTTGCTGTTCGGGACCGAGATCGCTCATGCCAGGACCACCAGAGCCGACACCGTGCACGACGCACTGATGGAACCGAGAAGCCCGGCGCGATAACCACTTTCGTTTCGTGCGGCTTCGGCTGCACTGCGAGCGGATGCGGTCAGAGTCTCGCGCACTGCGGCGATATCGGCCGGCGGAGTCGGCGGCACGACGGTCGTGGTGGTTGCCGACGGGGAGGTGTCGGTCGTGGCACCGGTGGCGCGTGCGATCTCCGTGTCGAGCGCATCGGCGTGCTCCGTGCGCTGTGCGGCAACGACCGTGAGCGCGGCGGCGTAGTCCGGAATCGTGGTTGCGGCTGCCGCGGCGTCGGCGGCATCGCTGCGTGCAGCGCGTAATTGTGCGGTCAAAGAATCGAGAGCTGGGCCGGAGATCTCCTCCTCGGAACACGCCGCGACAGTGGCGACGGTGGCGGCCGACAAGGCGGCGGCACCGGCGAGTCGAAACAACCCGCGGCGGGTGAGCGCGAAGGGAGCGATCGGCGTGGGCACCTCGACATCCTGCCAGACCGACATCGGGCCGGAACGCAGCGCCCACACGTGCCGTGCCCGCGTGTCGCGGCGGCCTGCGTGGTCACGAGCACCGCCTCGGGGCGGTAGTCTGTTGGTTCGGCAAACGCGGTCCGGCTGCCGCTCGCCGGATCGCCCACAACTACACACGAGGAGTTCGCGACATGCCTGTTCCGTCCAAGGAGAGGGTTGTCGAGCTACTCGCCGACCTCGTTCGCGATCGGGGCTACGACCTCGAGGATGTGAACGTCGTCGCAGCAGGAAAACACAGCGCGGTGCGGATCATGGTGGATCGTGACGAGGGCATCGACCTGGACGCGCTCCCGGAGTTGAGCCGCGAGATCTCGGACGTCTTCGACGCCGTGTCGGATTTCGGTGAAGCACCGTACACGCTCGAAGTGACCACTCCCGGAATCGACCGGCCGCTGACCGAGGCGCGGCACTGGCGTCGGGCACGCGGGCGCAAGGTGCGCATCGAGTTGGCCGAGGGCAAGGTGGACGGTCGGGTCGGGCTGCTCGACGGCGATGCGGTCACCGTGGTGATCAAGGAGAAGGGCGTGCTGTCGACGCGATCGATAGTGCTGACCGATGTAGTGAAAGCAGTTGTGCAGGTGGAATTTTCGAAGCCCACCGCCGAAGAGATGGACCTGGCGGGTGGAGTTGTCGGCGGCAGGCCCTCGCCTGCGAACACCGACGACATCGTGGACGTGGAAGCACCGGAAGAAGGGGCGAACAAGTGAATATCGACATTGCTGCATTGCGGGCGATCGAAGCGGACAAGGGAATTCCGATCGAGATGGTCATCTCGACGATCCAGACCGCATTGCTGACCGCATACCGACACACCGAGGGCCACCAGTCCAACGCGTGGATCGATGTCGATCGCAAGACCGGTTCCGTTCGCGTGATGGCCAAGGAAATCGATGCCGACGGCAACGTGATCTCGGAGTGGGACGACACCCCGGAGGGATTCGGGCGCATCGCGGCCACCACCGCTCGTCAGGTCATTCTGCAGCGTTTGCGCGACGCCGAACACGAGCGGTCGTTCGGTGAGTACTCCACGCACGAGGGTGAGATCGTCAACGGAGTGATCCAGCGCGACACGCGCGCCAATGCGAAGGGCACCGTCATCGTGCGCATCGGCAGCGACGCCAACGGGGCCGACGGGTTGCTGCCCCCCGCCGAGCAGGTGCCGGGGGAGACATACGAGCACGGCGAGCGCATCAAGTGCTACGTCGTCGGAGTCGCTCGGGGCAACCGCGGTCCGCAGATCACCCTTTCCCGTACGCACCCCAACCTGGTGCGAAAACTGTTTGCGCTTGAGGTTCCCGAAATCGCCGACGGTTCCGTCGACATCGTCGCGGTGGCACGCGAGTCGGGTCATCGCTCCAAGATCGCTGTGGCCTCCACTGTGTCCGGTCTCAACGCCAAAGGGGCCTGCATCGGACCGATGGGGCAGAGAGTGCGCAACGTGATGAGCGAACTCGCGGGCGAGAAGATCGACATCATCGATTTCGACGAGGACCCGGCCACATTCGTCGGGAATGCTCTCTCGCCCTCGAAGGTTGTATCGGTGACCGTCGTGGACGCCGCTGCGCGCGCAGCTCGCGTGGTGGTTCCGGAATACCAGCTTTCGCTGGCGATCGGCAAGGAAGGACAGAACGCCAGACTGGCCGCTCGATTGACCGGTTGGCGCATCGATATCCGCAGTGATGCGGCGGCACCCGAGACGACCAGCGCATAGGGCCGGAATGCGGAGTTCGAGGCAATACAGCGGTAGAGTGGTCGTTGGTTCGGTAACGAAGCCTCTCACCAGAAGCACGAACGCGAGTATCCGGTTGTGAAAGCCCGGCCGATTCGTACGTGCGTCGGATGCAGGGAGCGAGTTCCGGCCGCCGATCTGTTGAGGATCGTGGTTCGAGAAGCTGGTTCGCACGAATTCGCTCTCGTCCCCGACATCCGGCATTCGATGTCCGGTCGTGGTGCGTGGTTGCACTACAACCGAGAATGCCTGCACAATGCGGAGCGACGCCGAGTATTCGGTCGTGCGTTTCGGATATCGGGAAATGTGGAATCGTCCGCCGTGACAGCCGTGCTCGATGAGCGCGACCAACTGCGGGCGAGGACACGACAAGAGCAACACCCGTCGACAAGAACAGGCAACAGCACTGATGAGCACACCGTGAAGCACCAACGATGAACGTCCATCGGAGATAACCCGAGGTCGTGCGGGCACCAAGCCTCGCTCGGCCTCTCAGTGAGGAGAGCAGTGGCAGGCAAGGCCCGCGTGCACGAGTTGGCAAAAGAACTCGGTGTCACCAGTAAGGAACTACTCGCACGGCTCAAAGAGCAGGGCGAGTTCGTCAAGTCCGCATCATCCACAGTCGAGGCACCGGTTGCCCGTCGACTCCGTGAATCTTTTCCGTCCGCAAACGCGGACGCGTCGGCTGCCGGTGCAGCAGCACCCAACGGCCGCGCTGCGGCCGATCGTGCGTCGGATACCGCCGCCAAGCCCGGTGTAGCGAAGCCGGGTGGGCCTCGTCCCGGACCCAAGCCGGCAGCTCGTCCGGCTGAGCCCGAGGCTCCGGCAGCTCAGGCCCCCGCAGCACAGGCTCCCGCCGAGGTAGCTCCCGCCACTCCGGCGACACCGGCGGCTCCCGCACCGGCTGCGCCGACGACTCAGCCGGCAGCACCCGCTGCCCCGGTCGAGCAGGCACCCGCCGCGTCGGCCGAGGCGACAGCATCCGCTCCGGCAGCACCCAAGCCTGCAGGTCCCGGCCCCAAGCCCGGCCCCAAGGCTCCGCGTGTCGGTAACAACCCGTACTCCTCGGCTCCCGTGGAACGACCGGCTCCTCGTCCGGCCCCCGGTGCCCCGCGCCCCGGTGGCGGCCGCCCGGCTCCCGGTCAGGGTGGGCCTCGTCCCGCAGCACCGTCGGCCGGCAGTCGTCCGGCTCCCGGTCAGGGTGGGCCTCGTCCCGCTCCCGGCCAGGCCGGACCTCGTCCGAGCCCCGGCTCCATGCCTCCTCGCCCCAATCCGGGTGCCATGCCGACACGTTCGGCGCGCCCGGGTCCCGCAGCAGGACGCCCCGGTCGCCCTGGCGGTGCACCGGGCGGACGTCCGGGTGGCGCAGGCGGCGGTGGATACCGCGGTGGCGGTGCTCCGGGTGCTCCCGGTGGTGCCCCCGCAGGCGGCGCTCCCGCAGGTGGCTTCCGTGGCCGTCCCGGCGGCGGTGGCCGTCCCGGCCAGCGCGGCGCAGCAGCAGGTGCCTTCGGTCGTCCCGGCGGAGCAGTCCGTCGTGGCCGTAAGTCGAAGCGGGCGAAACGCGCCGAGTACGAGAGCATGCAGGCTCCCGCAGTCGGTGGCGTCAGGCTGCCCCGCGGCAACGGTGAGACGATCCGTCTCGCCCGCGGCGCATCGCTGTCGGACTTCGCAGACAAGATCGACGCCAACCCGGCCGCACTGGTACAGGCGTTGTTCAACCTCGGTGAGATGGTCACCGCGACACAGTCGGTCAACGACGAGACGCTGGAGCTGCTCGGCGGCGAGATGAACTATGTCGTCCAGGTGGTCAGCCCCGAGGACGAAGATCGTGAACTGCTCGATTCGTTCGACCTCACCTACGGCGAAGACGCCGGCGGCGAGGAAGACCTCGAGCAGCGTCCCCCGGTGGTCACCGTCATGGGCCACGTCGACCACGGTAAGACGCGACTGCTCGACTCGATTCGTAACACCACGGTGCGCGAAGGCGAGGCCGGCGGTATCACGCAGCACATCGGTGCTTACCAGGTGCTGACCGAGCTCGAAGGCAACGAACGTCTCGTGACGTTCATCGACACCCCTGGCCACGAGGCGTTCACCGCCATGCGTGCCCGCGGTGCCAAGGCCACCGACCTCGCGATCCTGGTGGTCGCCGCCGACGACGGCGTCATGCCGCAGACGGTGGAAGCCATCAACCACGCCCAGGCGGCAGATGTGCCGATCGTGGTCGCGGTCAACAAGATCGACAAGGAAGGCGCGAACCCGGACAAGATCCGGCAGCAGCTGACCGAGTACGGGCTGGTCGCCGAGGAATACGGCGGCGAGACGATGTTCGTCGACATCTCCGCCAAGCAGGGCACCAACATCGATGCCCTTCTCGAAGCGGTGCTGCTGACGGCCGACGCGTCACTCGATCTGCGCGCCAACCCGGACATGGACGCTCAGGGTGTTGCCATCGAGGCGCACCTCGACCGCGGTCGTGGCCCGGTCGCAACCGTGCTCATCGCTCGCGGAACGCTCCGCGTCGGTGACTCGATCGTGGCAGGCGACGCATACGGACGTGTCCGCCGAATGGTCGACGAGCACGGCGAGGACGTCACCGAGGCGCTGCCGTCCCGGCCCGTTCAGGTCATCGGTTTCACGTCGGTGCCCGGTGCAGGTGACAACCTTCTGGTCGTCGACGAGGACCGGATCGCTCGCCAGATCGCCGACCGTCGAAATGCACGCAAGCGGAACGCGTTGGCGGCCAAGAGTCGCAAGCGCATCAGCCTCGACGATCTCGATGCAGCTCTGAAGGAGACTTCGCAGCTCAACCTGATCCTCAAGGGTGACAACTCGGGAACCGTCGAAGCTCTCGAAGAGGCTCTGCTCGGTATCCAGATCGACGACGAGGTCGAATTGCGGGTCATCGACCGCGGTGTCGGTGGTGTCACGGAGACCAACGTCAACCTGGCGTCGGCGTCCAACGCGATCATCATCGGCTTCAACGTTCGGGCCGAGGGCAAAGCGACCGAACTCGCGAACCGCGAAGGCGTCGACATTCGGTACTACTCGGTGATCTACCAGGCGATCGACGAGATCGAGAAGGCCCTCAAGGGCATGCTCAAGCCGGTGTACGAAGAGGTTGCCCTCGGGCAGGCCGAGATCCGCGCGCTGTTCCGGTCCTCCAAGGTCGGAAACATCGCTGGTTGCCTCGTCACCTCCGGTACGATCCGTCGCAACGCAAAGGCACGACTCATCCGAGACAGTGCCGTTGTTGCGGAAACCGTCACGATCTCCTCGCTCCGCCGTGAGAAGGATGACGCGACGGAGGTCCGTGAAGGCTACGAATGTGGTTTGACGGTGACGTACTCCGACATCAAGGTGGGCGATGTCATCGAGGCGTACGAACTCCGTGAAAAGCCGCGCGACTAGAACCGATGCGGAGCCGTTCGGCTCCGCATCCGGTCGCGTCGGCTCGGTGGTGAAGCCAGGGGAGTGACACTGCGCTCCGACTTCGAGCCGGTGGTGGTACGACACTTGTACCGCCACCGGCTTTGTCGTCGGAGCCGATCGAAGGACGTCAGCGTGTATCTGGGTGCTCTGGAGTTGGACGTGTTGTTGGGGGACGTACGTTCGCTGGCCGAGAAGCGGTCGATGATGGAACCGGTATTGGGTGATCTGCAGAGGTTGGGTGTGTCCGCTGCGGAAACCGGTGAGCGAGAACGTATTCGACGGTCGTTGCTGGGGGTCGCGGCCGCCGGTACCGATGTGGACCTGCTGCACGACAAGTTGGACGAATGCGAACGGCATGTCGCCGAACGCCACGATCTGGAACTGTTGGCAGTACGCCGGAGAATCTTCGGACCCGAGGATTGATCCGGGAAGTCTGCCGGGCACGGTCCGGCAGACGTACAGAGCACAACCGCCGGGACGTCGCGACAGAATCGACGTCCGGCCATGAAAGAGGAGTGTGATTGTCGTGGTGGATCAGGCCAGGGCTCGCAAGTTGTCCAAACGAATCGCCGCCATCGTGGCGACGGCGATCGATCACGAGATCAAGGATCCCCGGTTGGCCTTCGTGACCATCACCGATACCAAGGTGACGGCCGATCTGCACGACGCCACGGTGTACTACACGGTGATGGGTGAGAACCTCGATACCCCGCCGGATCTGCAAGCAGCGGCGGCGGGACTGGAGAAGGCCAAGGGAGTCCTCCGGTCGAAGGTCGGAGCCGGTACCGGCGTGCGGTACACACCGACATTGACGTTCGTGACGGACACGGTGCCCGACACCGCCCGGCACATGGAAGACCTGCTCGAACGCGCTCGCGTGGCCGACGAGGAGTTGGCCCGCGCCCGGGCCAACGCCACGCCTGCAGGCGACCCGGATCCGTACAAGGCCCCCCGCGAGGATTCGTCCGAGGGCCGGGACGATGCCGAGGCCGTCGAGCCAGCCGAAGCCGACTGACATGTCCGATGGTTCTGGTTCGACCGTCGAGCTGGACGCGGATCTGGCGCGTGCCATCGAGATGCTCGAGCATGCTTCCTCGGTGACCGTGCTCTGCCACGTCCAACCCGACGCCGACACGATCGGCAGCGGGTTGGCGCTCGGTTCGGTGCTCGAACGTCGCGGGGCAACAGTCCAGGTTGCCTTCGCGGCTCCGGCATTTCTGCCCGAGTCGATGAACGAACTGCCGGGTCGACACCTGCTGGTCGCTGCGGGCGACGTGGCGGAGACGGTCGATCTGGTGGTCACCGTGGACGCCGGAAGTCGAGGTCGGCTCGGGTCGTTGGGCGATCGACTCGACTCAGCGGCGGCCAGTCTGGTGATCGATCATCACCGCAGCAACACCCGATTCGGAACGGTCAACGTCGTCCACGCATCCGCGGAGTCCACCACAGCCGTCATCGCCCGTCTGCTCGATCAATGGGGTGTCGAGATCGACGCCGATCTGGCCCACCTATTGTTTGCCGGCCTGGTCACCGACACCGGATCGTTCCGTTGGGTTCGCCCGGGTTCTCATCTGCTTGCCGAGAGGCTGCTGGCGACGGGTATCGACGGCGCACACATCGCGCGGAAGTTGCTCGACACCCACCCGTTCGATTGGCTGCCGATGCTCGGGGCGGTGCTGGGTTCGGCGTCCCTGATCCCCGACGCAGCCGACGGGCACGGTTTGGTGTACGCGATCATCCGAAGCGAGGACTCGGCCGGGCTGCGGTCGGAGGAGATCGAGAGCGTCATCGACATCGTCCGCACTACGTCCGAAGCCGAAGTGGCTGCCGTGTTGAAGCAACAGGACTTCGGCGCGGTCTGGGTGGTGTCATTGCGGTCCAAGACCGAGGTCGACGTGTCGGCCGTTGCATGCGCACTCGGAGGCGGCGGTCACCGCAACGCTGCCGGTTACACCGCAACCGGTGAGCTCGGCGACGTGATCGACGCGCTGCGTGGAGCCTTGTCCACGTCGTGAGTTCCACACCGGTCACTGCTCGTCGAATTCTCGGCCTGTCCCTTCCCTCCCTCGGCGTCCTCGCCGCCGAGCCTCTGTACCTGCTGTTCGATGCCGCGGTCGTGGGCCGACTCGGCGCTCTGGCGCTCGCCGGGCTCGCGATCGGTGGCCTGGTCCTCGCTCAGGTCAGCACCCAGTTGACTTTCCTGTCCTACGGCACGACTGCCCGAGCCGCTCGTATGCACGGGGCCGGTCGCGAACGCGACGCCGTCGGCGAGGGGGTGCAGGCAACCTGGTTGGCTCTCGGTCTCGGGATCGTCATCGTTGCGGTCGTGCAACTCGCCGCCGAGCCTGTGGTGTCGGTACTGACCGGAGGAGGCGATATTGCCGGCGAGGCGATCGCATGGTTGCGGGTCGCCCTGGTGGGCGTGCCGTTCATTCTGATCTCGCTGGCAGGAAACGGCTGGATGCGCGGTGTCCAGAACACCGTGACACCGCTCCGATTCGTCGTGCTGGGTTTCGCCGTGTCGGCGATACTGTGCCCGCTCCTGGTACACGGGTTGTTCGGTTTCCCGCGATTGGAGCTGGTGGGATCGGCCGTCGCGAACGTCATCGGCCAGGGCGTCGCCGGTGTGCTGTTCGTCGTCGCAGTCGTTCGAGAGAGCACCGAACTGCGCCCGCAGTGGTCGGTGATGCGAGCGCAGTTGATACTCGGTCGCGATCTCATCGTGCGCAGCCTCGCGTTCCAGGCGTGCTTTCTCTCTGCGGCCGCGGTCGCGTCGAGGTTCGGGGCCGCCTCGGTGGCCGCGAACCAGGTGGTGCTGCACATGTGGAACCTGGTGTCACTGATGCTCGATTCGCTCGCCATTGCCGCTCAGACCCTCGTGGGGGCTGCTCTGGGAGCCGGCCGGACCGAGGATGCGCGCGCACTGGCATGGCGGTTGACGGCGTGGTCGACGGTATTCGCAGTGGTTCTGGCCGGCATCTTCGCCGTCGGACGTTCGTTCGTCCCGGATCTGTTCACGAGCGATGTCTCGGTCGTCGATCAGATGCATGCGATCTGGTGGATCTTCGTGGCCATCATTCCCATCGCCGGCGTCGTGTTCGCGTTGGACGGTGTGCTGCTCGGTAGCGGCGACGCGGCATTCCTGCGTAACGCCACCATGGCCTGCGCGGTCCTCGGGTTCTTACCGTTCATCTGGTCGGCTCTGGTCTTCGACTGGGGATTGGTGGGCATCTGGATCGGATTGGGTGTCTTCGTCGCCTTGCGCATGCTTGCGGTCGCCGGGCGAGTGCTGTCCGGCAAGTGGCTGGTGATCGGCAGCGACCGACAAATAAAGCAGTGACCGACAAATAAGGCAGCGATCGACAAATAAGGCGGTGAGGGACAAATAAGGCGGTGACTGTTTCCTAGTTTCGGGACGGCAACGCCGGATGCAGAGCCACCTCATGGCTTTTCACCACGAAGAACACGGTGCGACCCGGCTCGAGTCCGAGCTCCGCGACAGCCGCAGGCGTGATGTCGGCCGCCATGCCGGGAGAACCGTCGGGGTGGGTACGCGATCGAACGCGAATGCCGGAGCCCTGTACCTCCATCTCGTCGATCACCACCTCGAAGACGTTGCGCGGGCTCGCGTGCGGGGCAACGGGGTGCACCGACACCGCGGCGGGAGAGAAGACCGCGACCAGTGACGTTCCGGCGACGTGGTGTCCTGATCCGTGAACCGTCAGGCCCCAGGTCGTGGTCAGGGCAGTCGCGCCGTCGGCATCTCCCGCGCGGCCGGCGAGCAGGTTGACTCCGGCGATGCGGGCACCGAACTCGCTTCGGGGAGCAGCGAGCACTTCGGCCACCGAACCTCGCTCGACCACGCGCCCGCCGTCGACCACAGCGACGGAATCGGCCAGCGCGACGACGTCGAGCAGATCGTGGGTGACGATCAGCGCTGTGCGAGCGCCGTCACGCAGCACCGAACGCAGTACTCGCCGGACGGCCGGTGCCGTTTCTACGTCGAGCGCAGCGCACGGTTCGTCGAGCAGCAGGAGCCGAGGATCCGCCGCCAGCGCGCGGGCGATCGCGACGCGCTGGGCCTGACCACCGGACAGCTGAGCAGGGCGACGTCCGGCCAGGCGGGAGGCTCCGACGGCGTCGAGCCATGTGTCGGCGACAGTGTTCGAGTCCGCTCGACTCCGACCCGCGCTCCGCGGCGCGAAGGCGACATTCGTTCGAGCGTCCATATGGGGAAAGAGCAGCGCCTCCTGCGCGAGAGTTGCTACTCCGCGCGCATGTATCGGGACGAACGTCTTCGACGACGTGTCGGTCAGCGTGTCCTCGCCGAGCCGGACAACACCGTGGTCAGGGCTGACCGACCCCGATACGAGCTGCAGCAGTGTCGATTTGCCCGCCCCGTTGGGTCCGAGGATGGCAACGGTCTCACCTTCGGCGACGTCGAGTTCGATGTCGATGCCGCGGACATCGACAGTGGCGCGCACATGCAGTGAGCTCACGGCGCCGCGGTTCGACTACCGCGCGCGGTGACGACGACGAGGGCCGCGACGAGAATGAGCACTAGGGACAGCGCGACGGCGGCGTCGGGATCGGCTTCGCGCTGCAAATAGATTTCCAGCGGCAGGGTTCGAGTGACGCCTTCGAGCGAGCCGGCGAAGGTCAGGGTCGCGCCGAACTCTCCGAGTGCGCGTGCGAAGGCGAGGACGGTACCGGACATCAACCCGGGCAGGATCAAGGGAACGGTGACGCGGCGCAGGACGGTGGTCGGTGTTGCCCCCAGAGTGGCGGCAACCAGGTCGTAGCGACTTCCGGCCGTCCGAAGTGCGCCTTCGACGCTCACGACGAGGAACGGTAGCGACACGAAGACCTGCGCCAGTACGACGGCGGAGGTGGTGAACGCGATTCGAAAACCGAACGCTTCGAGATGTTGGCCCAGCAATCCCTGGCGTCCGAAGGTATAGAGCAGTGCGATGCCGCCGACCACCGGCGGCAGAACGAGGGGGAGCACGACGACGGAGCGCAGGACGGTCAGCCCTCGAACCGCGCTGCGCGAGAGGACGATTGCCATCGGAACGCCCAGCAGTAGACACAGCACCGTGCTGGCCGTGGCCGTCTTCAGGCTCAGGATCAGCGCCGCGACCGCAGATTCCGACGTGACGAGACCGACGAAGTTCGACCAATCGATGCGGGTGAACATCGCGGCCAGGGGTGCCACGACGAGGAGTGCGCCGACGGCCGCCGGCACGTAGATCCACAGCGGTATCCCCACCGCCCGGCCGCCGTCGGCGGCGCGTGCGGTCACGGAGCTGCGAAGCCGGCTCGTCCGAGCACGTCTCGGCCCGTCGGCCCGGCAACGAAATCGGCGAACGAACGAGCGGTCGCTTCGTTGCCGGAACCGCGCAGTGTTGCAATGGGGTACGTGTTGACCGCATCACTGGATTCCGCGAACGGCACGGCGGTCACATCGGCCCCCGCGCCGGCTGCGTCGGTGACGTACACCAGTCCGGCATCTGCTTGACCGGAGGTGACCTTGCCCAAGACGTCGGTGACCGAGGATTCCTCGCTCACGGCGGGAACGTCCGTCCCGGTCGCAGCCTCGACGGTTGCCGCGGCGGACCCGCACGGCACCTGAGGCGCGCAGACCACCGTCAGAATGTCGGGGTTCGCCAGATCGGCGAACGAGTCGATGCCTTTCGGGTTGCCGGGAGCGGTGACGATGGTCAGGGTGTTGGACGCGAAATCGACGGGATCACCCGCCACGACGCCGGCGTCGACCGCCACGGTCATGTTCTTGTTGTCCGCCGACGCGAAGACGTCGGCGGGAGCGCCGGAGGCCAGCTGCGTGGCGAGGTCGGAGGACCCGGCAAAGCTGAACTCGACCGAGGTGCCGGGATGTTCGTCCTCGAAGCGCGTACCGAGCTCGGTGAACGTCGCACGCAGCGACGCTGCGGCGAACACCGTGATGTCACCTCCGACGTCGTCGCCGGCCGCGGCGGGATCGGAGGTGCTGGATTCGGACGCCGCGTTGCATCCGGCGAGGACGAGAGTGACGGCAGCGAGAGTCGCGAGTGCCGGTCCGAACTTCTTCACTGAATCTCCTGCGCTCTAGGGTGTCTCGACGATGACCGTGGTGGCCTTGACGACCGCAACGGTCACTGTGCCCGGCTCGAGGCCGAGTTCACGAACGGATTGCGTACTCATCAGGGACACGATGGAAAAGGGCCCACATTGCATGGTGACCTCGCTCATCACCGTGTCCGAGACGACGCCGGTCACCAGTCCGACCAGTCGATTGCGTGCAGAACTGCCGCCGGACGCCACCTCGGGTGGGGGAGCGGCGTGCTCGCGGGCATAGTCGGCGAGGTCACGCCCGGCGATCACCTTGCGCCCTGTCTCGTCCTCGAACGAGGCGAGCGTGCCGCTGTCGATCCATCTCCGCACGGTGTCGTCACTGACACCGAGCAGGGCCGCGGCGTCCCGGACGCGGACTGCGGGCACCGTCATCAATCCGCCTCCACGGACAGATGCGTCCGCAAAAAAGTCATGAACAGCACCATATACCCGTATATGCGGTTTCGTGGGCACCGCGTCACCCCGCCCGGATCGGTCGAGGAATCTGCGTGGAGGATTGAGCGTTGATACGTTCTCGGACGGTTCGGCGGCTCGACGTCGACGGCCGAGCACATCGGAAGGGATCATCAGTGGCAGCGAAGCTGTGGGCAGTGAGTGACATTCACGTCGGACATCGGGGCAACAGGCCCGTCACCGAGGACATCTTTCCCGAGTCTCCCGACGACTGGTTGATCGTGGCCGGGGACGTGTCGGAGAAGACCGATGACATCAAGTGGGCGCTGGAACTGCTTCGTAGTCGTTTCGCGAAGGTCATCTGGGTTCCCGGAAACCACGAGCTGTGGACGACGGTCAAAGATCCCGTTCAGATTCACGGGGCGGCCCGATACGAGTATCTGGTCAACCTGTGCCGTGAGATCGACGTCGTCACCCCGGAGGATCCGTACCTGCTGTGGGAGGGCGAGGGCGGCCCGGCGACGATAGTGCCGATGTTCCTGCTGTACGACTACACCTTTCTGCCGCAGGGAGCGCGGGACAAGGAGCACGGTCTGGCGATCGCACGGGAGAAGAACGTCGTTGCCACGGACGAATTCTTGTTGTCCTCGCAGCCGTACGCCACCCGCGACGCCTGGTGCCATGCACGTATCGAGGCCACTCGGGAACGGCTCGATGCTCTCGATACCACCGTTCCCACCGTGTTGATCAACCACTTTCCCATGGTTCGTCAACCGACCGAGGTGCTCTTCTACCCGGAGTTCGCGCTGTGGTGCGGATCGACCCTCACCGCCGATTGGCACACGAAGTACAACGCGATCTGCTCGGTGTACGGGCACCTGCACATTCCGCGAACCACCTACTACGACGGTGTCCGCTTCGAGGAGGTGTCCGTGGGGTACCCGCGTGAGTGGCAGCGTCGCGGACTTCCGAAAAACGTTCTGCGGCAGATCCTTCCGGTTCCCGAGTACCCGCCGGGCGCGTTGAACAAGTGGGGTGGGCACTTCACCGTGACTCCCGAGATGGAGGCAGAAGTAGAGAAGATGAGGGCGGGCAAGTGATCGAATCCATACTTCCGAACGGCGTCGTCTCGGCCGAACTGTTCGCCGACCCGCCGGATCTGGTGCCCCACCCGCTCGAAGCGCCGTTGGTCGCCAAGGCAGTGGACAAGCGGAAGCGCGAGTTCACGTCGGCTCGGCACTGTGCGCGCGTGGCCATGGAGAAGTTGGGCGTCGAACCCGCGCCGATCATGCGTGGGAAATCCGGTGCACCGCAATGGCCGAAGGGTGTGGTCGGATCGTTGACGCACTGCGACGGGTATCGAGGTGCCGTATTGGCCTATTCGATGCAGGTGCGGTCGGTGGGGATCGACGCAGAGCCGCACGGACCTCTGCCCGACGGAGTACTGGAGGCGGTGAGCCTCGAGGCCGAACGAGACTGGCTCGCGACCGCAGACCGCGAGGACGTCCACTGGGATCGAGTGTTGTTCTGCGCCAAGGAAGCCACCTACAAGGCGTGGGAGCCGCTGACCGGACGGTGGCTCGGTTTCGAGGATGCACACATCACCTTCGAGCGCACCGGCTCCGGTGACGACGTGTCCGGGACCTTCCGATCCGAACTGCTCGTGCCGGGCGACACCGTCTCCGGGCCTCCGTTGACGTCGTTCGACGGTCGATGGATGGTGGCGGGCGGTCTGGTGATGACGGCGATCTCGGTGATGTGACGACCGGCTCGCAGCGCCTGGCACAATGCTCTCTCGTGAGTGCTCGCGGAAAGATCTCGTCCGGTCTCGTCGGTGCCGGCTTGCTCGTGGTGGACAAAGGGCCGGGTGTGACGAGTCACGACGTCGTTGCGTCGTGCCGAAAGCTGTTGAACACCAGAAAGGTCGGTCACGCGGGAACTCTCGACCCCATGGCGACCGGAGTGCTGGTGCTCGGTGTGGAGCGGGCGACCAAGATGCTCGGCCTGCTCTCGCTGACCACCAAGTCGTACACCGCAACGATGCGGCTCGGCCGCAGCACGACGACGGACGACGCCGAGGGCGAGGTGCTGACGGATGTCTCGGCCTCGCATCTCTCCGAATCGGACATCGCCACCGCGATCGCCGATCTGACCGGCGACATCGAGCAGGTGCCGGCGAGTGTGAGTGCCATCAAGGTCGACGGACAACGAGCACACAAACTCTCACGAGCGGGCGAGGAGTTCACTCTCGCCGCCCGGAAGGTCAGTGTCACCCGTTTCGACGTGACGGCCAGACGTGACGTGGTCGACGGCGAATCCGTCTTCGTCGACCTCGATGTCGAGGTGGACTGCACGTCGGGCACCTACGTGCGAGCCCTGGCCCGCGATCTGGGCGCGGCACTGAACGTCGGCGGCCACCTGACCGTGCTCCGCCGCACCCGCGTCGGTCCCTTCACACTCGAGCATGCACGGACCCTCGAGGAGCTGGCCGAGAATCCGGCTGTCGGTCTCGATATCGATCAGGCTGCGCGGACAGCGTTTCCGCACCGGCAGATCGACGCTGGCGAGGCGGAGTCACTGAGCCAGGGCCGGTGGTTGGACCCCGTCGGAATAGAGGGCGTCTATGCCGCCGTCGATCCGACCGGTCACACCATCGCGCTGCTTCAGGAGAAGGGAAGGCGCGCGAGTTCGGTCATGGTCGTCCGACCTGCAACCTTGCGTGGGCACTGAGTCGCCCGGGTCGTCCTAGATCGCCGGAACCATCCAGATCGCCTCTGCAGCGCGATGGCCGAGTTCGACCGAATCCGTCGCGTCGTCCCGCGCGAGTTCGATGGCGACCGTTCCGGCGTAATCGCGTCGTTCGACCACGGTGATCGGTAGGTCGAGCGTGATTCCGACGGAGTCGAAGTAGCGAAGGATCGCCGGGTCGGAGTCGGAAATCCTGGCCACCCGGCCGGACTGTCCGTCGAGGTAGTCGCTCAGGCGAGTTGCGGGCGGCGTATCGATCGCACCGTCGACCGACGGGATGGGGTCTCCGTGCGGATCGCGCTCGGGGTGGCCCAGTTTGGCGTCGATCCGGTCCATCATCAGATCGGAGACGGCGTGCTCGAGAATCTCGGCCTCGTCGTGCACTTCGTCCCAGCCGTAGCCGAGTTCGCGGACCAGGTACGTCTCTATCAGTCGGTGCCGACGCACCATGCCGATAGCCGCCAGTCGGCCCTTCTCGGTCAGTGAGATAGCACCGTAACGGGCATGATCCACCATGCCTTGATCGGCCAGTTTGCGAATTGCCTCGGACACCGTCGAGGCGGAGACTCCGATGCGCTCGGAGAGCATCTTCGTACTGACCGAGTCCTCGCTCCACTCGCTCGCCGTCCAGATGACCTTCAGGTAATCCTGCGCAACTGCGGACAGCTGGACGCCGTCGTCGGCCACAGTGGAATCGATTCTTTGTTGCGCCACGTCGCCGAGCTTAGGCAATCCAATGGAAAAAGACATCTCACCCGGCCGTGGCCTCCGGTATTTGTGCACGCCTACGTAAGGCGCGGGTGACGATGCCCTGCGCGGGGCTGAACAGGTATGCGAGCACGAAGACGACGCCCTGGGTCAGGACGACGCTGCCCCCGGAGGACACGTCGAGGTAGAAACTGGCGTAGATGCCGACCAGAGCGCACGCCACCGAGATGAGCGGCGCGAGCACCAACATCCGGCCGAAGCTGTGTGTGAGCAGGTAGGCCGATGCGCCGGGCGTGATGAGCATCGCCACGACCAGGATCACCCCCACGGCTTGGAGGGCGACCACGGTGGTCAACGCCAGCAGGGTCAGCATCATCGCCGAGATCACCGTCGGGTTGATGCCGACGGCACGCGCCTGGGTGCGGTCGAATGCGAACAGAGTGAAGTCGCGGCGCTTGACGATCATGACGGCCAACGCGATTCCACCGAGTACGAAGACCTGCACCAGATCGGCTTGCGAGACACCGAGCAGGTTTCCGAACAGGATGTGGTTGAGGTCGATCTGACTGGGAAACTTCGAGATCAGCACGACGCCGAGCGCGAACAGGGTGGTGAAGACGACGCCGATGGCGGCGTCTTCCTTGACGATCGTGGTGTTGCGGACCACTCCGATGGCACCGACCGCAATGAGGGCGAACAACAGGGCACCGATCGCAAACGGTGCACCGAGCAGATACGACAGCGCGACGCCGGGAAGCACGGCGTGTGACACCGCATCCCCCATGAGCGACCAGCCGATGAGGACGAGCCAGCAGCTCAGGACCGCGCACACGATCGATGCGGTGACGGTGACCAACAGCGCACGCTGCATGAAGGTGTATTCGAGTGGATCGACAACGAAATCGATCAGGTACACGGTTCAGCTCACTTCCGGAGTAGGAGAGCTTGCGCCCAGTTCGCCGATCTTCGACGGGTCGATACCGAAAGCCAGCGCCAGATTCTCCGGCCGGAGCACCTCGGCGGGACTGCCGTGCATCAGTACCCGTTGCTGCAGCAGGATCGCCTCGTCGCACAGGTCCGGCAACGCATGCAGATCGTGGGTGGACACGAGAACCGAGGCACCCTGCAATGCCAGTTCGCGTAACAGTCGGGTGATCGTGGCCTCGGTCTTCTTGTCCACTCCGGCGAAGGGCTCGTCGAGCAACAGCAGCGAGGCCTCCTGCGCGATGGCACGGGCGACGAACGCGCGTTTGCGCTGACCGCCCGAGAGCCGGCCGATCTGTCGATTGGCAAGATCGGCCAGGTCGACGCGCTGGAGTGCGTCGTCGACGGCGCGCCGATCGGCCGCTCGGGGAGTGCGCAGGAAATTCTGCTTGCCGTAGCGGCCCATCATCACGACGTCGCGCACGCTGATCGGAAAGGTCCAGTCCACCGATTCGGCCTGCGGTACGTAACTGACCGTGCCTGCCTTGCGTGCCTGCGCGGGGTCGCCGCCGAACACGGTGATCGAGCCGGAGTTCGGCTTGACCACTCCCATCACGGCTTTGAACAGCGTCGACTTACCCGAACCGTTCATCCCGACCAGCCCGCACACGCGGCCGGGTGCGAGCGTCAGACTGGCGTCGACCAGTGCCACCACCTCGCGGTACCGGACATCGACCGAAACGACCGTCAGCGCTGATCCGCCGGCGTTCGGAGGGTTTCGGTGTGGGTTCATTGTCGTCCTACCAATGCGTCGGCGATCAACCGTGCGTCGTAGCGCAGCAGATCGAGGTACGTGGGCACCGGGCCACCGGCTTCGCTGAGGGAATCGACGTAGAGCTTCCCGCCGAATCGAGCGCCCGTGTCCTCGGCGACCTGCAGCTGTGCCTTGTCCGAGACGGTCGATTCACAGAACACCGCGGGTACGGCGTTGTCACGAACGAAATCGATGGTGCGGACCACCTGCTTCGGTGTTCCTTCTTGTTCGGCGTTGACCGGCCACAGGTACGCCTCTTGCAAGTCGAAATCCCGGGCGAGATAACCGAATGCGCCCTCGCAGGTGACCAGTGCACGCTGACGCGCGGGCAGAGCGGACAGGTCGGTGTCCAGTTCGCCCCCGACCTCGCGGAGTTGCCGGACGTACTCGTCGGCGTTGGCTCGATAATCGTCGGCGTTGGCCGGGTCGAGGGCGACGAATGCGTCGGCGATGTTCTGCACGTAGGTCTCGCCGACGATCGGTGACATCCAGGCATGCGGGTTGGCCTTTCCGGCGTAGGCATCGTCGCGGATGTAGACCGGCTCCACACCCGCGCTCACCACGACGTGTGGTGCGGGTACACGTTCGACGAATTTCTCGAACCACGATTCGAGCCCCAACCCGTTGTCCAGGATCAGCTCGGCCTGCTCGGCGGTGCGAAGGTCTCCCGGCGTCGGCTCGTAGCCGTGAATCTCGGCTCCGGCTTTTGTGATCGATTCCACTCGTAGGTGATTGCCCGCGACGTTCGCAGCCATGTCGGCGAGCACGGTGAAGGTCGTCAGGACGAGCGGTCGCCCATCGTCGAGAACGGCCGGGTCCTCGTCGCCCACAGCGCGGGCGCAGCCGGTCGAGGTCACGACCAGGAGGCCGGCGACGACCCAACTCACTGCGATGCGCCCAGCGTGATTTCCACGAGCTCGAAGAAAAAAGTTAGGCACACCGAAATATTTACCGTGGGGATACCTATTTGTCCATACCCGCTGTCCGCGACACGCCTGTCCGAGGGTGACCGCGCGGCACTCGGGCCGTAGGCTTCCCCTTGTGCAGAGATGGCGAGGTCTCGACGATGTACCTGCCGACTGGGGCAGGTGCGTGCTCACGATCGGCGTCTTCGACGGCGTGCATCGCGGACACGCACAGCTGATCGGGCGCGCGGTGGACGCCGCCGAGGCGCGCGGGGTACCCAGTGTGCTCATGACCTTCGATCCCCATCCGATGGAAGTCGTCCGACCGGGAAGTCATCCGGCGCAGCTGACGACTTTGACGAGGCGAGCCGAACTCGCCGAGGAACTGGGTATCGACGTGTTCTGTGTCATGCCGTTCACGCCCGAGCTGATGAAGCTCACGCCGGATCGGTACGTGCACGAGATCTTGATCGAGCGGCTGCACGTCGCGGAGGTCGTCGTCGGGGAGAACTTCACCTACGGCAAAAAGGCGCTGGGAACCGTTCCGATGCTCCGAAAGATCGGCGAACGGGCCGGCTTCGCCGTCGACGGAGTCAACCTTCTCGCCGAGCATGCCGTGACCTTCTCGTCGACGTACATCAGGTCCTGTGTGGACGCGGGCGACGTCGCCGCGGCCGCCGCGGCACTCGGGCGTCCGCACCGCGTGGAGGGCGTCGTGGTGCACGGTGACGGGCGCGGCCGTCAAATGGGTTATCCCACAGCAAATGTCGCGCCGCCCATGTACTCGGCGATTCCCGCCGACGGGGTCTACGCCGCCTGGTTCACCGTGCTCGGACCCGGTCCGATCATGGGCACGGTGACGCCGGGGGAGAGGCATCCGGCGGCCGTCTCGGTAGGTACCAATCCGACGTTCTCGGGTCGTACGAGAACGGTCGAGGCGTTCGTGCTCGACGGTGAGGCCGATCTCTACGGTCAACATGTGGCGGTCGACTTCGTCGAGCGATTGCGCGGTATGGAGAAATTCGATTCGATGGAGTCGCTGGTCGAGGAAATGGGCCGCGATGCCGACCGTGCCCGCTCGATTCTGGCGTCGAGCCCAGCCTGATATGCTCTTCCCTCGGTGCTCGCTGCGGTCCGTGGCGGCTGTACCGGCAATCGGTCCCGTTCGATCTATCGTTCGTTAGATCTTTCGGGGCGCGTTGCTTCCTTTCACGCGGACGTCATTGATCAGGAGTAGTACCAGTGGCATTGACCACCGAACAGAAGAAGGCCGTTCTCGGCGAGTACGGCTTGCACCCCACCGACACGGGCTCGCCCGAGGCGCAGGTTGCAATGCTCACCAAGCGCATCGTCGACTTGACCGAGCACCTCAAGAAGCACAAGCACGACCACCACTCCCGCCGCGGCCTGCTGCTGCTGGTCGGACGTCGTCGTCGTCTGCTCAAGTACATCGCGAAGGTGGACGTCACCCGCTACCGCTCGCTCATCGAGCGTCTGGGTCTGCGTCGATAATTCGTATCGACGCGAGGATGGCACCGACGCACGGTTCGACGCGCCGGTGTACACCCGACTCGCAGCAATAGTGCAGTAGCCAACGAGGCAGTGCTTAGACTGTTCCTCGTTGGCTATCTGTGTTCGTACCGCAGTACCAGTTACGCCAGCACGAAAAGAAAGCGGATGCACGGCATCCGCACACCGCCGTGTATGCCTGTCACGCCGTGGTGACGGTCTTCGGTAGTGGCCTTTCGGATACGAGATCCGGTGGGCTTCGATCGATGGCCGCCTCCGCGCAGCCGCGTCCCGAGATCAGATCTCGTCGGATGGACGGCACAGGTATGCCGCCACAGCCAGGAGGGCTGGTGGTGTGTCCACGCGGGCACGGCAAAGACGAGAGGACGAGAACAGAACATATGTCGGACACCACCTTGGACGCCGAAGAAGGCGTCTACGAAGCAACTGCGATCATCGACAACGGCACGTTCGGCAAGCGGACCATCCGCTTCGAGACCGGCCGCCTCGCACAGCAGGCCGCAGGCGCAGTCGCTGCGTACCTCGACGAGGACACCATGTTGCTGTCGGCAACCACCGCAGGCAAGCACCCCCGTGAGGGCTTCGATTTCTTCCCACTGACCGTCGACGTCGAAGAGCGCATGTATGCCGCCGGCCGGATCCCCGGATCGTTCTTCCGCCGCGAGGGCCGTCCGTCCACGGACGCCATCCTCACCTGCCGCCTCATCGACCGGCCGCTGCGTCCGACGTTCGTCGACGGCCTGCGCAACGAGATCCAGGTCGTCATCACCGTCCTGAGCCTCAACCCCGCCGACCTGTACGACGTCGTCGCGATCAATGCGGCATCGGCCTCCACCCAGATCGCCGGCCTGCCGTTCTCCGGCCCGATCGGTGGCGTCCGCGTCGCACTGATCGACAAGCAGTGGGTCGCATTCCCGACCAATGAGCAGCTCGAGAAGGCCGTGTTCAACATGGTCGTCGCAGGCCGCATCGTCTCCGGCTCCGGTGCCGACGCAGACGTCGCCATCATGATGGTCGAAGCAGAGGCCACCGAGAACGTCATCGAGCTCATCGAGGGTGGCGCGACTGCACCCAACGAGGCGGTCGTCGCCGAGGGCCTCGAGGCATCCAAGCCCTTCATCGCAGCCCTGTGCACCGCACAGCAGGAGCTCGCATCCAAGGCTGCCAAGCCCACCGGCGACTACCCGGTCTTCCCGGCGTACCAGTCGGACGTCTTCGACGCCGTCGAGAACGCCGCGAAGATTCCGCTGAACGAGGCGCTCACGATCGCGGGCAAGGCCGAGCGCGAGAGCAAGCTCGACGAGGTCAAGGCTCAGGTCCTCACGTCGGTCGGAGACAGCTTCGCCGGTCGTGAGAAGGAAATCGGTGCCGCATTCCGTGCACTGACCAAGAAGTCCGTTCGCCAGCGCATCCTCACCGACCACTTCCGCATCGACGGTCGCGGCATCACCGATATCCGCTCGCTGTCCGCCGAGGTCGCGATCATCCCGCGTACCCACGGTTCGGCTCTGTTCGAGCGCGGCGAGACCCAGATTCTGGGCGTCACCACCCTCGACATGGTCAAGATGGCGCAGCAGGTGGATTCGCTGGGACCCGAGACGTCCAAGCGCTACATGCATCACTACAACTTCCCGCCGTACTCCACCGGTGAGACGGGCCGCGTCGGTTCGCCGAAGCGTCGCGAGATCGGGCACGGCGCACTCGCCGAGCGCGCTCTGCTGCCGGTTCTGCCCAGCCAGGCCGAGTTCCCGTACGCCATTCGTCAGGTCTCCGAGGCATTGAGCTCCAACGGCTCGACCTCCATGGGTTCGGTCTGTGCATCGACTCTGTCGCTGCTCAACGCCGGTGTGCCGCTGCGTGCCCCGGTCGCCGGAATCGCCATGGGTCTGGTGTCCGACGAGGTCGACGGCGAAACTCGCTACGTCGCCCTCACCGACATCCTCGGTGCCGAGGACGCCTTCGGCGACATGGACTTCAAGGTTGCCGGTACCAAGGACTTCGTCACCGCGCTGCAGCTCGACACCAAGCTCGACGGCATCCCCTCCAAGGTGCTCGCCGGCGCGCTGTCGCAGGCCAAGGATGCTCGTACCACGATCCTCGAGGTCATGGCCGAGGCCATCGATACCCCGGACGAGATGAGCCCCTACGCACCTCGCGTCACCGCGATCAAGGTGCCGGTCGACAAGATCGGCGAGGTCATCGGGCCCAAGGGCAAGATGATCAACTCCATCACCGAGCAGACCGGTGCCAACATCTCGATCGAAGATGACGGCACGGTCTACGTCGGTGCAGCGGACGGCCCGTCCGCACAGGCGGCGATCGACATGATCAACGCCATCGCCAATCCGCAGCTGCCGAAGGTCGGCGAACGATTCCTCGGAACCGTCGTCAAGACGACGGCGTTCGGTGCATTCGTCTCGCTGCTCCCGGGCCGCGACGGACTGGTGCACATCTCCAAGCTCGGCAACGGCAAGCGCATCAACAAGGTCGAGGACGTCGTGAGCGTCGGATCCAAGTTGCGCGTCGAGATCGCCGATATCGACAACCGCGGCAAGATCAGCCTCGTTCCGGTCGAAGACGACAACGCCGCTGCTCCCGCCGACGCTCCCGAGGCACCCGCCGAGGTCAGCGCTGAGTAAGAAGCAACAGAGTCGAACGGTACGGCCCCTGGGGTCGTACCGTTCGGCCGTTACGGACAACGTCGCCCTCGATTCCGGAGTGCAGCGCACCACCCTGCCCGGCGGGCTTCGGGTCGTCACCGAGTTCGTTCCCGGTGTTCGCTCGGCGTCGGTCGGTGTCTGGGTGGGAGTCGGCTCGCGCGACGAACAACCGAGTGTCGCGGGAGCTGCGCACTTCCTCGAACATCTGCTGTTCAAATCGACGCCGACGCGCAGTGCGCTCGAAATCGCTCAGGTGATGGACGGTGTCGGGGGAGAGCTGAACGCATTCACCTCCAAAGAGAGCACGTGCTTCTACGCTCACGTGCTCGACGAGGACGTGGCGCTGGCCATCGATCTGGTCAGCGATGTGGTACTTCGTGGTCGGTGTCGATCGGCGGATGTGGACGTCGAGCGTCAGGTGGTCCTCGAAGAGATCTCCATGCGCGACGACGATCCCGAAGACCTGCTCGGCGACGCTTTTCTCGAGGCGATGTTCGGTGATCACCCCATCGGCCGGCCGATCATCGGTTCGGTCGAATCGATCGAATCCATGACGCGAGCCCAGCTGCACTCGTTCCATGTTCGCCGCTACACCCCGCAACGGATGGTCGTCGCGGTCGCGGGCAACGTCGATCACAAGCAGATCGTGTCGTTGGTTCGGCGCGCTTTCGCGGGCCATCTCGACAAGGGTCTGCATCCGGCCGAAAGGCGAAGCGGCACAGCGCGATTGCGTCAGAATCCGACTCTGAGCCTGACGATGCGAGACAGTGAACAAGCGCATCTGTGCCTCGGAGTTCGCGCGTTCGGCAGGCACGAAGGGCATCGCTGGGCGTTGTCGGTGCTCAATTCCGCTGTGGGTGGTGGACTGAGTTCTCGGTTGTTCCAGGAGATCAGGGAAGAGCGTGGCCTGGCGTACTCGGTGTACTCCTCGGTGGACACGTTTGCCGACAGCGGTGCGTTCTCGGTGTACGCGGGGTGCCAGCCGGAGAATCTCGGCGAGGTCACCACGGTGATTCGCGAGGTACTCGCGAAGGTAGCGGCCGAGGGCATCACCGACGCCGAGTGCGCTCGCGCGAAAGGCTCGTTACGCGGCGGATTGGTTCTGGGACTGGAAGACTCGGGTTCCCGGATGAACCGTATCGGTAGAAGCGAACTGAACTACGGCAATCACCGGGACATCACCGACACCCTGGCCCGTATCGACCGCGTCGGCAACGACGAGGTGCGCGAGGTCGCTGCGGTGTTGCTCGATCGTCCGTTCGGGGCCGCGGTGGTCGGTCCGTACAAGAACGTCCGCCAGCTGCCGGCGTCGGTCAAGTCCCTCGTTCGGTAGCGTCGGCCACCACGTCGCGCACAGCGCGGCGTAGCAGGTCCGCCACTACCGGGGCGTCGGTGATCGGCTCGAACGCGCGGGTGGAGTTCAGCGTCGCGATCCCGTGCACGGAGGTCCACAGTCGCAATGCGTCGAACTGTGGATTCTCCGGCGAGACTGCACCGATCGCCGAGGTGAGAGCCTGGAACAGCGGTCGCGATTCCTCTCGGAGATTCTGACCCGAGCTTTCCAGAAGATCGTGCCGAAAGATGAGCGCGAACATCGCCGGTCGCTGTACCGCGAAGTGAACGTACGCGTGCGCCATGGCATCGAGTGCGTTCCGGGGTGAATCCGACTGCTGGGCGGCGGTATCGAGCGCGCTGCCGAGATCGACGAGACCGACCCCGGCCACAGCGGCGGCGAGCGCGTTCAGTGTGGGGAAGTACCGTCTCGGGGCACCGTGCGAGACACCGGCCTCGCGGGTGACCGCTCTGATGGTCAATCCTTCCGGGCCTCGGCTCTCGAGCAGTCGTACACCCGCGGCGACCACACGCGTACGAAGGTTGTCCGGCACGTAGACATTGTCTACTCTCAGCCGTGACGTTGTCCAGCCGTGACGTGGTCCAGCCGAGAGGATCCATCGATGTGGTACCTGCTGTTCAAATATGTGCTCATCGGTCCGATTCTCCGAGTTCTCGGGCGTCCGTCGGTGGTCGGTGGAGACAGTCTCCCGAGGACGGGACCGGTGATCATCGCCGGAAACCACCTCACCGTCGTCGACTCGTTCTTCATGGTTCTGCTCGTCCGACGCCGAGTCACCTTCATCGCCAAGAGTGAATACTTCACCGGCGGAGGGGTGAAGGGGGCGATGCTGCGCTGGTTCTACTCCGCTGCGGGTCAGGTTCCCGTGGACCGGGGCGGTGCCGCGGCATCGGCTCCGGCACTCGAAGCCGCGAAAACCATTCTGCGACAGGGAAAAGTATGGGCGGTATATCCGGAAGGGACTCGATCGCCGGACGGTCGGCTGTACAAGGGCAAGACCGGTCTGGCGCGAGTGGCACTCGAGACGGGCGCTCCGGTCGTGCCGGTCGTCATGTGCGGAACGCTTCGAGTCAATCCGGTCGGTTCTCGAATGTGGCGACCGGGGAAGGTGCGCATGGTCGTCGGTGAACCGTTGGACTTCACGAGATACGCAGGGGGAGAAAGCAGTAGAGCCGTTCTGCGAGCCGTCACCGATGAGGTGATGGCGGCGCTGGCGAACCTGTCGGGGCAGGAATACGTCGATGTGTACGCCGCGTCGGTCAAGGAGGCGGCGTGAGCACACCGGACGGGCACGGCCTCGGCCGCACCGTCCTCGTCACCGGAGTCGGTCGGCGGCAGGGAATCGGTGTCGCCATCACCCGCCGTCTGCTCCGCGACCAGAGCACCCGCGTCTTTGCGCACTCGTGCGACGACTACGACCTGTCCGAGCCGTGGGGAGCCGACACACCGGGAGCGGAGGCGGTGTTGGCCGAGCTGTCGACCGCCACCGGCAGGCTCGGTCACCTCGACGTCGATTTCGTGGATCCGGCCGCACCGGCAACCCTGTTCGACGCGGCCGAATCGGCACTGGGCAGCATCGATGCTCTGGTTGTCAATCATGCGCGGTCGCAGCTGGGTGATCTGGGCGAGCTGACGGCGGAGTCGCTCGACCTGACCTGGGCGGTGAACGTGCGAGCTGCACTGCTATTGGTGCAGGAATTCGTGCGTCGTTACGAGGGTCACCCCGACGGTGGTCGCGTCGTACTGTTCACCTCGGGCCAGGACCAGGGGCCGATGCCGTCCGAAATTCCCTATGCGGTGAGCAAGGGTGCCATAGCGTCGATCACCCCGACTCTGGCCGATGCGGTGATCGAACGAGGCATCACGGTCAACACGATCAATCCGGGTCCCACCGACACCGGCTGGGCCGGCGCAGATCTGAACGAGTTCGTAGGACGCCACATGCCGCGTGGTCGGTGGAACGCACCGGAGGAGGCCGCGGCCGTCGTGGCGATGTTGCTCTCGCCGGATTCCGGGTCGATCACCGGTCAGGTAATCGGGGCCGAAGGCGGTTTCCGGCGCTTCACGCCGTGACGGAGGCGGCTGCCTGGGTCACAGCTTCTTCTTGCCCAGCAACAACTTCCAGGGCACCAACGCCGATTCGAGCTGAACCGACAGGCTCATCTTGGATTCGCCCTCGCTACGCTCCTCGAACTTGATCGGCACCTCGGCGAGAGTGAGGCCGTGCTTGACGGTCCGGTAGTTCATCTCGACCTGGAACGCATACCCGTTGCTTTCCACCGACGCCACATCGATGGTGCGCAGAGTGCGAGCGTGCCACGCTTTGAATCCTGCTGTCGCGTCCTTGACCCCGAGTCGCAGGATCGTGTTGACGTAGAAATTCGCCCATGCCGACAGCGCTTTGCGGTGCCACGGCCAATCGGCGGCGACAGCTCCGCCGGGGACGTATCGCGATCCGAGAACCACGGCCGCATCGGTGGTGTTCAGCTTGTCGATCATGGCCGGGATCACTTCGGTGGGGTGCGAGAGATCGGCATCCATCTGGATGACGATGTCCGCGCCTTCGTCGAGAGCTCGCGTCATACCCGCGACGTACGCGCGGCCGAGCCCGTTCTTCTCGGTGCGGTGAAGAACGCTGATGTCGAGAGGGCCGTCGATGGCCAATTTGTCGGCCAAGTCGCCGGTACCGTCGGGTGAATTGTCGTCGACGACCAGGACGCCGAGCCCCTCCACCTTCACCCCGGCGAGCAACTCGACGAGCTTGGGAAGGTTCTCGCGCTCGTTGTACGTCGGTACAACGACGGTGGTCTTCGGGGCGATTCGTTCCGTACTCACCACCGTATGATCCGTGATCAGGGGTCCCGATCCAAATATCGGACACGATCGGCCGTGTCGGTCGAGCGTGTCAGCCCTCCGTCGGCTCCGTGATCGTCCCTCGAAGAACCGCGTCGACGAACATTCCGTCTCGCAGTATCGGAACGCAGTGACTCGAACCGATCTCTGCGGCGATGGCCACGTCCTCGGGATGCCCCATCGCATTCAGTTCCTGTCCGGACGCGCATCGCAGCAGCTCGGAGGCCACGCTGGGTTCCACGGCCCGCCACGCCGCTGCTGCCGCCACCGCCTCTGCGGACGCGTCGGATGCCCCGGAATCGAGGAGTTCGGCGATGACCGCACCGGCACCCCACAGGTCTTCGACCGAGGGACGCAGTGATGCGTCGGGCCACCGTTCACCCGACGCTATGACGGCAATCACCGCGGTCGGGTTCTCGGCCCGTATCCATCTCGCGACTGCCGCAGCATTTCTCAACGATGCGCCCACACACAGCCCCGCCCGGCTCGCGAGTTCGTAGGCAATGGTGGAGCCGTTGGGTGATGGCAACACCAGACGGGCGGGCGGTGCGGTGGTTCGGATACTGGCCGGGCACAGGCTGATCCGGCCCGGTGAGCCCACCGAGCGGCCGACGGCGAGGACTGCGTCGAATTCTTCGGCCAGCTGCGAAGCTCGGTCATCGCGCCATCGGCACGGAATCACGTCGATTCCCGCATCCATCGCCACCGTCAATGTCGTCGTGAACGACAGGACGTCGACGATCACGGCGATGTCCGCCCCGCCGACGATGGCGTCGGCCCCGGACAGACCCCAGTCGAATCGGACGCCGTGCGCCCGCTGGGACAGTGTGGGATCGACCGGCATTGCCGAACGGTAGCAAAGCGGGCGACGGTGCTACCTTCGCGTAATCGAGTGGGGGGAGCCGAGGATGCAGTTGGAACTGGATACGAAAGTGATCGTCCTGGCGGCCGGTCTGCTGCTGCTGTGGGCTCTCGGGCTGGGGGTACTGAAGTACCGCCAGATGGCGACGTCGGCGGACGGGACGGCGCATCGGTACGTCGACATCGCCCACCGCGCGGCGCTGATGTATTCGTTCGCAGCGCTGCTCCTGGCCGTTCTGGCGCACTTCAGCGCCTGGCCGGTTCCGGTCGATCTGACCGCCGCGTCGGTGGTGTTGCTGTTCTTCGTGGGTGCGATCGCCGGATACACCGTGCACGGAGTCCGCCGGGACACCGAGAACCAGTTCGTCGAGCCCGTTCCCGGCACTCACGTGTTCATGTACGCGCTGATCGTCGGCGAGATCGGCGGAACGGCGGTGCTCGTCGTCGGGTTCGTCGTCGAGCAATTCTTCGGTCCGAACTAGGATCCGCTCGTGGACAATCGGGGGATTCCGTCGGTGACGGTGCGCATCGGGTCGGTGCAGCGAACCTTCGACGGTGCAGTTCCGGTGACCATCGGCCGAGACGAGGGACATCTGCTGCCCGTGCACGACCCGCTCGTCTCGAGGAATCACGCCGAGTTGGTGTGGCGTGGTCGGTGGACCATTCGAGACACCGGGAGTGCCAACGGAACCTTCGTCGACGGGTTTCCCCTATCCGATGATCGTGCTGTGTTCACCTCGATCGACGTGCGTCTCGGCGACCCGCGATCGGGTCCACTGCTGACCATCGTCCCGAGTACGAACCCCCCGATCTTCGACGCACCGAATGTCGATGCACCGAGTGCCGCACCACCGAATTCGACGGCGTACGTTCTCGCGCGAACCGACGTGCCGATCGCGGTTCCGAACACCGGCGTGACCCTCGGACGCACCGATGACAACGACGTCGTCGTGTCCGACGTGCTCGTCTCGCGTCGGCACGCCAGAGTGTCGGCGGGACCGCGTGGACTGTCGATAGAAGATCTCGGCAGCATGAACGGCACGTACGTCGGTGGGCACCGCGTCAGCTCGGCGCAGCTGCTCGACGGTCAGGTGTTCACGATCGGGAACGTCGATTTCCTGGTCGTCGGCCGAACGATCGTGCCCCGGTCGGCCGCCACAACCGGTGACGGTCTCGTGGTGCACGGGGTCGGACTGGTGGTGGGAAGCAACAAATCGATCCTGACCGAGGTCGACCTCGACGCTGCCCACGGCACGCTGACCGCGTTGATCGGCCCGTCCGGAGCCGGTAAGTCGACACTGTCCACGGTTGTTTCCGGTGTCATCACACCGACCACCGGCTCGGTGATGTTCGACGGTCACGACGTGCACGCGGAGTACGCAGCTCTGCGCGGCCGGATCGGAATGGTTCCACAGGACGACGTGCTGCACCGACAACTGACCGTGAGCCAGGCGCTCACCTACGCTGCCGAGCTTCGCCTCCCACCCGACACCACGGCATCGGACCGGTCCGATGTCGTTGCGGGCGTCCTGTCCGAGCTGTCCCTGACCGAGCATGCGGACACTCGAATCGACGCACTCTCCGGCGGACAGAGAAAACGCGCGTCGGTCGCGCTCGAACTGCTCACCGGCCCATCACTGCTCATCCTCGACGAGCCGACCTCCGGCCTGGATCCTGCTCTCGATCGTCAGGTCATGGCGATGCTGCGCGAGTTGGCCGATGCCGGTCGTGTGGTGATCGTGGTGACTCACTCGGTGACGTATCTCGATATGTGCGACCAGGTGGTGCTGCTCGCGCCGGGCGGCAAAACTGCCTACCGAGGTCCGGCGCGGGGCGTCGGAGAGGCTCTGGGTACTACGGACTGGGCCGACGCGTTCGCTGCGGTCGCCGCAGATCCGGATTCCGTATTCGACGCATACCGAGCACGTCGGCCGCGCCCTCCGCAGCCCCCGTCCACACCGCGTACCAGGTCGACAGAAGTAGATCGGGCAGGTTCCGCGACGACGTTCCGTCGACAGCTCGGTACCGTCGCGCGTCGACAACTACGCCTCATTGCGGCCGATCGGGGCTACTTTCTGTTCTTGACCGTGCTGCCGGTGCTGCTCGGCGTGCTGGCGCTCGTCGTTCCGGGCCGCAATGGCTTCGGAGCGGCAGGTCCGGACGCGCCGACCGAACCCGTGCAGATCATGGTGTTGCTGATCGTGGGTGCCTGCTTCATGGGACTCTCGCTCTCGGCGCGAGATCTGGTGGGCGAGCGCACCATCTTTCTGCGCGAGCGTGCGGCCGGCCTGGACCCCGGCGCGTACCTGATCGCGAAGACGTCGGTGTTCGGCGTAGTCGCGGTGGTGCAGGCGCTGGTGCTCGTGGCCTTGGTTCTGATCGGCAAAGGAATCCCCGAGTCTGCGTCGCTGCTGCCCGGCACTTTCCCGAACCGTGGCGCACTCGAATTGGTGTTCGTGATCGCAGCCACCACCGCGTGTTCGGCGATACTCGGATTGGCGTTGTCTGCGATGGCGAAGTCCGCAGAGCAGGTCATGCCGATGATGGTGGTCGCGGTGATGGCGCAGCTCGTCTTGTGCGGAGGCCTGATTCCGGTGACCGGACGCGTCGTCCTCGATCAACTGTCGTGGCTGCTGCCGGCGCGGTGGGGATTTGCGGCGGGGGCATCGACGGTCGACATTCGATCGCATGTGCCCTCCGCGCAACAGGACGCGCTCTGGGAACACGAACCGGCACCGTGGATTCTGAGCATCCTGATGCTGTCGATCCTCGGCGGTCTGATGTTCACCCTGGTGCGGTATCGGCTCAGCAGAACCTGACGGGTCAGCTACCTGGGGTCGAGGTAGAGCTCGGCTGTTTCGGTGGCGACCGCAGAGACTGCGGCGGCCAGCTCGGGTTCGAGGTCCAGTGCCCGGGTGAGCTGCTCGCCGCGAAGGCCCTGCGAGCGAAGGAGATCCCAGGCCTGCTCGACGAGGCGAACCGAGGTGGGATGGTCCAGCTCGGGGCGGTTGGACCGTAGTGCCGTTGCAGCCCAATCGGCATCGAACGTCCCGTTGGGTGGACCGAACACACGCTCACCGGACGAATAGCTTTTCGGCTCCATGCTTCGACGCTAGCAGGATCGACCGGCGGCGCAATCGTGACCGAATCGCGCCGATGGTCCACTATCGAACCGATCGGTTTCTTCGGTACGGTACGGCGATGCACGAAGGGCACCGAATGGAACGGACCGCGTTGTCGGCCGCCGGGTTCGTGCTGGTCGCCCTGCTCGCGAGTTGCTCGGGTGTCGGCGGCACCACAGAGATCGACACCGGAATCGACGACGTCTCGGCGAACACGAACTACACCACTGTCACGGGGTCTCTGGTGGTCGGAGATCCCTCTGTTGCCCCAGGTCCCGCAGCATCTCCACCGACTGCTGTGATTCCCGACGTCGCGGAGCTACCGCTGGACCTCGGCGCCGCGCGGTACCCGGGAATGTCGCCGGTCGCGGTCACCGAGGTCTCGATCGTGGACTCGTCGACCGTCGAGTTCCGAATGGCGGGCAACGGGCCGGTCTCGTACACGGTTCGCTATGTCGACGAGGCGGTGCGGTACGCCACGAGTGAGCCCGTCGCAGTGCCCGGGAGATCGACACTGCAGGTAGACCTGTCGGGAACATCGACGGAATCCGACGACCTCGTCGCGCCGTACGACGGGCCGGAGAGAATTCGCAACGATGCAGATTCGGCCGTGGTCTCGGTCGACTTTCTGGCCGACCCCGGTGGGATTTCGCAATCGTTCATCGGTGTGGGTACCGATCGACCCGAGTACACGGTGACGACAACGGAGAGTCCCGCCGCGGTCATCGTCGCCATCACATCGTGACGACCATCAGAGCGTCGAATGCATGTCGCCCCTGACTGTTTCGGCCCGTCCCACTCGGCTGCGCGGTAGCATCGCGTTGTGTCCGACGCCACTGCGAGTGAGAATCGACCGGCTCGGGTGCGGGTGCTCGTCTACAGCAGCAACGCCGAGACTCGGGCTCGGGTGAAGTCAGCTGTGGGAACCCGACCCGATCCGCTGCTCGGGGAGATCGATTACGTCGACATCGCTACAGCAGCTGTGGTCATCGAGCACATGGATGCGGGTGGAGTCGACCTGGCGATTCTCGACGGTGAGGCCTCGCCTGTCGGAGGACTCGGGTTGGCGAAGCAACTCAAGGACGAGATCGACCCGTGCCCGCCAGTGCTCGTGCTGATCGGACGCCCCGACGACAGATGGTTGGCAGACTGGTCGCGCGCCGAGGCCGCGGTACCCCATCCCTTGGATCCGATCCAGCTCGGACGTGCGGTAACGGGATTGTTGACACGGCACTCGGCAGGCGTCACGCCGGGCGTGGACCGGTAGTCAGGCCGACTCGGCCGCGTGGGGCTCGGTGGGCACCTTCAGTACGAAACTGTGGATCGATCCGGCGAGTACCGCGCCGAGGATGGGGAACACCACGAACACCCACAGCTGAGATAGTGCGGGCCCGCCTGCGAGCAGCGCAGGACCGAACGATCGAGCCGGGTTGACCGAGGTCGAGTCGATTCCGATGCCCAGCAGGTGAAGGACGGTGAGGGTCAAGCCGATCGGAATTCCGGCTGCCAGCGCAGGGTGAACCGAGCGCGCCGTGGTTGCCAGCACGACCAGGACGAGCGTGGCAGTGGCGATCACCTCGAACACCGCGACCGATGCCAGGTTGTATCCCGTCGGCGACGAATCAGCGAAACCGTTGGTGCCCAAGCCGTCCGCGGCCAGCGAGTAGCCCGGTCGACCGGAGGCGAGCACCAGCACGATCGCCGCGCCGACCACCGCGCCGACGGCTTGGGCGACGATGTAGAACACCGCCGTGATCGGAGTGATCGCCCGAGCGATCAATGCTCCCACTGTCACGGCCGGGTTGATGTGGCAGCCCGAGATCGGACCGATCGCGTAGACGAGCGCGAGCAGAGTGAGCCCGAATGCCAGGGCGATACCGGGGGTTCCTACGGTGTCGCCTGCGATGACGGCGGTGCCGACACCGAAAATGACCAGCAGGGCAGTGCCGAGTCCCTCGGCGCCGAGCGCTGAGATGGAAATCGACTTCATCGTGTCTCCTTCGTGGAAGCGGTGGCCCGTGCTCGGGCAACCGTGAATGTTCGGTGGTTGGTCGTCACCCGCGTCGAAGAGCGCATGCGCGCGTGACGCGTCCCACACCTCGCAGGGCACGGCGCGAAGAGAGCGCGCCATGGGAGTCAACGGTTTACGAAACTGGACTGCTCGAAATCCCGCGAGATTCGCACCGAACCCATACTGTGTGTTTCAGGTCACATTGGTACGGCCGTCGCATTTACCTCGCGTCGGCGCGGACGTCGATCGAGGGAGCGGATGCCCGAATGAACGCCTACGTTCCGATTCTCGTTCTGGGTGTCATTGCGATTGCGTTCGCGATTTTCTCGGTGATGGTCGGCACGATGGTGGGGCCCGCGCGATACAACCGTGCCAAATTCGACGCGTACGAGTGCGGTATCGAACCGACGATGCATGCGCCTACGGGTCAACGGTTTCCGGTGAAGTTCTACTTGACCGCAATGTTGTTCATCATCTTCGACATCGAGATCGTCTTTCTCTATCCGTGGGCCGTCCACCTCGACGTATTGGGCGCGTTCGGTCTCGTTGCCATGGCGTTGTTCGTCGTCAACGTATCGGTCGCCTACGTCTACGAGTGGCGGCGAGGCGGGCTCGGTTGGGATTGATTCGACGACACAGGGAACCTGTTCTCAATTCTGCGGAAGCGAAAGAGCGTGATCGATGGGACTCGAAGAAAAGCTACCCAGTGGATTTCTGCTGACGACCGTAGAAGGGTTGGCCGGGTACGCCCGTAAAGGTTCGCTGTGGCCGGCCACGTTCGGTCTCGCGTGCTGCGCGATCGAGATGATGGCCACCACGTCCGGTCGATTCGACCTCGCCCGGTTCGGTATGGAAGCTTTTCGCGCGTCTCCGCGCCAAGCAGATCTGATGATCGTGGCCGGCCGCGTCAGTCAGAAGATGGCTCCGGTACTGCGGCAGGTGTACGACCAGATGGCAGAACCCAAGTGGGTGCTGGCGATGGGCGTCTGCGCGTCCTCGGGCGGAATGTTCAACAATTACGCGGTGGTCCAAGGCGTCGACCACATCGTTCCGGTCGATATCTATCTCCCGGGTTGCCCGCCGCGGCCGGAGATGTTGCTCAACGCAATCCTGGAGCTGCACAGCAAGATTCAGCAGATGCCGCTGGGTGTCAATCGTGAGCAGGTGCGCGCTGCAGCCGAAGCGGCCGCGCTGTCGTCCACCCCGACGATCGATCTGAAGGGGCTGCTGCGATGAGCGCGCACGGACCCCGCGGGATGTTCGGTGTGCAAGGTTCCGGGGACACCTCCGGTTACGGACGCTTGCTGCCGCCGCCTGCATCGATCGATGCCGCAGTACGGCCCTACGGCGGCTACTTCGATGCCGTCGTCGACCGGTTGACTGCAGTTCTCGAAGCCGGTTCTGTGTCGTACGAGGACGCCGTCGAACGCGTCGTGGTGCACCGGGGCGAAATGACCGTGCATGTCGTCCGACAGCACGTTCCCGTCGTCGCCCGGGCGCTACGCGACGACGCCGAGCTGCGCTTCGAATTGTGCACGGGCGCATCGGGTGTGCACTATCCGGATCAGGCCGGCCGCGAATTGCACGTGCTGTACCACCTCGTCTCGATCACCCACGGGCGTCGTCTGCGACTCGAAGTTGCTGTGCCCGATGCGGATTCACACACTCCGTCGATGTGTGGGGTGTATCCCACCAACGACTGGCACGAGCGCGAGGTGTACGACTTCTTCGGCATCGTGTTCGACGGCCATCCTGCGCTGACCCGGATCGAAATGCCCGACGACTGGGTCGGTCACCCGCAACGCAAGGACTATCCGCTGGGCGGAATCCCCATCGAGTACAAGGGCGCTCGGGTCGCGCCTCCCAACGAGCGCAGGTCGTACAACTGATGAGCGCAACGGACGAAACCATCTACGCAGTATCCGGCCAGGACTGGGACGACGTCGTCGAACTGGCGCGTGGATCCGGCACCGAACGGATCGTGGTGAACATGGGTCCGCAACATCCGTCCACCCACGGTGTTCTGCGGCTGATTCTCGAAATCGAGGGTGAGACGGTCACCGAGGCTCGGTGTGGGATCGGCTATCTGCACACCGGAATCGAAAAGAACCTCGAGTACCGCAATTGGACTCAGGGCGTCACGTTCGTCACCCGCATGGACTACCTGTCGCCGTTCTTCAACGAAACCGCCTACTGCCTCGGCGTGGAAAAGCTGCTGGACATCACCGACGACATTCCCGAGCGCGCGACGGTGATCCGGGTGATGCTGATGGAGCTGAATCGGATCTCGTCTCACCTGGTGGCGTTGGCCACGGGCGGAATGGAACTGGGTGCGGTGACAGCCATGCTCTTCGGTTTCCGCGAGCGAGAACTGATCCTCGACGTGTTCGAGGCGATCACCGGATTGCGGATGAATCATGCGTACATACGCCCGGGAGGGTTGTCGCAGGACCTCCCGAGCGATGCGATCGACAAGGTGCGCGAGCTCCTTCGGGTTCTTCCCGGACGCCTCCGTGACCTCGAGCTCATGCTCAACGACAACCCGATCTGGAAAGCCAGAACCGAGAACGTCGGGTATTTGGATCTGACCGGATGCATGGCCCTGGGCGTCACCGGCCCGGTGCTTCGATCGACCGGACTGCCGTACGACCTGCGCCGGTCCGATCCCTACTGCGGATACGACAGCTACGAATTCGACGTGGTGACCGACACCGGATGCGACTGCTACGGGCGCTACCTGATTCGGGTGGAGGAGATGAAGGAGTCGCTCAAGATCGTCGAACAAGCCCTCGACCGCCTGCGACCGGGACCGGTCGTCATCGACGACAAGAAGATCGCCTGGCCTGCCGAACTGGTCTCGGGACCCGACGGACTCGGCAATTCGCAGGATCATGTTCGCACCATCATGGACACGTCGATGGAATCGTTGATTCACCATTTCAAGCTGGTCACCGAAGGAATGCGTGTTCCGGCGGGTCAGGTGCTGTCGTCGGTGGAGTCGCCGCGAGGAGAACTGGGTGTGCACATCGTCAGCGACGGCGGAACTCGGCCGTACCGAGTGCATTTCAGAGATCCGTCGTTCACCAATCTGCAGGCGGTGGCCGCGATGTGCGAAGGCGGCATGATCTCCGACGTCATCGCTGCCGTGGCCAGTATCGACCCGGTGATGGGCGGGGTGGACCGATGACCGCGCAACCTCACTCCGAGCCGGTCCTGCTTCGGCTCGGGGCTCACCCGGAGGAAGCCGTTCAACTCCTCGGACCGGACGCGCGAACGTCGTATCCCCCGGAAGTGCGCACCCGTCTGCGGGCCGACGCCGAGATCGTCCTGGCGCGCTACCCGCAGGCCAGGTCCGCGTTGTTGCCGTTGCTGCACCTCGTTCAATCCGAGGACGGCTTTCTCACGCCTGCGGGCATCGAATTCTGTTCGGAGATACTCGAACTCACCGGTGCCGAGGTCACTGCGGTGGCGACCTTCTACTCGATGTACCGCCGCGAACCCACCGGCACATACCGCGTCGGCGTGTGCACCAACACTCTGTGCGCCGTGATGGGCGGTGACGCCATCATGGACACCCTGCGCGAGCACCTCGACGTCGACCACGGCGAGACGACCGCCGACGGCACCATCACCCTCGAACACATCGAGTGCAACGCCGCGTGTGACTACGCACCGGTGATGATGGTCAATTGGGAATTCTTCGACAACAGCACACCATCGTCAGCCCGGGATCTGGTGGATGCACTCAGGTCCGGTCTTCCGGTGAGCCCCACGCGCGGTGCACCACTCTGCACGTTCGGTCAGACCGAGCGAATTCTCGCCGGGTTTCCCGACGACCGCCCGGGGGCGCTCGAATCATCCGGTAGCGCAGGCGAAGCCACCCTCACCGGTCTGCGATACGCGCGCGAACACGGGATGTCTGCTCCCGAGGCCGCACCGCAGACCGGTAATGGACACCCCGATATCGAGACTGCCGACGTCGGAGCCGAGGCAGTGGCGGAGACAGTGCGAGACAAGCCTGCACCGGCCCCGTCGGCGACCGTGCCGCCACAGCCGAACACCACCGAGACCGATCCATCGACGAAGGGCGAGTGACATGGCCCTGACGCCGGTCCTGAGTGAGTTCTGGGACGAGAGGGACTCGTGGACTCTCGACACCTACCGGAGCCACGACGGATATGCGGGGCTCGAACGGGCCCTCTCGATGGACCCCGACGATCTGATCGCCTTCGTCAAGGAATCCGGACTACGGGGCCGGGGTGGGGCCGGGTTCCCCACCGGAACGAAGTGGAGCTTCATCCCCCAGAACGACGGTAAAGAGCACTACTTGGTGGTCAACGCCGACGAGTCCGAGCCGGGCACCTGTAAGGACATGCCCCTGCTGATGGCCAGTCCGCACACCCTGGTCGAGGGAATTGTGATCGCGGCCTATGCAATTCGAGCCTCGCACGCCTTCGTGTACGTCCGCGGCGAAGTGGTGCCGGTGCTCCGCAGATTGCAGGCAGCGGTAGCCGAGGCCTACGCAGCGGGCTATCTGGGAAAGAACGTTCTGGGAACGGGATTCGATCTCGAACTGGTGGTCCATGCCGGAGCCGGCGCGTACATCTGCGGGGAGGAGACAGCCCTTCTCGATTCCCTGGAGGGTCGGCGCGGACAACCTCGGCTGCGCCCACCGTTCCCCGCAGTCGCGGGTTTGTACGCGCGCCCGACAGTGGTCAACAACGTCGAGTCGATCGCCAGCGTTCCCGTGATCCTGCGCAAGGGGATCGAGTGGTTTCGGTCGATGGGCACCGAGAAATCGCCCGGCTTCACGCTGTACTCCATCTCGGGTCACGTCTGCCGCCCGGGGCAGTACGAGGCACCGTTGGGCATCACGCTCCGTGAACTGCTCGACTACGCGGGCGGCATCAGAGCTGGGCACGAACTGAAATTCTGGACGCCGGGAGGCTCGTCCACGCCGATGTTCACCGCCGACCATCTCGATGTTCCACTCGACTACGAGGGTGTCGGAGCCGCAGGATCGATGTTGGGCACCAAAGCATTGCAAGTATTCGACGAGACGACGTGTGTGGTGCGGGCGGTACTGCGATGGACCGAGTTCTACGCACACGAATCCTGCGGCAAATGCACACCGTGCCGAGAAGGAACGTACTGGCTGGTGCAGATACTCCGCCGCCTCGACGGCGGGACCGGCACCGAAGCCGACCTGACCACGCTTCTCGATATCGCAGACGGGATCGCTGGAAAGTCGTTCTGCGCGTTGGGAGACGGAGCTGCCAGCCCCATCGTGTCCTCACTGAAACACTTCCGCGACGAATACATCCGCCATGTCACCGAACAGGGATGCCCCTTCGATCCACATCGATCCACCCTGTTCGCAGAGGAGCTGACGTCATGACAACATCAGCACACGGTCGTTCCGCAGGCTCCACTCCTGCACCTTCTGGTCATTCCGCAGGCTCCACTCCTGCTACTTCTGGTCATTCCGCAGGCTCCACTCCTGCACAGTCCGGTCAGTCCCTCCCGCCGGTCGACATGGTGACACTGACCATCGACGACCACGAGGTCACTGTTCCCAAGGGCACGTTGGTGATTCGCGTCGCCGAGTTGATGGGCGTGCAGATACCGCGATTCTGCGACCATCCGCTGCTGGATCCGGTGGGTGCCTGCCGGCAGTGTCTCGTCGATGTCGAGGGCCAGCGCAAACCCTTGGCATCCTGCACGACGACAGTGGCCGACGGCATGATCGTACGTACTCAGGTGACGTCCGAGACGGCGCACAAGGCCCAGCGCGGCGTCATGGAATTGCTGCTGATCAATCACCCGCTCGACTGCCCGGTGTGTGACAAGGGCGGCGAGTGCCCACTACAGAACCAAGCGATGGCCGCCGGCCGTGACGAGTCCAGATTCCACGAGACCAAACGTACGTACCCCAAACCGATTCCGTTGTCGGCCGAGGTTCTGCTCGATCGGGAACGCTGCGTCCTGTGCGCTCGCTGCACCCGCTTCGCAGCCCAGGTTGCCGGAGATCCCTCCATCGAACTGCTCGAACGCGGGGCAGTGCAGCAGGTGGGCATCTTCGGCGACGAACCGTTCGACTCCTACTTCTCCGGAAACACCGTTCAGATCTGTCCGGTGGGGGCACTGACGAACACCGAGTATCGGTTCCGGGCCCGACCCTACGATCTGACCTCGTCGCCGAGCGTGTGCGAGCACTGTGCAGGAGGCTGCGCACAACGTACCGATCACCGGCGCGGCAAGGTTCTTCGTCGTCTGGCGGGAGACGATCCCGAAGTGAACGAGGAATGGAACTGTGACAAGGGTCGGTGGGCGTTCAAGTACGCCACCGAGCCGGACCGCATCGGCGCACCGATGGTCCGAGACGAATCGGGAGCCTTGGTCGAGACGTCGTGGTCCGCGGCTTTGGCCGCAGCGGCAACGGGCCTGGCCGCATCGGTCGGCAACGCTGCGATTCTCGTGGGCGGACGATCGACTCTCGAAGACGCCTACGCATACGCTAAGTTCGCCCGAACAGTGTTGCACACCAACGACATCGACTTCCGCAACCGTGCTCACAGCGCCGAGGAGGCCGGGTTCTTGGCCGGTCGTATCGCCGCGGCGGGGCTGGGGGTCACTTACTCGGACCTCGAGCACGCTCCCGTGGTGCTGGTGGTCGGCTTCGAGCCCGAGGACGAGTCACCGCTGGTCTTTCTGCGGCTCCGCACAGCGCACCGCGCCCGCGGCGTGGTGGTGGCATCGATTGCACCGTGGGCCAGCCGTGGTCTGCGCAAGCTCGATGGTGTGCTCCTGCAGTCGATTCCCGGTGAGGAACCGCAGTGGCTCGATGCCCTGCACGTCGGCGACCGCGGCACCGAAACGGTTGCCCAGCTCCTCCGTGAGCCCGGGTCGATCGTGCTGGTGGGCGAGCGGCTCGGCTCGGTTCCCGGCGGACTGTCCGCAGCATCGAAGTTGGCCGACGACACCGGAGCACAGTTGGCATGGATTCCGCGACGAGCAGGAGAGCGCGGCGCTCTCGACGCCGGCGCCTTGCCGAACCTCCTGCCGGGCGGGCGACCCGTCGCCGATGCGTCCGCGCGCGCCGAGGTGGCCACCCTGTGGGGACTGGCGGATCTCCCTACCGATGCAGGCCGAGATACCGCGGCGATTCTGGCGGATGCCGGGCCGCAGCGAGCACTGATCACTGCAGGCATCGATCCGGACGATCTGCCGAATCCGCGGAGTCTGCTGGATGCGGTGGACCGGTCGGGGTTCGTGGTCAGTCTCGAACTTCGACACAGCGCCGTCACCGAGCGCGCCGACGTGGTGTTTCCGGTGGCACCGGTGGTCGACAAACAGGGAACCTTCGTGGACTGGGAGGGCCGACCACGAACTTTCGAAACCGCCCTCGGGGCAGGCGCGGTATTACCCGATCAACGTGTTCTCGACGCGATCGCCGCCCAGATGGGCGTCGAACTGTTGCTGCCCGACGCCCCCGCGTCGCGAGATGAGCTGACACGCTTGGGCGTCTGGACAGGTTCACGAATCTCCGCACCGCGAGTCTCACCGCGGGCGCAGACACCGTCGCTCGCGCCCGGTGAGGCGATTCTGGCCACGTGGCGGATGCTCATCGACTCGGGGCGGATGCAGGACGGCGAGGCGAATCTCGCAAGGACCGGTCGAGCGCCGACGATCCGACTGTCGGGTCCCACCGCGTCCACCCTCGACGTGGAGACCGGTGACCGAGTGAGTATCGAGACCGACCAGGGGTCGATCACGTTGCCGCTGACAGTCACCGATCTTCCCGACGACGTGGTGTGGGTGCCGATGAACTCGCCCGGTTCCTCGGTGTATCGCTCACTCGGCGTGGAGTCGGGTGCGGTGGTGAGAATTCGTAGGGCGGAGCCTGCGGAACAGCCCGAAAGTGATGCATCGTGACTGTCGCCGCGCCTACCGATCTGTCGATGTTCGGCATCGATCCGTGGTGGTTGGTGGTCGTCAAGGCATTGGCGGTTTTCGTGTTCCTGGTATTGACGCCACTCATCGCGATCTATGCCGAACGCAAGATCATGGCGTGGATGCAGATGCGCGTCGGACCCAATCGGGTTGGGCCGTGGGGGTTGCTGCAGTCGTTGATGGACGGAATCAAGCTCGCTCTGAAGGAGGGGATCACCCCGTCCGGCGTCGACAAGCCGATCTACATTCTGGCTCCGATGGTGTCGGTGGTTCCTGCTTTCATGGCCTTCGCGGTGATCCCGTTCGGACCGGAAGTGTCGATATTCGGCACCACGACGCCGCTGCAGATGACCGATCTGCCGGTGGGGGTTCTCTACATCCTCGCTGTCACCTCGGTGGGTGTGTACGGGATCGTCCTGGCCGGTTGGGCGTCGGGTTCGACGTATCCGCTGTTGGGCGCACTGCGTTCGACAGCGCAGGTCATTTCGTACGAGGTTGCGATGGGCTTGTCCTTCGCCGCGGTGTTTCTGTACTCGGGCACCATGTCGACATCCGGAATCATTGCCGCGCAACAGAACACCTGGTACGTGTTCTTGCTGTTGCCGTCCTTCCTGGTGTACGTGACGGCGATGGTCGGCGAAACCAATCGAGCACCCTTCGATCTGCCCGAGGCCGAGGGCGAGTTGGTGGGCGGCTTCCACACGGAGTATTCCTCTCTACGCTTCGCGATGTTCATGCTCGCGGAGTACATCAACATGGTCACGGTGTCGGCACTGGCGACAACATTGTTCCTGGGAGGATGGCGGGCTCCGATTCCGTTGAGCCTGTGGGCCGGTGCCAATTCCGGATGGTGGCCGGTGCTGTGGTTCGTCCTCAAGGTGTGGGTATTCCTGTTCGTCTTCATCTGGTTGCGTTCGACGTTGCCGAGGTTGCGCTACGACCAGTTCATGAACTTCGGCTGGAAGATCCTCATCCCCGTCGCCTTGATCTGGGTGATGGTGATCGCAACGGTGCGGGTACTGGGTGTCGGTCGCTACGACGTCCCTCTGGTCACGTTCGTCGCGTCGACGATCTTCGCCGTCGCCGTGCTGGTGTCGTTGCTGCTTCTGCTCAGACGACGCACGCGCGTTCGGAATCTTCCGCCTGCTGCACCCACCGAAGAATTCGACGCCGCGGCAGGTGGATTCCCCGTCCCTCCCATCCCGAAGCAGGGTTCGAGGATCGCGAGTCGCCACGCCGGCGCGCGGTCGCCCGTGGCCACGTCCCAGAAGGAGAACGCCGATGCCTGAATTCCTCGGTCCGATAGCCGGTTTCGGCGTCACCTTCGCCACCATGTTCAAAAAGCCCGAAACCGAGCTGTACCCGGAGGAGAAGAAGCCGACCGAGGTGCGCTATCACGGCCGGCATCAACTCAATCGCTACGCCGATGGCCTCGAGAAATGTATCGGCTGCGAACTGTGTGCGTGGGCGTGCCCGGCCGATGCCATCTACGTCGAAGGAGCCGACAACACCGAGACCGAACGATTCTCGCCGGGCGAGCGGTACGGCGGGGTCTACCAGATCAACTACCTTCGATGCATCGGCTGCGGCTTGTGTGTGGAGGCTTGTCCGACAAGGGCTCTGACGATGACCAACGAGTACGAGTTGGCCGGCGACAACAGAGCCGATCTGATCTACGAGAAGGACGCGCTGCTGGCACCGCTGCAACCGGAGATGGTGGCACCGCCGCACGCTATGGCACCGGGCTGTTCTGCCGAGGACTACTACCGCGGGACCGTCACCGGTGGAGAGAGCGCGGCCGAGCGCGAAGGCGATCCGGTTCGATGACGGCCACCGTGCAGCTCGCCCTCGACGCGACGTCCACCGGTGAGGCCGTGCAATTCTGGACTCTCGGTGTCGTCGCGGTCCTCGGTGCTCTCGGTGTGGTGACGAGTACCAAGGCCGTCTACTCGGCACTGTTTCTGGCCGCCACGATGGTCGTTCTCGCGACGTTCTACATGGCCCAGGGGGCGTTGTTCCTCGGTGTCGTGCAGATCGTCGTCTACACCGGCGCGGTGATGATGCTGTTTCTGTTCGTTCTGATGCTGGTCGGGGTCGACACCGCCGAATCCTTGACGGAGACATTGCGCGGTCACCGCATCGCTGCCGTGGTCATCGCAATCGGCTTCGGACTGTTGATCATCGGGGTGCTGCTGCGTGATTCGGCTCGCTCCGGTCGGCTCGAATTCGCCGGCCTCGACGCCGCCAACTCCACCGGCAATGTCGAAGGCCTCGCCGAACTGATCTTCGTCGAGTACGTGTGGGCGTTCGAGCTGACCGGAGCCCTGCTGATCACCGCGACCATCGGGGCAATGATCCTGGCGCATCGGGAGGCTCTGGGGCCGGTGAAGGGGCAGCGTCAGATGTCGCAGGACAGGTTCCGCGACGGCTCCCGGGCGACGCCGCTGCCGAGCCCCGGTGTGTTCGCCCGCCACAACGGCGTCGATCGCCGCGCTCTGCTGCCGGATGGAAGCGAGGCGGAGTCGTCCGTCAACGCGCTGTTCGCCGATCGACGAAGCCAGTACCAGGTGGACGGGGGTGACGCACGATGAATCCCGAGAACTACCTCTACCTGTCCGTTCTGCTGTTCGCGATCGGCGCGGCCGGCGTCATCGTCCGGCGCAACGCCATCATCGTGTTCATGTGTATCGAATTGATGCTCAACGCAGTCAATTTGGCGTTCGTCACCTTCTCTCGCATGCACGGCAATCTCGACGGGCAGCTGTTCGCGTTCTTCACCATGGTTGTCGCTGCTGCCGAGGTGGTGGTGGGCCTGGCGATCATCATGGCCATCTTCCGTTCTCGTCGGTCGATCTCGATGGACGAGAACTCTCTGATGAAGAACTGACGGGGGAGCAGAAACTATGACGATCCTGTGGCTTCTCCCCGCCCTCCCGGCTTTCGGCGCGGTCGTTCTGCTGCTCGGTGGCCGGCGCTCCGATTCGTGGGGTCACTTCTTCGCCACCGCCGCAGCGGTGTTGTCGTTCGTCGTTGCGGCGCTGGTGTTCTCGTCGATGCTCGGGCGAGACGAATCCAACAGAGCCATCACCCAGACGTTGTTCCGCTGGGTTCCCGTGGACGAATTGCAGGTCGACTTCGGCATGCGGGCCGATCAGCTCTCGATCTGCTTCGTCCTGTTGATCACCGGAGTCGGGTCGCTCATTCACGTGTACTCGATCGGGTACATGAGTCACGACGCGGAGCGTCGACGCTTCTTCGCGTACCTCAACCTGTTTCTCGCAGCCATGTTGTTGCTGGTGTTGGCCGACAACTTCCTCGGCCTCTATCTGGGGTGGGAGGGTGTCGGCCTCGCGTCGTACCTGCTGATCGGTTTCTGGCAACACAAGCCGTCGGCTGCGACGGCGGCCCGAAAAGCGTTCGTGGTCAACCGCGTCGGCGACATCGGCCTGGCCATTGCGCTGATGATCATGTTCGTGAACTTCGGTTCGGTGCAGTACGACGTGGTTTTCGCCGGCATCGGAGGTGCGAGTGAATCGGTAGCCACTGCGATGGCGCTGATGTTACTGCTGGCGGCCTGCGGAAAGTCGGCGCAGGTTCCGCTGCAATCGTGGCTCGGTGACGCGATGGAGGGTCCGACTCCCGTCTCCGCGTTGATCCATGCAGCGACGATGGTCACCGCCGGGGTGTATCTCATCGTGCGCTCCGGACCGGTGTTCGAGGCATCCGAGGTGGCGCGGGCGGCGACCGTGACCGTCGGCGCGGTGACGTTGCTGTTCGGCGCCGTGATCGGTTGCGCCAAGGACGACATCAAGAAGGCACTCGCGGCTTCGACGATGAGCCAGATCGGGTACATGGTGCTTGCGGCCGGACTCGGTCCGTCCGGTTATGCCTTCGCCATCGTGCTGTTGCTCTCGCACGGCTTCTTCAAGGCGGGCCTGTTCCTCGGTGCGGGCTCGGTGATGCATGCGATGAACGACGAGACGGATATGCGAAAGTTCGGTGGGCTCCGCGCCGCGATGCCGATCACCTTCGTCACGTTCGGTCTCGGTTACCTCGCCATCATCGGAGTACCGCCGTTCTCGGGATTTTTTGCCAAGGATCCAATCATCGAGGTCGCGTTCGCGGCAGGCGGGGCAGTAGGTGTGGTGCTCGGCTGCGTGACACTGCTCGGCGCAGGCCTGACCGCGTTCTACATGAGTCGGGTGATGTTGATGACGTTCTTCGGCCCGAAACGATGGTCAGCGCAAGCACATCCGCACGAGGCGTCGGCGACGATGACGGTGCCCATGATTCTGTTGGCGATCGGCTCGGTGGCATCGGGAGCCTTTCTCGCGGTGGGTGGGCGCCTCGAGACGTGGCTGGAACCGGTGGTGGGATCTGCGCACGAGGAGCATGCAATACCTGCTTGGGTCGTCACGGTGGCAGTTCTGGGTGTGGTTCTCGTGGGCGCGGTCACCGCGTATCGGAAGTACATCGCTCGTGAAGTGCCGCCGACTCCGCCCGAGGACGTCTCGGTGTTGACCAGAGCTGCGCGCGCCGACCTGTACGGCGACGCCTTCAACGAGTCCGCTTTCATGCGTCCTGGTCAAAAGATCACTCGCACACTGGTGTACGCCGACGATGCGGGAATCGATGCTGTCGTGGACGGGGTGGGACGATCGGTCGGCGCGGTATCGACTCGTTCTCGAAGACTGCAGACCGGATTCGTGAGGTCCTATGCGCTGGCGATGTTCGCCGGTGCTGTTCTCGTCGTGGCGATGGTGGTGGTCCTGTGACACTGCCCTGGTTGACCGTCCTGTGGGTGCTGCCGATAGTCGGCGCAATCCTGGTCGCCGTCGTGCCGGCCGAACGGGCAACGATGGCGCGCAGCGTAGCCGTGGGCTTCGCTGCCGTCACGCTCGTTGTCTCGGTGGTACTCGCCGTCCAGTTCGTCTCCGGTGGAGATCGGTACCAGTTCGTCGAAGATCATTCCTGGATAGCGGCATTCGGTGCGCGCTACACACTCGGTCTAGACGGAATCGGCCTCGTGCTGGTGTTGCTGACCACCGCGCTGACCCCATTGCTCATCATTGCGGGCTGGCATGACGGCACCCGAGTCGCGAACTACGGATCGCGACGGGTCTCGCACACCTACATGGCGTTGATTCTGGTGGTCGAGTCGATGGTGATCGTCTCGTTCCTTGCCCTGGATGTACTGCTGTTCTACATCTTCTTCGAGGCCATGCTGATCCCGATGTACTTCCTGATCGGCGGCTTCGGTGACTCTGGGTCGTTCCGCGGGCTCCACTCCGGCGGAACTCAGCGAACGCGCGCCGCGGTGAAGTTCCTGCTCTACAACCTGTTCGGTGGCCTGGTGATGTTGGCTGCCGTCATCGGGTTGTACGTCGTCACCGCCAGGCCTGACGGCCCGTTCGACGGCGGCACGTTCGACCTGCGCGCGATTGCGGATGCGGCGGCATCGGGCCGGCTAGGGGTGGACTCGGCGGTTCTGAACGCGTTGTTCCTGGGCTTCATGTTCGCGTTCGCGATCAAGGCACCGCTGTGGCCGTTCCACACGTGGCTACCCGACGCCGCAGTGCAGTCCACTCCCGCAACGGCGGTACTGATGATGTCGGTGGTGGACAAGGTCGGCACCTTCGCGATGCTGCGGTTCTGTCTCGAACTCTTCCCCGACTCCTCACGGACGTTCGCCCCGTGGATCATCACGCTCGCGGTGATCGGCATCGTGTACGGCGCGATATTGGCGATCGGCCAGACCGACATGATGAGACTGATTGCCTATACGTCGATTTCGCACTTCGGTTTCATCATCCTGGGAATTTTCGCCATGACGGGTCAGAGTCAGGCCGGTGCCACCTTGTACATGGTCAACCACGGAATCTCCACCGCCGCTTTGTTCTTGATCGCAGGCTTCCTGGTGTCGCGACGTGGTTCACGAATGATCGCCGATTACGGCGGTGTGCAGAAAGTTGCGCCGGTGCTCGCCGGAACGTTCCTGGTGTCGGGTCTGGCCACGCTCTCGCTACCCGGTCTGGCTCCGTTCGTCAGTGAATTCCTCGTCTTGATCGGCACATTCGGTCGCTACGGTGTTGCCGCGATCGTGGCGACCGGCGCGCTAGTACTGTCCGCGATCTACATCCTGTGGCTGTATCAGCGAGTGATGACGGGGCCGGCTCCTGTTCCCGACAACAAGATCTCCGATCTGGTTCCTCGCGAGTTGGCAGTGGTGGTTCCGTTGCTCGCGTTGCTGATCGTGTTCGGGGTGTACCCGAAACCGGCTCTCGATGTCATCACTCCGGCAGTGCAATCGACGATCGTAGACAGTCCAGGAGGTCAACGATGACCACACCAGAAGTGCAGTACGGCCTGCTGTCACCGATGCTGATCGTGTTCGGGGTCGCAGTCCTCGGTGTTCTCGTCGAAGCGTTCGTGCCGATGCGAGCGCGTCGCGCAACGCATGTGGGCCTGGCGCTCGCCGGGTTGCTGGCGGCTCTCGCGGCTGTTCTGGGTCTGGCCGGCACCGAAGCCTCGGCGATGAACGGGGCTGTCGCCGTGGACGGCCCGACGCTCCTACTGCAGGGAATCATTGTGCTGGTGGCGATCCCGGCTGTGGCCCTGCTGGCGGAGCGTACCGTGGCCGTCACGTCGACGGGAGCCGAGCGCCGCATCGATTCGTTCACGCCGCAGGCCTCCACCACTCCGGGCAGCGTTGCCGAGAAGGAGGCCATCGACGCCGGCGTTGCCCAGACCGAGGTCTTTCCACTGGCGATGTTCGCGATCGGCGGCATGCTGCTGTTCCCGGCGTCCACCGATCTACTGACGATGTTCGTCGCGCTCGAAGTGCTGTCGCTTCCGCTCTATCTGTTGTGTGGTCTGGCGCGTCGTCGACGGTTGCTGTCTCAGGAAGCATCGCTCAAGTACTTCCTACTGGGTGCCTTCTCCTCCGCCTTCTTCCTGTTCGGAGTCGCGTTTCTGTACGGCTACGCCGGAACAGTGCGGTTGGACGGTATTGCCGACGCCATCACGGCGGACGGTCAGGGCAGACCGTTGGCACTGATCGGAACGGCACTGCTGGCCGTCGGTTTGCTGTTCAAAGTCGGTGCCGTGCCGTTTCATTCGTGGATTCCGGACGTCTACCAGGGCGCGCCGACGCCGGTGACGGCGCTGATGGCCACGGTGACCAAGGTGGCGGCCTTCGGCGCGATTCTGCGTATCTTCGCGGTGGCGCTGCCCGGTCTCGAATCCAGTTGGCGACCGATGCTGTGGGCTGTCGCCATTGCCACGATGGTCGTCGGTTCCGTCGTCGCCGTGACGCAGACCGACGTCAAGCGCATGCTGGCCTACTCGTCCGTGGCGCATACCGGATTCATTCTGACCGGTGTGACCGCGCTGGGTGATTCGGGTGAGGTGGGCGATTCGGGCGTGTCGGCCACCATGTTCTACCTGCTGGCCTACGCGTTCAGCACTCTCGGGGGATTCGCGATCGTCGGGTTGGCGAGAGACGAGCGCGGTGAGGTGGGCGATCTGGATCGGTGGGCGGGCATCGGTCGTCGCTCACCGCTGGTGGCGGCAGTCTTCGGATTGTTCTTGCTCTCGTTCGCGGGTATCCCACTCACCAGCGGCTTCATCGGTAAATTCGCGGTGTTCAGCGCTGCCTCGGGTGCCGGGGGAGCGGCACTGGTCGTGGTCGGAGTGGTGTGCAGCGCTGTTGCGGCATTCTTCTACGTACGCGTGATCGTTTTGATGTTCTTCACCGATCCCACCGAGCGAACCGCCACCATGGTGCGCCCCACAGCGTGGGTGGCCTGCGCAATCGGGGTTTCGGTGGTCGTCACCGTGGCACTGGGAGTCTTTCCGCAGCCCGTTCTCGATATCGCTACGCGAGCTGGGACTTTCCTCTAGAGCGTGCACACCTACTTCGCGGACTTCATTCGCTGCTTCCACGTGTGTGAGCCGGTGCCCACCGGGATTCCACCGATCGCTCCCGCGAGGCCGAACGGCGGCATGTTGACATAGATCGCTTCGCTGTTCTGTGCTGTCGCGGTGTAGGTTTCGTGCCACACGCCGACATTGCCGGTTGCAGCCACGGTTCGGTTGAACGCCCGCCAGTTGGGAGCGTGGGGAGCATCGGGGTCCGACGCGAACCGCGTCAGGTCCTCGGCGTTGCGCCAATAACTGACCAGCATGGTGGTGCGTCCCAACCACGAGTGGTAGCCGAGCAGCCCGGAGTTGGGATCCTGCTCCAGATGGCTGAGCATCCGCGGCATCGCGCGCACTGCGGGCAGCCAGGACCGTACGGCCACCGGATTGTTGATGCGCATTCCGATGAGAAAGACCGTGACGGTGTCTCTATCGGATTCGACCGTGGTGCGGCCGTCGATGATGAATGACATGAAAACCCTCCCTGGGGTCGGGATGAAACGAATTTGTGTGACACTGTTATAAAACACCGTTGTGGTAGGTTTCGCAAGTGGCGAGACCCAGAATTCACGACGCGGAGTTGCGGACCCGGCTACTCGACGCAGCGGCGGAAACCGTTGCGCAGCAGGGCGTCGACTCGTTGTCGTTGCGTAAACTCGCGGCCGCTCAGAACACCTCGACCACAGCGATCTACTCTCTGTTCGGCGGACGCGCAGAGCTGCTGGTGGCGCTGTTCGCCACCTCGTTCGCGAGTTTCGGCGACGCGCAGCGCGCTGTGCCCGTCACCGGAAACCCCGAGGTCGACCTCCGTGAACTCGCGGTTGCATACAGGCATTGGGCGCTCCACAACCCGCATCTTTACGCGGTGATGTTCGGCGGAGTCCTCGGTTCGGTCGATGTATCCGAGGAGTTACCGCTCGCCGCCGCAGCAATGGATCCGCTTCGTGCCGCGGTGGCCGCTGCGGTTGCGGCGGGCACCATGAGCGGCGCACCCGCCGACTTGATCAGCCATTCGTTCTGGGCGATCGTGCACGGTCTGGTGTCGTTGGAATTGGCAATGCCCACGAACGTCGACAGCGAGACCCGACGGGCCATGTTCGACGCCGGGACGGAGTCGGTATTGCGAGGGTGGACGCGTCAGTAGGTGCGTGGGATGCCGAGGATCTTGGTGGCGTCGACGGTCATCCCCAAGCGCGCTGTCGGCGCGAGCGCAGGCAGATCCGGAAGATCGTCCGACGTTGCGGTCGCGGCGCCGATCACGTCGGCACCCGCGATCTCGAAGTCGGAGATCGCGCGCCGGAGATGGCTGGGGGTCGTGGCCAGAACGAGATTGGAGGCACCGACTTCGGCTGCAAGTGCGGTGGCGCGCTGAGCGTTCTGCACCGTCGAGTTGGCGCTGGGCTCGGAATGAATGCGGTCGGCGGCAATTCCCTCGTCGATCAGCCATGTCCTCATGGCCTCCGCCTCGGTCACGCCGCTCTGTGGGTTGCCGCCGGTGACGATGATGGGGGACTCGGGGGAGCGATCCGCCGCGGCGACGGCCGAGCGCAGTCGCGCCACCAACTCGGGTGTCATGCTGCCGTCGCCGTTGAGCCCCAGGCCGAGTACCACGATCGCGGTGCGTGGCCCGTCCGTGGTCGGCGCGAAGTCGATCGTCTCGGTCGCGGCTTCGTCGATCACCGCGATGGCACGATCGACAGCGTCGGCGAGCGCGGGAGACAGGGTGCGCAGTCTGGCCGCATGGTGCACACGCGCATCGGTGTCGGCGGTCGCGTTGGCGTAGAACGTCTGCAGCGCTGCAACATTGGCGTCGTTCGGTGCGGCCGTCGCAATGGCGTTCAGCGCCTCGAAGCCGACATCGTAGCGACCCTTGACCAGAGCATTCTGCGCATCGTTGTAGTGCTGCGCGTCGGCCGAACGGACCGTCTCGGCGACCGTTGCCGCCGGCGCCGACATCGCGGGCTCGGCCACCGCGGTGATCGAACCGACGCCTAACGCCAGCGCGGCGGCGCAGGCCACCACAGCGAAGCGAGCGGTGTGGTGCGCTCGAACTGGTTGCACAACCGACGTCCCTCCGAACGGTGACAAGTTCTGTCACCCTAACTCAGTTCGGTGCCAGTGTGACTGGAGTGAGCAGAGTTGTTCGAGTTACATGGATGTACTTCCGATCAGGCGGTATCCCCGCGTTACAGGGCGACGGGTGCGCGTCCGCGATCGGCCGGTTCTATGGTCACTTCGGCATCGGGTAGGAAGACCCGCTCGGTGGTGGTGGTTCCGTCGACGCCGTCGGTCACCGTCACGGCCACGTTCTCGGCAACCTGGCCCGCACTTTCGATGAACCCGGTGGCGACGCCCTCCTCTATGAGCAGATGATCGCCCACGAGGAGAAGAAGTTCGTCCGCTGTCACGGTCCGCCTGCCACCTGCATCTTCGATAGTCATGAACCCCACCGTAATGCGGTGCGCTGCACAGTGCCCTCGTATGACCCACAATCGCGGAATGACCGATCGGCGAAACACCTGGACGGCGCCCACCCCGGAACCGGTCGACGGTCCGATGATCGGCGAGGAACGCCCGATCCTCGAGGGCATGCTGCACTGGCATCGAGCCACGTTGCTCAACATCTGCGCCGGTGCGGATGCCGAACAGCTCGCATACCGACCGTTCGCGCAATCGACGCTGTCTCTACTCGGACTTGTTCGTCACCTCGCGAAGGTGGAACGCATCTGGTTCCGCGAGCGCCTGGCATCGATGTCGTTCGACCCGATGTACGACGCGGCGCTGGGTAAGGACTCCGACTTCCTGGGTGCGACGGCATCGAGCGCCGAGGCCGACTTCGCGCGGTTCGCTGCCGAATGCGCGGCCTCGGACGACGTCGCGGCCCGACACTCGTTCGAGGACTCGGTGGATTCTCGAGGTGGGCCGATGTCGCTACGGACGGTCTACGTGCACATGATCGGCGAATACGCGCGACACAACGGGCATGCGGACATGATTCGCGAACAGATAGACGGTGTCACCGGCCGCTGAGGGCATACCGTAGACACACGATCAGCCCCCCACACGGAAGCAAGGTGTTTCAGTGACCGACTCCGATGCAGGATTCGACCCGGCCTCGCTCCGGCCGTCCTTGTTCGTCGACGGGCATTGGCTGGGGTCCAGCGACGGGGGCACCCGCGACATCGTCGACCCTGCGACCGGACGCACGGTCGCGGTGGTCGACGAGGCCACCCCCGACGACGCTCTGCGTGCGGTCGCCGCGGCACGGGTGGCGTTCGACGACGGGCCGTGGCGTTCGGTGACGGTGGGCGAGCGCAGCGATCTGCTCAACCGCATCGCAGATCTGCTGCAGCGGGACAAAGCAGAGCTGGCGCGCATAGAGACGCTCGATACCGGAAAGACGTTCGGCGAGAGTGAGATAGACATAGACGATGTGACGTCGGTGTTCCGCTTCTACGCCGATCTTGCGGTGGTGCAGTCGGATCGGATGATCGATGTCGACCGGCCCGAGATTGTCAGCCGAGTGGTGCACGAGCCGATCGGTGTGTGCGTGATGATCGCCCCGTGGAACTACCCGCTGTTGCAGATCTCGTGGAAGATCGCTCCCGCCTTGGCCGCCGGCTGCACGATGGTGCTCAAACCGAGCGAGGTGACCCCGCTCAGCACCATCGCGTTCACCAGGATCGTGGAAGAAGCGGGCGTCCCGGCGGGTGTGGTCAACCTGCTACAGGGCAGTGGTGCGGTCCTCGGAGATGCGCTCACCAGGAATCGCGACGTCGATTTCATTTCGTTCACCGGTGGACTGGCGACAGGCCGGCACATTCTGGCCGCGGCCGCCGAGAACGTCACCAAGGTGGCTGTCGAACTCGGCGGGAAGAATCCGCATATCGTGTTCGCCGACGCGGTGGCCGATGAGCAGTCGTTCGCGGATTCGGTCGACAACGTGCTGACCGGAGTATTTCTGCATTCGGGTCAGGTGTGTTCGGCCGGCACGCGGTTGATCATCGAGGATTCCGTGGCCGATCGATTCGTGGCCGCCGTAGCGGAGCGTGCGAAGACAATCGTGATCGGCCCCGGTACGGACCCGGCCAGTGAGACCGGACCGCTGGTGTCGCAGGCGCAACGCGAGAAGATCGAGGGCTTCGTCGCGGGCGGCATCGAGGAAGGCGCGACGCTGGTCATCGGAGGAACGAAGCCGGACGATCCCGCGTTGGCGCAAGGCAGCTATTTTCTACCCACGATTTTCGACCATTGCGACAGGTCCATGAATATCGTGCAGGAGGAGACATTCGGGCCCATACTCACTGTGGAGCGCTTCGGCACCGAGGCCGAGGCACTCCTGTTGGGCAACGATACGAATTACGGTCTCGCCGCGGGTGTTCGGACGTCCGACGCCGCACGAGGCGAAAGAATGGTGCGTGGGCTCCGCCATGGAACGGTGTGGCTCAACGACTTCGGTGTCTACACGGCGGCCGCGGAATGGGGCGGCTTCAAACAGTCGGGCAACGGCCGCGAGCTCGGGCCGTCCGGATTGTCCGAATACCAAGAAGCGAAGCACATTTGGCACAACACCTCACCGACCTCGGCGGGGTGGTTCGGCACCCGATAGTGCACGATGGGAAAGGCCACACGCATGGCATTACTGAACGACAACTCGAGCGGGATGGACGATTTCGGTTACAAGGAATCCCTCGACCGCAGTCTCGGTAAATTCGCCAGCTTCGCCGCGGGCGTCAGCTACATCTCGATTCTCACCGGCACATTCCAGCTGTTCTATTTCGGATTCGGGGCCGCCGGGCCGGCTTACCTGTGGTCGTGGCCCGCGGTCTTCGTGGGCCAACTCTGCGTGGCGCTGTGCTTCATGGAACTGGCGGCGAAGTATCCGGTGGCGGGGTCGGTGTACAACTGGGCGAAGCTGTTGGGCCGCAGAATCGTCGGTTGGTCGGCCGGCTGGCTGATGCTCACTGCCTCGATCGTGACGTTGTCCGCGGTGGCGCTGGCGCTGCAGCTGAATCTGCCTCGCATCTGGAGCGGATTTCAAATCATCGGCGACGGTAGCGGGGCCACGGACTACGCGGCCAACGCAGTTCTGCTCGGTGCCATCCTCATCGCCATCACCACCACGATCAACGCCCTCGGAGTGCGACTCATGGCGATGATCAACAGCGCGGGCGTCTTCATCGAGCTGATCGCGGCGGTGCTGATCGCGATACTGCTCGCGGCCAACATCACGCGTGGCCCCGAAGTGTTCTTCTCCACCAACGGTTACGGTGCGGGTGAGAGCGGTGGCTACCTCGGTGCCTTTCTGGTCGCGTCCTTGGCGTCGGGCTACGTGATGTACGGATTCGACACCGCAAGCTCCCTCGGCGAGGAAACGGTCGAGCCGCGCCGTACGGCTCCCAAGGCGATTCTGCGGGCCATCCTTGCGTCGTTCGTCATCGGTGGGGCAATTCTGGTGTTCGCCGTCATGGCAGCACCGGACCTCGACGATCCATCTCTGGGTAGCCCGGACGGAAGCCTGCAGTCGATCGTGGAATCGGTGATGTGGGGACCGCTCGGGACGATCTTCCTCATCTGCATCGTCATCGCGGTCTTCGTGTGTTCTCTCGCGGTCCATACCGCGGCCATCCGACTGACGTTCGCGATGGCACGAGACAACGCTTTGCCTTTCGGCGAGAGCCTGGCCAAGGTACATCCGAAGACTCAGACGCCCGTGGTGCCGGCGGTGACCATCGGGGTGCTCGCCATCATCATCCTGGTTGTCAACATCGGTCAGCCGCAGATCTTCACGGTCCTTACTTCGATCGCGATCATCATGATCTACCTGGCGTACCTCATGGTCACCGGCCCGCTGCTGGTGAAGCGAGTCAAGGGCCAGTGGCCACCCGAGGATCTGAAGCCGGGTGGTTACTTCACGATGGGCCGGTGGGGTCTGCCGGTCAACATCGCGGCGGTGGTGTGGGGCGCGGGAATGGCGATCAACCTGGCCTGGCCGCGTGAAGCGGTATACGGAACGCCCTGGTACAACACGTTCGGTGCGTTCGTCTACATCGGCGGCATCCTGGCCGTCGGCCTGTTGTGGTACCTGGTCAAGGGGCGCAAGCACATCGGCACTCTGCAATCACATGCCTCCACGGGCGACTAGAAGGAGCGTGCAGTGACAGACACCCAGTTCGATTACGTCGTCGCAGGCGGTGGTACGGCGGGATGTGTTCTCGCCGCCCGGCTGAGCGAGGACCCCTCCGTCAGCGTCTGCCTCGTGGAAGCAGGTCCCACCGACGTCGGCGACAAGGCAATCCTGGAGCTGGTCGAGTGGATGCATCTGCTCGACTCGGGCTACGACTGGGACTACCCCGTCGAACCACAGGAGCGCGGCAACAGTTTCATGCGGCACGCCCGCGCGAAAGTGCTCGGCGGCTGCTCGTCGCACAACTCCTGCATCGCTTTCCACCCGCCCGCCGAAACCCTCGACGATTGGGCTGCGGCCGGCGCAACCGGATGGGGCGCGTCGGACATCCTTCCTTTCGTTTCGCGCGTGGAGAACAACGACACCGGCCGCGGGCAGGGCGGTCCGGTACGGATTCGCGACGTGCCGCCGAACGATCCTTGCGGTGCGGCGGTCCTCGAGTCGGCCGCTGGAACAGGCCTTCCCACGGTTGCTTTCAATCGTGGGAAGACCGTACTCAACGGTGCCGGTTGGTTTCAGATCAATGCGGGGGAGGACGGCTCGCGGATGTCGACCTCCCATGCCTATCTGCACCCGATCATCGGTTCGCGGCCCAATCTCGAGGTGCGCACCGACTGCTGGATCAGCGAGATCCTGATCGACGAGTCATCGACCGCAACCGGGGTGCGGTATCAACGCCCGGACCTCACCGGCTACGACACCGTCTCGGCGCGTCGCGAAGTCATCGTCACGGCCGGTGCCATCGACACTCCGAAGTTGTTGATGCTCTCGGGAATCGGACCGGCGGCGCAGTTGCAGGAGATGGGAATCACCGTTCGGGTCGATTCACCCGGAGTGGGCGAGAACCTCGACGACCACGTGGAGGGTCTCGTGTTCTGGGAGGCGAGCAAGCCGATGGTCACCACATCCTCTCAGTGGTGGGAGATCGGTGTGTTCGCGCAGACCGACCCCTCCCTGAACTATCCGGACATCATGATGCACTACGGCAGCGTCCCGTTCGACATGAACACTCTCCGCTGGGGCTATCCCACCACCGACAACGGGTTCTGCCTGACGCCCAATGTGACTCAGGGGCGCTCACGGGGCACTGTTCGATTGCGCAGCAGGGACTTTCGGGATCGAGCCAAGGTGGATCCCCGCTACTTCACCGATCCCGACGGTCACGACGACGCGGTGATGCTCGCCGGCCTGAAACTCGCTCGCAAGATCGCCGCGGACGGTCCACTCGCGGGCTGGATCGAACGTGAGCTCGCACCGGGGCTCGACGCAGTCACCGACGACGACCTACTCGACTACGTGCACAAGACGCACAACACGGTCTACCACCCGGCGGGCACTGCCCGGATGGGATCGCTCGACGATCCCATGGCCGTTCTCGATCCCGAGCTTCGCGTCAAGGGAATCGCGCATCTGCGCGTCGTCGATGCGTCGGCTATGCCGAAGCTGCCGTACGTCAATCCCAACATCACGGTGATGACCATGGCGGAGAAATGCGCCGACCTGATCCGTGGCGGATAGAACCACGCTTGCCGACTTTCTCGGCGCGCATCCACCGTTCCAAGGCGCAGTACCGGCCGCACTGACCGAGATCGCCGCAGCAGCAACCGAAATCGATTATGCGGCCGGTGCCTGGGTCCTGGGCCCGACGCCGAGGCCGGATACTGCCGACACCGTATGGGTGGTGCGCACCGGCCGGGTGGTGATCGTGCACCCCGACGACACCCCGCCCTCCGACGGGCCGATCGACACGATCGGCCCGGGAGGGGTCTTCGGTTTCTCGGCTTTGTTGGCCCGTGAGACGGTCGAATTCTGTGCGCTCGCAACGGAGCCGAGCACTGTTCTGCGGTTGCCCGGCGACCTCGTTCGTCCGTTGTTCGAGGCGTCGACCGGGCCGGCGTTTCCGGCCGATGCGGTCGACTCCTCTTCCGAGGACCGCGGTGGCCCGGCGGAAAGCAGCGCCGGCCGGACCGTCGGCGACGTGGTTTCCGCACCGACAGTGTTCACCTCCGTCGGTACCTCCGTCCGAGACGCGGTGCGGCACATGACCGAGCAAGGCAGTTCGTACGTTCTCGTTCCGCTTCGAGGTTCGCGGTACGGCATCTTCACCGACCGTGATCTTCGAGTACGCGTGGTTGCCGCCGGAATCGGCGTCGACACCCCGATCGAGCAGGTCATGACGTCTCCGGCCGAGACCGTCACCGCCGATCGGCTTGCCGGCACCGTCCTGATGGACATGCTCGAACTGGGGCTGCGGCACATGCCCGTGTTGTCCGATCGAGGCGAGGTTCTCGGCGTCGTCGAGGATTCCGATCTCCACGCGGCGTCCACCCGGCGCAGCTTCGTGGTCCGCCGAGCCGTGGCTGCGGCAACGACATCCGTCGAATTGGCCGAGGCAGGAAAACTCGTCCCGCGCCTGGTGATGGATCTGTTTCGGGGCGGGACCGACGCGCTTGCGGTCAGCGCAATTCTGTCCGTCGTGGTCGACAGCCTCGTCCGTCGGGCCGTCGAGATCGAATGGTCGGCGCGGCCCGATGTGCCGCGCGACCGGTTCGCCTGGATCACCCTCGGCAGTGTCGCCCGTCGAGAGGCCATGCCGTCCTCCGATGTGGACAGTGCTTTGACCTGGGCAGACGACACGCCGGATCCGGACGCGCGCGGGCAGCCGAACCCGGTGCCGCGAACCCGTGACGAGGTACTGATGGACCTGGCCGCTCGCGTGCACGCGAATCTCGACGGTGCCGGACTGCCGTCGGACACCAACGGTGCGGTTGCGAGCTCGGCCAGGTTCGCGCGCTCGGCCGGCCAATGGGAAAGCGCCGCAGCCCATTGGCTCAACGACCCTTTCGGTGACCGTGGCACAGCAGCATCCTCTGGTCGCTCGTCGCGCTCCACTCCGGTCGGCGACCCCGGCCTCATCATGTCGTCGTTGATGATCGACGGCAGAGTGGTGTGGGGACGCAAGGCCCTGAACACCGTTCCGGAAGCCTATCGCCGGCTGCTGGTCGATCACCCCGATGCGTTGCGGTTGCAGTTGCGCAACGCACTGGCGGGCAGGGCCCGACTGCGCTCGTTGCGAGATGTGCTCGCTCGGCGCGGCGGGACGTTCGACCTCAAGGCCCATGCGCTCACTCCCATCGTCAACCTCGCCCGTTGGGGTGGGCTCTCGGTCGGCATGGCATCCGCCTCGACCCCCGCACGACTCGCGGCAGCGTCGGGCAACGGCATGCTCACCGACGGCGACGTGGCGACACTCACCGAGGTCTTCGTCGTGCTGCAGCGGCTTAGGCTCTCGCACCAAATCGACCAGATCGGTGCCGGCCACCGACCCGGTGACGTGCTGGTCATGGCGGATCTGTCGCCCCTCGAGCGCAGTCTGCTCACCGACGGAGTTCGAGAGATCGCAGCGGTGCAGCGCCGGGTCGGCTACCTGGCCGCCAATGTCGGCGTGCATCGCTGACCGCCAACGACCAGACTGTGTGCCGTGACCACCAATCCCGTGAGCGTCCCTACCCCGTCCACCGTCGAGCACACTCGGTTGGCGGAATCGCCCGGGGTCAGTGGCCCGTGGCGTCAATGGGGCCCGTACATGGCCGGACGGCAGTGGGGCACCGTACGCGAGGACTACTCGGAAGACGGAAACGCCTGGGCATCCTTCCCGTTCGATCAAGCGCACAAGCGGGCCTACCGCTGGGGTGAAGACGGCATCGGTGGAATCTGCGATCGCTTCGGTTTTCTCAATTTCTCGTTGGCGCTGTGGAATCGCAAGGATCCCATTCTCAAGGAACGGCTGTTCGGCCTCGCCAACGAGGAGGGCAATCACGGCGAGGACGTCAAGGAGTATTTCTGGGCGGTCGATGGAACACCGACACACAGTTGGATGCAGTGGCTCTACCGGTATCCGCATGCGGAGTACCCCTATGCCCTCTTGCGGGAAGAGAATTCGCGACGCGGTCGCGACGATCGCGAGTACGAGTTGGGCGATACCGGCGTCCTCGACGAGAACAGGTTCTTCGACGTGCAGGTCACGTATGCGAAGGCGTCACCCGACGACATCTGCATCACCATCTCCATCACGAACCACGGACCCGAAACCGCGTCGGTCGATCTGCTGCCGCACCTGTGGCTGCGCAACACGTGGTCTTGGGGACGCGACGACCGCGGCGGTGCGCTGACCCAACTGACTCGGCCGGACCTGCTGGCGGGTGGCCTCGAAGCCGTTGCCGTCGACCACGGATTTCTGGGTCGCTACTACCTGAGCGCCGAGGGTGCGCCTGCAGTTATGTTCTGCGACAACGAAACCAACGCCGAAGCTCTGTGGGGCCAGGAGAACCTTTCGGCCTATCCCAAGGACGGCATCGGGCGACGAGTCGTCGACGGTGAAGTGGGTGCCGTCAATCCCGAGCAGACCGGCACGAAAGCTGCCTTCTGGTACCGGTTCGACGATATCGCCCCCGGTGCAACCGAATCGGTGCGATTGCGTCTGTCGCCGAACCGGCCGGACGAGCACACGTTCGGACCCGGGTTCGACGCGGTCTGCGCCGACCGGCGCGTGGAAGCGGACGAGTTCTACGACGCGGTGATCGGCGCGGAACTCGATGCCGCCGACCGGCACGTCGCGCGCCGCGCCTACGCGGGACTGCTGTGGAGCAAGCAGCTCTATCGCTACGACGTCGAGCAGTGGATCGAGGGCGACAAGGTCGGTGCGCCGGCCCCGGAATCGAGACAGGACCCCGGAGGCCGAAACGCGCACTGGCGGCACCTGGCGCTGGCGGACGTGATCTCGATGCCCGACGAATGGGAATACCCGTGGTTCGCGGCGTGGGACTTGGCCTTCCACGCGATCCCGCTGGCTCACGTGGACCCGGACTTTGCCAAGGAACAGTTGGTCCTGATGTGCCGGGAATGGGCCATGCATCCCAACGGTCAACTGCCGGCCTACGAGTGGGAGTTCGGTGACGTCAACCCGCCCGTGCACGCATGGGCGGCCTGGCATGTCTACCGGATCGACGGCTACCGGGATCGGGAATTCCTGGTGCGGGTGTTCACCAAATTGCTGCTGAACTTCGCATGGTGGGTGAACCGCAAGGACTCCGAGGGGTCCAACATCTTCGAGGGTGGATTTCTCGGAATGGACAACATCGGATTGTTCAACCGATCCGCACCGCTGCCACCGGGTTTTCGCCTCGAACAGTCCGACGCGACGAGCTGGATGGCGTTCTACTGCCAGCAGATGTTCAAGATCGCACTCGAGCTCGCTCGGCACGACAGTGCCTGGGACGACGTGGCGACGAAGTTCTTCTCGCACTTCCTCTCGATCGCGAAGGCCGTCAATTCGTTCGGCTCTCAACATATTTCGCTCTGGCACGAGGAAGACGGGTTCTTCTACGACGTTCTGGTCCAACCCCAGGGTGATGCGGTACCCATGCGGGTGCGCTCGATGGTCGGTCTGCTTCCTATTCTCGGAGCCACGGAAATTCCGCCGTGGGTCGAGGCCGAGTGCCCCGATCTCGCGGCGCGGCTGCGATGGGTGCAACACCGCCGGCCGGAGATGGTCTCACCGCTGCTGGCGCGCCGGGAAGGCAACGAGGTACGACTGCTGCTCACACTCGTGCAGCCCGAACGCCTCAAACGAATTCTCTCCCGCATGTTCGACTCGGAGGAGTTTCTGTCGGAGTTCGGCATTCGGTCGTTGTCCGCGTCGTACCGTGAGCCCGTCACGTTCGACGTAGACGGTCGCAGCCTGTCCATCGAGTACGAACCGGGGGAGTCGCGCACCGGGATGTTCGGCGGCAACTCCAATTGGCGTGGTCCGGTGTGGTTCCCGGTGAACGTGTTGCTGGCCGACAAGCTCCGCGCGTACGGCCGTTACTACGGCGACTCGTTCACCATCGAGATTCCCACCGGATCGGGAAACCACCGCACTCTGACCGACGCGGCGGATCTGATCGACAACGGTCTCGCCGGACTGTTCCGTCCTGCGGACGGTAAGCGTCCTGCGGACGGCAAGCGCATCGAGTCGAGTTCCGATCCACTGTGGAGTGAGCACCCCACCTTCAACGAATACTTCGACGGGGACACCGGCGAGGGGCTCGGGGCCACCCACCAGACGGGGTGGACTGCATTGGTTGCGCACCTGCTCAGGCCACGTCTTCCGCTGTGAGGGCCTGCGGACCGTGTGAGTGGAACTTCGTAGTGGGCTACGAAGTGTTTTCGGGTCGTTCCGCGGGCTCCACTCCAAATCCACGCACATACGGCGCAGCCGCATAGTCTGGCGGAATGAAGATTCGCGGCGCTGTACTCGAAGAAATCGGCCGATCTCGTCCCTTCGCGGACTCGCATCCCATCACCGTCTCCGATCTCGAACTCGGTGCACCGGGCGACGGGGAACTGCTCGTCAGAATCGAAGCTGCCGGCCTGTGTCATTCGGATCTGTCCGTGGTCGACGGCAATCGAGTCCGCCCGGTTCCGATGTTGCTCGGCCACGAGGCCGCCGGACGGGTCGAGGAAGTGGGCGCGGGCGTCGACGACATCGCGGTCGGGACCCGTGTGGTGATGACCTTCCTGCCGCGGTGCGGCGAGTGCGCCGGGTGCGCCACCGACGGCCAGATGCCCTGTGTCGTGGGAAGCGCGTCGAACAATGCCGGTACGTTGCTCGGCGGCGACATCAAATTGCACCGTGACGGTGACGAGATCAAACATCACCTCGGAGTCTCCGGCTTCGCGACACATGCTGTGGTCAGTCGCAAATCGGTGGTGCCGGTCGACGACGACATCCCAGCCGATATCGCGGCGGTGCTGGGCTGCGCAGTGCTCACGGGCGGCGGCGCAGTTCTCAATGCCGGCACGCCGAAGCCGGGACAATCGGTGATGGTCGTCGGTCTCGGCGGAGTGGGTATGGCGGCAGTGCTGACCGCGGTATCGATCGGTGCCGGTGAGGTCATCGGTGTCGACGGCGTTCCCGACAAGCTCGTCACCGCAACCGATCTCGGTGCAACGCAGGTCTTTTCACCCGCCGAAGTGGCCGAGAAGGGTATCAAGGCCGATATAGTCATCGAGGCCGCAGGTAACGCCCGCGCGTTCGAAACTGCAGTCGGCGCAACGGCTCCCGGTGGTAAGACCATCACCGTCGGTCTGCCCTCTCCCGACGCCCGTTCCTCGATTTCGCCCCTGGGTCTGGTGGCGGAGGCGCGCACCATCATCGGCAGCTACCTGGGCTCGGCCGTCCCGGCACGCGACATTCCGACCTATGCCCAGATGTGGCGCGAGGGTCGGCTGCCCGTCGAAAAGTTGATCTCCTCACGCATCACGCTGGACGAGATCAACCGCGGTATGGACGAACTGGCCGACGGCAAGGCGATTCGTCAGGTCATCGTCTTCGACTGACCGTCAGCGGTGCGCGGCGGTGGCCACCCACCGCCCGCGCTGCTTCGTGATCTCGATGGGATGGTCGAAACAGGCACTGATGTCGGCGGTGGTCAGCACGGTGTCCACTGGCCCTTGCGTCAGCACCTTGCCGTCGCGGACCAGTAGCGCATGGGTGGTCGAAACAGGAATTTCCTCGAGGTGATGCGTCACCAGAATGCTGGCCAGGCTCGGGTGTTCGGCGCGCAGCGAATCCAGAGCGCTCAGAAGTTGTTCGCGGGCAGCGAGATCGAGGCCGGTGGCGGGCTCGTCCAGCAGCAGGATCGCTGGATCCGGAAGCAGCGCGCGAGCGATGAGCGCTCGGCCGCGTTCTCCCTGCGAAAGGGTGTGCCATGACGACTCGACGCGGTGACCTACCCCGAGGGACTGGATCAGACGATGAGCGCGTGCGATCTGGTCCTCGTCGGCCGACCATCGGGGAATCAGGTCCGGGGTGTTGGTGAGCCCGGTCAGCACCACCTGGAACAACGTCAGCGAAGCTTCGATCCTCAGCCGGGGATCAACGTGCCCGATGTGCGTGCGCAGTTCCCTCATGTCCACTCGGCCGAGGCGATGGCCCAGCACGTGCACGGCACCGTGAGTGGGGTGGACGACGGCACCGAGCAAGCTGAGCAGGGTGCTCTTCCCGGCACCGTTGGCTCCGAGCAATACCCAATGTTCGCCCTCGTGCACCTTCATCGTCGCGTCGCTGAGGAGGTACCGGCCGCCGCGGACGAGATCGACTCGGTTGGCGAACAGAACTGTGGACGTCACCGGACGACCGTAGCTGCCGGTGCGGTGTGCGGGGAAAGTAGGCTCTGAGGTCGGTAGGGCCTGGAGACGACGACGAAAAGAGTGGACAAGACGTGAGTGCAACGGCACCTGTTCGGGTAGGGGTACTGGGATCGCGCGGAAAAGTGGGGCAGGCAATCTGCGCTGCCGTCGAGGCAGCCGGCGACCTCGAGCTCGTGGCCACCGTCGATCAGGGTGATCCGTTGGCGAACTTCGTCGATTCCGGCGCTCGGGTCGTGGTCGATTTCACCCATCCCGATGTGGTGATGGACAACCTTCAGTTCCTCATCGAACACGGCATCCATGCCGTTGTGGGCACCACCGGTTTCGACGAGCAGCGGCTCGAACAAGTTCGTGAGTGGCTGGCTGGATCGCCGGAAACGGGAGTTCTGATTGCCCCCAACTTCGCCATCGGAGCGGTGTTGTCGATGCGCTTCGCCCAGCAGGCCGCTCGGTTCTTCGACTCGGTCGAGGTGATCGAACTGCATCACCCCAACAAGGCCGACGCCCCGTCGGGGACGGCGTATCGCACCGCCGCGCTGATCGCCGAAGCGCGGGCAGCCGTCGGCACTGCGCCCAGTCCCGACGCGACGACGACCGAACTCGACGGTGCTCGCGGCGCCGACGTGGACGGGGTACGCGTGCATTCGATCAGGCTCGCGGGACTCGTTGCGCACCAAGAGGTTCTGTTGGGCACTCAGGGCGAGACACTGACTATCCGGCACGACTCGCTCGACCGGACTTCTTTCGCTCCGGGCGTGCTGCTCGGAGTTCGAGAGATCGCAACTCGGCCCGGCCTGACCGTCGGGCTCGACCCACTACTGGATCTGTGAGCTGATCGACTGTGAACAAAGCGACCAAAGTCGTCGCCATCATCGCGGTGATGGTGCTGATCCTCGGCTTCTACTTCTTCTTGCTCGGACAGCGCGGCGTGACGCTGATTCAGAACGGCGGCGTCGCCAGTATCGCTCTCGGTATCGGGGTCATCCTGCTACCGATCGTCGGACTGTGGATCGTATGGGCGACGCTCAAAGCAGGTTTCGATCATCAGCGCCTGGCGTCGCGCATTCGAGAGGAAGGCCTGGAACTCGACGTCGACGATCTCCCGCGGAGGCCGTCGGGGCGAATCGAACGCGACGCCGCCGACGAGCTGTTCCAGCAGATCAAGACCGAGTGGGAAGAGGATCCGGACAACTGGCGAAACTCCTACCGGCTGGCGCGCGCATACGACTACGCGGGTGACCGGGGACGAGCTCGCGAGACCATGAAACGTGCTGTGGCACTGGAACGGGCGGAGAGCTGACGGTCGATGGCGCGTACTCTGCTGGTGGTTCACCACACCCCGAGCCCGCTCACTCGCGAGTTGCTCGAGGCCGTTCTCGCCGGTGCGCGTGATCCGGAGATCACCGGCGTCGACGTGCGGGGTGTACCCGCGCTCGGTGCCACAATCCCGGACGTACTCGGTGCCGACGGTTTCCTCTTCGGCACGCCTGCCAACTTCGGCTACATGAGCGGGGCGCTCAAGCACTTCTTCGACACGGTCTACTACCCGTGCCTCGATGCTGTTGCCGGAAAGCCCTACGGCGCATGGATCAACGGAAACAACGATACCGTGGGTGCCGCGCGCGGTATCGAAGCAATCGCGTCGGGCTGGGGACTCGCGAAGGTGATCGACACCGTGCACATCGCCGAAGGCGGCAAGGTTGCTCGGGAGCGCTGCTACGAACTGGGCGGCACCGTATCGGCCGGATTGTCCGACTGACGAGTCCGGGGCTTGTCCGTCGGGAAACGGGTCGACGCAGCCGGCCGATACGCTTCGGTCGGTTCTGCGACGCTACTGAATCAGTCGGAGTTCTCGGGGGAGTACGGACTCAGAATGTCGTCGGCCGGGATCGGTAGGGGAATCTCGAGCAGTCGCTCCGGCCAACTCGGATACGCGGGTCTTATCCACACTCGGTTGTCGTCGAGTTGCGTCATCAGCACCCGCCGCCACGGCCAATCCGCCTGCGGTGCAAGCAGATCGGTCTCGGCCTCCAGGGGGAGGGGTGCCTTCGTCCAGTGTGGGGCAGACAGCGATGCCAGACCGCGATCTTCGAGGTGGGCGATTGCAGTCTCGATCGGGACGCCCTGCGCAACGGTGATACCGGCGGGATTGACGGCGTCGACGGTGTAGCCGTCGTCGTGTTCGTCCTGTGCCGTCGTGCCGTGGGCGACAGTCCACCCGATCACCTCGCCGTCGGAGGCTCGCTTGACCGGCAATCTGCTATGCCACCGTTCGATGTCCACTTCCTCGAGGATACGCGGTCCGAGTAAGTGAGTTCGGCGAAGAAACTATGTCCGATTGTGAGCAGGCAGGGCGGTACTCGTGTTTGACTGCAGGGGATAGTTGATATTTGTACCGCTCTCCATACCAAGGGATTTCGATGACCCTCCCCATTCTCGACCGCTCCAGAATTGTTGCCACACCGGAGTGGAGCCGCTGGTTGATACCTCCGGCAGCCCTCTCGATTCACCTGGCCATCGGGTCTGCATACGCGTGGAGCGTCTTCAAGAACGCCATCTCGCAGTCCGACGCACTCGGCCTCAGCGGAACCGTCACCGCGATACCGTTTCAGCTCGCCATCGTCATGCTCGGCCTGTCGGCCGCGATCTTCGGAACCAGAGTGGAGAAGAACGGCCCGCGCTGGGCAATGGCGGTCTCCCTGGTCTTTTTCGTGTCGGGATTGCTGATCTCCGCTCTCGGGATGGCGATCGGGCAGTTCTGGCTGGTGATCTTCGGCTACGGGTTCGTCGGCGGCATCGGCCTCGGCATCGGATACATTTCGCCGGTCTCGACGCTGATGAAGTGGTTCCCGGACCGGCCGGGAATGGCCACCGGTATCGCCATCATGGGCTTCGGTGGTGGCGCGCTCATCGCGTCTCCGCTCACCAGCCAGCTGATGGTCAATTTCGGTGGCTTCACCGATGGTTCGATCGCCAAGACGTTCCTCACGCTGGGCGTCGGATACGCAGTGTTCATGGCTCTGGGCGTCACACTCATCAGAGTTCCTGCCGAGGGGTGGACACCGGCCGGCTGGACCCCACCGGCCTCCTCGGCGATGATCTCGACGCACAACGTCTCGGCCGCGAATGCGGTCAAGACCCCGCAGTTCTGGCTGTTGTGGGTTGTGTTGTGTTTCAACGTCACTGCCGGCATCGGAATTCTCGAGCGAGGCTCGGGCATCTATCAAGACTTCTTTCCCGACGCGACCTCGCCGGAGTCTCTGGCCGCTGCAGCCGCCGGGTTCGTGGCGTTCCTGTCACTGACCAACATGATCGGACGGTTCGTCTGGTCGTCGGTCTCCGATGTGGTGGGTCGTAAGAACATCTACCGGATGTACCTGGGCATCGGCGCGTTGCTCTACCTATACATCGCGTTGTTCACCAACACCAACAAGATCCTGTTCATGGTGTCGGCGCTGTTGATCCTGTCGTTCTACGGGGCGGGATTCGCGACCGTACCCGCGTATCTGAAGGACCTCTTCGGTACGTATCAAGTGGGTGCGATCCATGGACGACTGCTCACCGCCTGGTCGGTGGCAGGAGTGCTGGGGCCGCTGATCGTCAACGCCATCGCCGACGCCGGGGAGCCGGGAACCACCGGCCGATACCTCCCGGCCTTCTACGTGATGATCGGGTTGTTGGTGGTCGGGTTCCTGGCCAACGAAGCCATCAAACCGGTGGCGTCCAAATTCCACGAAACCGATTCGGCCGACACCGCCGAGTCGACGACCTCGACAGGAGCACAGGAATGACCACGGCGCGGATGCAGGGAACCACGGTCGTTGCATGGCTGTGGGTGTCGGTGCCGTTCGCCTACGGACTGTACGAGCTGATCCTCAAGGCGAAGAACCTCTTCAGCACCTGACGCGTTGTGTCGGTGTCTCGTGACAGGGTGGGCCGATGGCAGACATGAGCGCCTCCTCGGCTCGTCGTACCGCCCTGGCCGCCCAAGGACTGGCGTCGACGAGATCGCGTACACGGCCGGCAAGCAAGAATGCCGTGCACGCAGCTATCGACACCACCGGCTTGTTGCAGATCGACTCCGTATCTGTCGTGGTGCGAGCTCATTACGCCCCGGTGTTCAGTCGAGTCGGGGTCTACGACAGGAAGATCGTCGACGACGCCGCTTGGTCCGACACCGCACGTCGTCCCCGGCGGTTGGTCGAATACTGGGCGCACGAGGCAGCGCTGCTGCCGGTGGAGGACTGGCCGCTCATGCGGTGGCGCATGGAGCTGTACCGACACGGTCGATGGGGTGGAGCTGCCCGCATACTCGACCGTGAACCGACGCTGGTGGATGACGTCCTCGCCGTGATCGGTGATCACGGCGCGGCCAGTGCGGGAGAGATCGAGAAGCATCTCGACGTGGACAAGCCCGGGCGCAAGGGGCCGTGGTGGGACCGCAGCGACGTCAAGATCGTCTGTGAGCAGCTCTTCGCGGCCGGAGTGGTGACCGTGCCGGCCCGGGCCGGGTTCGTCCGGCAGTACGAGCTCAGCGAACGAGTTTTTCCCCACGCCGTGCTGAACAGACGTGTCGAAGAATCGGATGCGGTGCGGGCTCTGATCGAGAAGTCCGCTCGCGCACTGGGAATCGGGACCGAGCCGGACTTGCGGGACTACTATCGGCTCTCCCAGAAACAGTCGAAGGCCGCGATCGTCGATCTGGTCGAGGACGGGGTTCTCGAGCAGGTGAATGTCCGTGGGTGGAACGCACCGGCGTATCTGCACCGCGACGCCAGAACTCCGCGAACCGCCACTGCTGCGGCTCTGCTGTGCCCGTTCGACCCGATGATCTTCTTCCGGCCTCGGGTGGAGCGGATCTTCGGATTCCACTACCGCATCGAGATCTACACCCCGCAGCACAAGCGGATTCACGGCTACTACGTCTTTCCTTTCTTGCTCGACGGCCACTTGGTGGCACGCGTCGACCTCAAGGCGGTGCGGGCACAGTCCGAACTGCACGTTGTCGCGGCCTTCGTCGAGGGAGACCGCGACGCCCGCGACATCGCTCCACGACTACGGGACGTTCTCCGGGAGATGGCCGACTGGCTCGACCTCGAACGTGTGGTGGTGGGGGAGCGAGGTGACCTCGTCGCCGCGTTGCGCTGAACTCGGCCGATGTGCATGCCGGCAGGATCGGTGCCAGACTTTCTGCTGTGACTTCGCGCCCAACCGAGACCGCGTCCGAACTTCCGCCTCAGGTCGTCGTCCTGTTCGGGGCGACGGGAGATCTGGCCAAACGAAAACTCTTGTCCGGCATGATGCACCTGGCCCTGTCCGATCTCGCGCCGAACATTCGAGTCGTCGGAACGTCGCTGGAAGAGATGTCGACCGACGAATTTCGGGCTCTCGCCCGGGAATCGATCAACACGTACTCCAGTCGTAAAGTCGGCGACGATCAGTGGCGGCATTTCGCGTCACGGTTGACCTACGTATCGCAGAAGGCTGGACCGGCTGCGTTGGGGGAAGCAGTGGCCGAAGCCGAGATCGACCTCGGCGGCAGTGTCCGACGACTCCACTACCTATCCGTTCCGCCGAGAGCGGCTCTGGCCGTGGTGGATACGCTGGCGTCGGCCGATCTGGTGAAGCGATCGAGAATCATCATGGAGAAGCCGTTCGGCACCGACCTCGAGAGCGCGATCGCGTTGAACGCGCGGGTGCACGAGACGTTCGACGAGGACCAGATCTTCCGAATCGATCACTTCCTCGGGAAGGAACCGGCCCAGAACATTCTGGCGTTCCGTTTCGCCAACGGCTTGTTCGAGCCGATCTGGAACCGCAACTTCATCGATCACGTCCAGATCGACATTCCGGAAAAGCTTGCGCTCGACGGTCGAGCAGGGTTCTACGAGTCCACCGGCGCGTACAAGGACATGGTGGTCACTCACCTCTTCCAGGTACTTGCGTTCATGGCCATGGAACCGCCGACAGCACTCGAGCCGCGTGCGATCGGGGAAGAGAAGAACAAGGTGTTTCGGTCGATGGTCCCGCTGGACCCGAAAAATGTTGTGCGAGGACAATATACGGGATACCGATCGGAGGAGGGTGTAGCTCCCGATTCCGATACCGATACCTTCGTGGCCCTCAAATGCGAAATAGACAATTGGCGGTGGGCCGGTGTGCCCTTCTATCTGCGCAGCGGCAAACGTCTTGCCGAAGGCCAACGGATCATCTCGATCGCGTTCCGAGAGCCGCCGAAAAGTATGTTCCCGGCCGGCTCCGGGGTCGGCGCGCAAGGCCCGGATCATCTGACCTTCGACCTGGCAGACGCATCCAAGGTGTCGTTGTCGTTCTACGGCAAGCGCCCCGGGCCCGGGATGCGTCTGGACAAACTGAGCATGCAGTTCGCCATCCACGAGACCGAACGTGCCGGCGACGTACTCGAAGCCTACGAACGTTTGATCCTCGACGCCATGTACGGCGATCACACCCTTTTCACCACGGCCGAGGGAATCGAACGTCTCTGGCAGGTCTCCGCGCCGTTGCTCGCCGACCCACCTCCGGTACGGCTCTACTCACCGGGATCCTGGGGTCCCAACGCAATTCATCAGCTCATCGCACCGCACGCCTGGCGGTTGCCGTTCGAGCGAGAGTGGCGCGAGAAGAAGTAGCGACCCCGATACTCAGTTGTTCCAACTGATACTCAGTTGTTCCAACCACGGTCCTTGCGCATCTGATCACGCAGTGCGCCCTGAACTGCTTGCGACAACCACGAATTCAGTGACACGCCCCTGTTGTTGGCGGCGTCCTCCGCGCGTTCCTTGATCTGTTCGACCAGTCGAAGCGTCACTCGTCGCACTTCCCCGGAGACGTCGTCCATCGTCGGGTAGTCCTCGGCCTCGGGTGCGTCGGTGATGCCCATGTCCACGATCGGGACGTCGCGTCGAACGTCGACATGCGCCTGCGACCCGTCGAGTCGGACAGTGACGGTGTGATCCTCCAGGGCGTTCGACACCTCGGCCGCAAAATCGGACAGCGCGGTCAGCAACATCAATTTCGCCGACGCCTCCGCAGTCTTGCCGAGAGCCTCGGCCGTCTGGCGGGTGTGTTCGTCTCCCAGGGCCGCAGCCGCGAGCAGATCGGTGCGCAGTGTCTGGGTGTACTCGTCCAATTCCATGACGCCAGTGTGGCGTCATAAGTGACGTCAGTCAAGGCGCGGGTGGCGTCGTGCGATTCGTGATGACGCCACGCGTCGACCGAAACGGCAGATCGCCCTTAGTGTTGTGCGGTGTCATCAGAAATCGAACGCAGAGCGGTGCCCCGAACGGTGTCGCTGAAAGTGCAACTCGTTGCTCGGACCGAATTCGTCCCGCCGGCGGACATCCCGTGGGAGACCGACGCCGACGGCGGACAAGCTCTGGTCGAGTTCGCCGGCCGTGCGTGCTATCAAAGTTGGTCCAAACCCAATCCTCGGACCGCCACCAACGCGTCGTACCTGCGCCACCTGCTCGACGTCGGACACCTGTCGGTGCTCGAACACGCGAGCGTGAGCTTCTACATCACCGGCATTTCCCGGTCGTGCACGCACGAGCTGATTCGCCACCGGCACTTCTCCTACTCTCAGCTCTCGCAGCGTTTCGTTCCCGAGCACGACGCCAACGTCGTTGTGCCACCGGCGATCGAGGGTGACCCCGAACTCGAAGCACTGTTCGCGTCCGCGACGGAGGCGTCCCGCGCGGCGTACACCGAATTGCTCGGTGCCCTCGAAGGCAAGCTGGAGTCGGTCACCAATGCCGCGTTGCGAGGCAAGCAGGCACGGCAGGCAGCGAGATCGGTACTGCCGAACGCCACCGAGACACGCGTGGTGGTGAGCGGAAACTACCGCGCGTGGCGGCATTTCGTGTCTATGCGTGCCTCGGAGCATGCGGACGTGGAGATCCGCCGCGTCGCCGTCGAATGTCTGCGTAAGCTCGTGGCAGTGGCTCCGGACGTGTTCGGCGACTTCGAAATCTCGACCTTGCCGGACGGGACGGAAGTGGCTCGCAGCCCGTTCGTGACCGAGGTGTAGCGACGAGGTTCGGTTCGAGCTCGATCGGGTATACCCGGTCGAGCGTCGGCGGGAGTCCCGCTGCGCGAGAGTGGGTAATCCACCGGGTAATCTGCTGCCATGACCTACGGTGACGCCGCTCCTTCCGTTGCGCCTGTGTTCGGTACGGTGCTCACCGCGATGGTGACCCCGTTCACAGCGGACGGCAAGTTGGATATCGACGCGGGCGTTCGCCTGGCACATCACCTCGTCGAGCAGGGCAACGACGGTTTGGTTCTGGCGGGCACGACGGGCGAGTCGCCGACCACCACCGAGAACGAGAAGCTCGAATTGCTGCGAGCCGTGATTGCCGCAGTGGGTCATCGCGCCCGCATCATCGCCGGGGCCGGAAGCAACGACACCGCGCACAGCGTGGAATTGGCACGCGATGCCGCACGTGCCGGCGCGCACGGTCTCCTCGTGGTCACCCCGTACTACTCGCGGCCACCGCAGGCCGGGTTGTACGCACACTTCACTGCCGTCGCCGACGCCACCGACCTGCCGGTGATGCTCTACGACATTCCTCCGCGATCGGTCGTCCCGATCGAGACCGAGACACTGCGTCGCCTCGCCGAGCACCCGCGCATCCTGGCCGTGAAGGACGCCAAGGGCGACCTGAACGCCGGTGCGGAACTGATTGCGTCGACCGGTCTGCAGTTCTACTCGGGCGACGACCCCCTGAACCTTCCGTGGCTCTCGGTGGGAGCCACCGGATTCGTCAGCGTCATCGGCCACCTGGTTCCCGCGCGACTGCGCGAACTGCACACCGCGTTCATGATGGGCGATATCGCCCGGGCGCAAGCGATCAACGTCAGCCTCATCCCGGTCATTCGCTCGGTCGCACGCCTCGGTGGCGTCAGCGCCTCGAAGGCCGGGCTGCGCCTCATCGGAATCGATGTGGGCGAACCACGACTTCCCCAGGTGCCACCGAGCATCGACCACATCGAATTGCTCGCAGCAGAGCTGCGGGCGGCAGGAGTTCTTGTATGACACGACCTAACAGATCGCGCGGACGCGCAACCCGAAACGCCGGACCACCATCCGAGCGTCCCGCTGCGAAGCAGGGTCAACCTTCAGGTGCCCGCCAGGGCAAGCCGATGGTGCAGAATTCCGCCCGGACACAGCGTCCCGACAAGCGTCGTGAGTTCGACCCGACCGAGCGGCTCGGCACCCCGCCGAAGGCCCCCTTCAAGGGCCTCCGAGTGGTCGCGCTCGGTGGAATCGGCGAAATCGGCCGTAACATGACCGTGTTCGAGCATCAGGGCAAGATGCTGATCATCGACTGCGGTGTGCTGTTTCCCGAGGACCAGCAGCCCGGCGTCGACCTGATCCTGCCCGACTTCCGGCACATCGAGAACCGCATGGCCGACGTCGAGGCCGTGGTGCTCACGCACGGTCACGAGGACCACATCGGTGCGGTGCCGTTCTTGCTTCGTCTGCGGCCCGATCTGCCCGTGGTCGGATCGAAGTTCACCCTCGCGTTGGTGGCGGCCAAATGTCGCGAGCATCGGCTGCGGCCGAACCTCGTCGAGGTGATCGAGGGCCAGCACACGCAGCACGGGCCGTTCGACTGCGAGTACTTCGCCGTCAACCACTCCATTCCCGACGCTTTGGCGATCGCCATCAGGACCGACGCTGGTCTGGTGCTGCACACGGGCGACATCAAGCTCGATCAGCTGCCGCTCGACGGTCGTCTGACCGACCTGGCCGGCTTCTCACGGCTCGGCGACGAGGGAGTGGACCTCTTCCTGGTCGACTCCACCAACGCCGAGGTGCCCGGATTCGTCACACCCGAACGTGAGATCGGCGGCGTCCTCGACACCGTCATCGGCAAGGCCAAGCAACGCGTCATCGTCGCGTCGTTCGCCAGTCACGTCCACCGCATTCAGCAGGTCATCGATGTCGCCGAGCGGTACAACCGCAGGGTGGCGTTCGTCGGCCGGTCGATGGTGCGCAACATGCAGATCGCCCAGGACCTGGGCTATCTGCGGGTACCCGACGGCCTCGAGGTCAATGTCGACACTGCCGCAACACTTCCCGACGATCGGTTGGTGCTCATCTCCACCGGGTCGCAGGGTGAGCCGTTGTCTGCACTCTCGCGCATGGCTCGAGGTGAGCACCGCCAGATCAACGTCAAGGCGAACGATCTCGTGGTCTTGGCTTCCTCGCTCATTCCGGGCAACGAGAACTCCGTGTTCGCGGTCGTCAACGGCCTCGCCAAGCGCGGTGCGACCGTCGTGACGCAGCAGAACGCGAAGGTCCACGTCTCGGGTCACGCCTCGGCGGGGGAACTGCTGTACCTGTACAACGCAGTGCGTCCCACCAACGCGATGCCGGTGCACGGGGAATGGCGTCACCTTCGCGCCAACGCCGCCCTGGCGAAAGCGACCGGTGTTGCCGAGGATCGCGTGGTGCTCGCCGAGGACGGCGTGGTGGTCGACATGGTCGACGGTCTCGCCGAGATCGTCGGGCAGGTTCCGGTGGGCCACGTCTATGTCGACGGTCTCTCGGTCGGCGACGTCGGCGACTCGACGCTGTCCGATCGTCTCGTACTGGGCGAGGGCGGCTTCATCGCGATCAGCGTGGCGGTCGATTCGGCTACCGGCCGTGCGGTGACCGCACCCGAGGTGTCCGGTCGCGGATTCTCCGACGACCCGGCTGCACTCAAGGAAGCCGGACAACTCGTCGAGGCGGAACTACAGCGGCTGGCCTCGGACGGAGTCTCCGATACTCATCGCATCGCCCAAGCAGTGCGAAGAGTCGTGGGCCGATGGGTGGCGGACAAGTATCGCCGCAAGCCGATGATCGTTCCGACGATCATCGCGGTCAAGCGGCAACCGCAGTCCTAGAGTTCAGACGAGCAGTCGCCAGAGGCCGATGAGCCCGAGGACGACGATGGCACCGCGCAAGGCCGCCGGCGAGAGCCGGCGGCCGTAGCGTGCTCCGACAGCTCCGCCGATCAGCGACCCCGCAGCGATCAAACCGGCGGCCTGCCAACTGATGTCGTCGAATCGAAAAATCGTGAACGTCACTGCCGCAACGATATTGACCACCAGTGACAGCAAGTTCTTGGCCGCGTTCATGCGCTGCATGGTTTCGGGCAGCAGTGCTCCCATCACACCGATGAGCAAGATGCCCTGCGCCGCAGTGAAATAGCCGCCGTAGATGCCCACCAGCAGTGTCCCTATGGTGACCAGCGTCATTCGGCCGCGTCCGATCTGGTTCGCCGCCTTGCCGGCCGCTTCCGATCGCCGTTTGGCCCAGGCCTGGATCTTCGGTTGTGCGACAACCAGAATCAGCGCACCGATCAGCAGAACCGGAACGACCGAGGCGAACACTTTCTCGGGCAGGTGCAGCAATAGCCAGGCTCCACCGAGCGCTCCGAGAAAAGACGCGGGTAATTGCCATCGCAATCGGTGCCATTGCCCGCGGAGTTCTCGGCGGTACCCCCATGTGCCCGAGACGCTTCCCGCCACCAGTCCGATGGCGTTGGACATCGTGGCGACCACCGGGGGATAACCGAACGCGACGAGCGTGGGGAACGTTATCAACGTTCCGGAGCCGACGACGGCGTTGATCGCACCGGCCCCGAGACCGGCGAGCAGGATGACGAGAATTTCCGATACCGGCACCGTGGGGACGTTACCCAGATGAAGGATCGGAGCCCGCGGCAGGATGCCGCCGATCCGCAGTGGACGTAACGTGGTGCAGGTGAGCCTCGCCCAGGATGAACGTTCCCAGCTTGTTCGAACCCTTCTCGACGTCGGCCCCGACGCCCCGACCCTGTGCGGTGATTGGACTGCCGCCGATCTGGCTGCGCACCTCGTCGTGCGCGAACGGCGGCTCGATGCGTCGCCGGGGATTTTTCTCACGCCGTTGGCGGGTTACACCGAGCGGGTACAGCGTTCGGTTGCGAATCGGCCGTTCGCGTCGGTGGTCGAGGACGTTCGTACCGGGCCGCCGATGTGGTCGCCGTTCGCCCTGCTGGATCCGCTGATCAACCTCGGCGAGATGTTCGTGCACCACGAGGACCTGCGCCGGGCGACCGGAACGTGGACGCGACGAGTACTGCCCGTCGCCGTCGAGACGCGGCTGTGGCCGCAGGTTCGATTGATCGGACGGGCAGGCCATCGATCTGCTCCGATTCCGGTCCACGTCCGGACACCGGACGGCCGCACAGCCACGTTCAAGGGCGGCTCCGGTGCCGGCGTGACGGTGGTGGGGGAGCCGTCCGAACTGCTTCTGTACGCGTTCGGTCGGGACGAGGTGGACGTCGAGTACGAAGGTTCCGACAACGACGTCGCTGCGGTGAAGGCGCTCGATCTGAGCTTCTGACGCGTAACCGGTCGGATGTTACTGGTGTTGCGGATGGTTTCGACGGGGCTGTTGCGACTAGCCTGGGTGCATGGCAGGAAAGACCAGCACCTCCACCGCCAGGGCCGGATCCAGCGGGTCCGGCTCTCCGCGCGCGTCCGGCACCTCTCGTAAAGCAAGCACGGGCCGCACCGCGCGAACCGTCACCACGCCGAAGAAGCCCACTGCGCCGCGCACTCCGTCGACCACCCGGGCGGCTGCGTCGTCGCGTGGCAAGGGACCTGCTCGCGGGACGCGGAGGCCGCCCGCGAAGAAGAAGTCGCGGGGTGCACTCGACGCGATCGGCCGCGGAGTCGCGTCCACTTGGTCGATGGCAGCCCGAGGTGTCGGTGCCACGACCAGGACGGTCAGCAAAGCCGCAGACATCGAACACGGTCACCGCCGGGACGGCATCGCCCTGGGGCTGATTGCCGTCAGTGTGGTTGTCGCCGCAAGTGTCTGGTTCAGCGCCGGGGGGCCGCTCGGGAGATGGATCGAGGTCGGCATCCGTGCCGTCATCGGTGAGGCCGGGTACGTGGCCCCGGTGCTCGGTGTCGCCATCGCAGTGGTCCTGATGCGGTCCGAACCCCGCCCGGAGGTTCGTCCTCGCCTGGTTCTGGGCTCGATTCTTCTCGGTCTCCCGATCCTCGGCCTGTGGCACATGGCCGCCGGCTCGCCGACCGACACAGCGGGCCGGTCCGAGGGCGCCGGCTTCGTCGGCTACGTCGCGGGCGGACCTATCGCCGACGGCCTCACCGTCTGGTTGGCTGTGCCTCTTCTTCTGCTTGCCGGCCTGTTCGGAGTGCTGCTGCTCACCGGTACCACCGTGCGCGACGTACCCGACCGCATGCGGGCACTGTTCGGCACCGACAGTCGGGGCGACGAATACGAGGACTACGACCCGGCGGACTTCGGTTCCGAATTCGGAGACGAGGGCTACGGCGACTACGACTCCAACTTCGACGCCGACGGCTATCCGGTGCACGGCGGCGCAGACCCCTACGACAACTATCCGACCGAGGAATACATCCCGGTCGTCAAGCCGCGTGCCCGCAAGACGCCCGCGCCGGAGGCCCCCACCGAAGTCATGACGCCTGCCGCGGCCGCACCTGCCCCGGTGCCCGAGCCTGCCGCCCCGCCGCGGCCCAAGCCCAAGCCGATCGTCAAAGCGGCCGAACCGAAGCCGGCAGCCGAGGACGACAAGATCGTCGTCGACCGCGTCGTCGACGGGGATTACACGCTCCCGTCGTTGTCCCTGCTCATCGACGGCGACCCGCCCAAGACGCGCAGCCAGGCGAACGACGCCATGATCGAGGCCATCTCCGAGGTGCTCGAGCAGTTCAAGATCGACGCTGCGGTCACCGGATTCACTCGGGGTCCGACGGTCACCCGCTACGAGGTCGAACTCGGACCGGGCGTCAAGGTCGAGAAGATCACTGCGCTCGCGCGCAACATCGCCTACGCGGTCGCGACCGACAACGTGCGTCTGCTCGCGCCGATCCCCGGCAAGTCCGCGGTGGGCATCGAGGTCCCCAACTCGGATCGCGAGATGGTGCGACTGGCCGACGTGCTCACCGCCCCGTCGACGCGTAAGGATCACCATCCTCTGGTGATCGGGCTCGGCAAGGACATCGAAGGTGACTTCGTCAGTGCCAACCTCGCAAAGATGCCGCACCTACTGGTGGCGGGATCCACCGGCTCTGGTAAATCGAGTTTCGTGAACTCGATGCTCGTGTCGCTGCTCGCCCGGGCGACACCGGACGAGGTCCGGATGATTCTGATCGACCCGAAGATGGTCGAGCTGACGCCGTACGAGGGGATTCCGCACCTCATCACCCCGATCATCACGCAGCCGAAGAAAGCTGCCGCGGCCCTGGCCTGGCTCGTCGAAGAGATGGAGCAGCGCTACCAGGACATGCAGATCAACAAGGTCCGGCACATCGACGATTTCAACAAGAAGGTCCGCTCGGGCGAGATCACCGCACCGTTGGGCAGCGAGCGTGTCTACCGCCCCTACCCGTACATCCTCGCGATCGTCGACGAGCTCGCCGACCTGATGATGACGGCTCCTCGCGACGTCGAGGAAGCCATCGTCCGTATCACCCAGAAGGCGCGTGCCGCGGGTATCCACCTGGTGCTCGCTACACAGCGCCCGTCCGTGGACGTCGTGACCGGCTTGATCAAGACGAATGTGCCGTCGCGCCTGGCGTTCGCCACGTCGTCGTTGACCGACTCGCGAGTCATCCTCGATCAGCCCGGTGCCGAGAAACTGATCGGCATGGGCGACGCGCTCTTCCTGCCGATGGGAGCGGGCAAGCCGACGCGTCTGCAGGGTGCGTTCATCACCGACGAGGAAATCGCGGCGGTCGTCGATTTCGCCAAGAATCAGGCCGAGCCGGAGTACAACGACACGGTCACTGCCGCGAAGGTGTCGGACAAGAAGGACGTCGACCCCGACATCGGCGACGATCTCGACGTGCTGTTGCAGGCAGTCGAACTGGTCGTCACCAGCCAATTCGGCTCCACCTCGATGCTCCAGCGCAAACTGCGAGTCGGCTTCGCCAAGGCGGGCCGCTTGATGGACCTGATGGAGAACCGCGGAGTCGTCGGGCCCAGCGAGGGATCGAAAGCCCGCGAGGTACTCGTCAAGCCCGACGAACTCGATGGATTGCTGTGGTCCATCAAAGGAGGGGATCCGGACGAACAGCCGGCGTCCGAGGACTTCTGACGCCGGAGCGACTGCGTCGCACGTGCGCGGTAATTCGGCCGTAGCCCACTACGAATTACCGCGCACGACCGTGTATCAGGACGAGAAGGTGCCCATCACCGGGGTCCATTCGTCGAACGTCGCAGACTCGATCAGGTTCTCGATGGCGAACGGATCCTGCGCGAACAGCGTCTCGACGCTCGCGGCGTCCGGGCCCTCTACCAGGAGCAGTGCCCCGCTGCCGTCGGCGTACGGACCACTCGAGACCAGGGTCTTCTGCTCGAGCAGGTCGGCCAGCCAGGCACGATGGGCCGCGCGGTGGGTGTCCCGGCCGGCTGTGGTGCTGGGGGAGTAGGTGTAGTTGACGGCGATGAGGGGCATGGAGCTCTCTTCCGAATTCGAGGGTCGAAGTCCGAATTCTGTCAGAGGGACAGCAACATCCGGGTGTTACCCAGCGTGTTCGGTTTGACGTAGCTCAGGTCCAGGAACTCTGCGACGCCGGTGTCGTACGACCGACACATCTCCGCGTACACCTCGGCGGTGACCGGAGTGCCGTCGATTTCGGCGAATCCGTGCCGCGCGAAGAAGTCCACCTCGAACGTCAACACGAACACCTTCTGCAGCGCGAGTTCGCGAGCGACGTCGACGAGTTTGGCGACGATGAGGTGCCCGGCACCGTGCCCCTTCGCGGCAGGATCGACCGCCACGGTACGAACTTCCCCGAGATCGGCCCAGAGCACGTGCAAAGCCCCGCATCCGATGACCTCGCCGTCACGTTCGGCGATCCAGAACTCCTGCACGGCCTCGTACAGCGTGACCAGATTCTTCTCGAGCAGGATGCGGCCGGCGTAGATGTCGATCAAGCGCTTGATATCGGGAATGTCCGACGTCCTCGCGCGACGCACTATAAGGGTGCCGTCGGGTGCGGGACGGCCGTCCGCGGTGTCGAAATGTGCGTCGGATTCGGGATCTGCGGTGTCGCGACTCGCCCGATTCGGCCCAGAAGTCATGGGGTGAACAGTAGTCAGTGCCGCAACCGATAAACTTTTCGTGTGTCGTTCCGTGAGCTGTGTCCCCGTCTCGGCGAGTGGCCGCTGCCCACATACGGACGCACTGTCCGATTCCGCCTAGCCGGTGCGCGAGTGCGCCGATGACCGGGCCGGTTGCGCCTGGTCAGGGTGTCCCATCGAGTAGTGGTGGCCCGAGTAGTGGTGGCCCGAGCAGTGATACGCCGGGCAGTGGTACCCAGGGCCGTGGTGCCTCCCGTGCCGGGAGTACTGCGCGGAGCACGGAATTGCCACACGGCAACGCCGCTCCTGGTGGGACGGACGAGGTGCCGTTGCTCAACGTCGCCAACGTTCTGACGGTTCTTCGGATTGCGCTGGTGCCGGTGTTCCTCGCGGCGTTGTTCGTCGGGGACGGTCACGACACCACCTGGCGTCTGACGGCCACCGCGGTCTTCGCGGTCGCGGCCATCACCGACAGGATCGACGGCCAAGTTGCGCGCAAGTACGGTCTGGTCACCGATTTCGGGAAAATGGCTGATCCCATCGCGGACAAGGCTCTGATCGGTGCGGCGCTCGTCGGTCTGTCGATCCTGGGGGACCTGTCCTGGTGGGTGACCGTCATCATCGGAGTGCGAGAAATCGGCATCACCGCGGTGCGCTTCGCCGTCATCCGGCACGGCGTGATCCCTGCCGGTCGCGGCGGGAAGGTCAAAACTCTGGTGCAGACATTCGCGATCGGGGTGTATCTGTGCCCGCTGCCGAGTGCGGTCGATCCGGTCGCCATGGCACTGATGGCCCTTGCGGTCCTGCTGACCGTCTACACCGGAATCGACTACGTCGTGCAAGCCGTTCGGCTACGTCGAGGTGTGTCCGCCGGGTGAATGCCGCAGCGGACTACAGTCGTGTCGGAAGTGCTTCGGCGCGTGTTGGAGTGAACGGGCATATAAGGTCGGGAACCAATCGGACCGACCGAGACGTTGAACAACTGACGGCTCAGGAAGAACGAGATACGAACGTTGTCGTCTCGACGGCTCGGCCGTCGGTACGGACACCAACGAGGAGGAGCGAGATGGCGCTGCTATTGCGTGAAGCACTCGGCGACAGTCTGCGGCGTACTCGCGTCGCACAGAGCCGAACCCTGCGTGAAGTCTCGAACACTGCACGCGTGAGCCTGGGATACCTCTCCGAGGTCGAACGTGGTCGTAAGGAAGCGTCGAGCGAACTGCTCGCCGCGATCTGCGATGCCCTCGCGGTCCCTCTCTCCGATGTCATGAGCGACGTCAGCGTGACGCTGTCCGACGCATCCGTCGCGGCCGCACGGCTCGACGAGGCCGTCGTCGCCACTCGTATCGACGGCGAGACCCGTGTCGTGATTCCCGCACCTGCTGCCAGAGCTCTCGCTGCCGCCTAAGATCGGAAACGCACCCAGTTTCCTTTCGTGACCCACGACAAGCACCAGACTTTTCAGCACGGACAGGTTCATTTCGGTCACTGCGAGAGCAGCCGACCCGTACGCGGCCACCGCGGCGCAACAGATGGAGGCAGGACCACCCCATGGCTAATCCTTTCGTCAAGGCCTGGAAATACATGATGGCGCTCTTCAATTCCAAGATCGACGAGAAGGCCGACCCCAAGGTTCAGATTCAGCAGGCGATCGAAGATGCGCAGCGGCAGCATCAGGCGCTGTCTCAGCAGGCTGCGTCCGTCATCGGCAATCAGCGTCAGCTCGAGATGAAGCTCAGCCGACAGCTTGACGAGGTCGAGAAGTTGAACGCGAACGCTCGGCAGGCGGTCACGCTCGCCGATCAGGCCGCTACCGCGGGCGATGTCGAGAAGGCCACGCAGTACACCAATGCCGCCGAGGCGTTCGCGGCGCAGCTCGTGACCGCCGAGCAGAGCGTCGAAGATCTGAAGGTTCTGCACGACCAGTCGCTGCAGGCCGCCACTCAGGCGAAGAAGGCCGTCGAGCAGAACGCGATGGCACTGCAGTCCAAGGTTGCCGAGCGCACCAAGCTGCTCAGCCAGCTCGAGCAGGCGAAGATGCAGGAGAAGGTCAGCGAATCCCTGCGTTCGATGGACAGCACGTTGTCCGCTCCTGGCAACACCCCGAGCCTCGACGCAGTTCGCGACAAGATCGAGCGCCGCTATGCCGACGCGCTCGGTTCGGCCGAGTTGGCGCAGAACACCGTCTCGGGTCGCATGCTCGAGGTGCAGCAGGCGTCGGTTCAGATGGCAGGCCACAGCCGCCTCGAGCAGATTCGCGCCTCGATGGCAGGCGACTCGCTGCCGTCCGGCGATGCTGCGGCCAAGCCGTCGATTGCCAAGTCTCCGAACGCAACGCCCGAGCCGCCGGCTCAGGCGTGATCGACCGCGCGAGCACGTCCGTCGACTGACATCAGCTTCGACATGGGCAGCACAGAACACGAATCCGGCCGGTCGCGTAAGCGGCCGGCCGCTTCGTTCGATCGGGACTCCATTGCCGCGGCGGCGTCGGAGTCCGGGGCGGTGGTCAGGTCGCTCGCCGAGTCCGCGAGATCCGTCGGCACGTCGTTCTTCGATGCTGCGGGCCGTCGCAAGGATCCTCGTGCGAAGCACCTGAAGAAGATCCGCCGTGCCAGACGACGCGGAATACGGTTCGGGGCCGCGTCGACCACGACGGCTGCGGGAACCGCAGGAATGGCCGTGCTGTCGGCTCCGGAGTGGTCGCTGTTCGTCGGCGGCGGAGGTGCTGCGCTCATGGCCGTACCGGCGGTGTTCGCAGTCTCCCGGCTACGACGGCTGAAGTCACAGCCCGTACCCGTCGGCATACCTGCCAAGCGCACGTTGCCGCAGCGCGGATCTGCTGCCTACGAGCCGATGGCCCGGCTGGCCGGTGCCGAGAAGAGCCTGTTCGAGTTGTTGGGAATTCTGGCCAGGTCCGAGACGATCGGAACCGAGGAGGTGGAGGAGACCATCGCCGTGGCCTCGGACGCCGTCCAGGGTCTCGAAGGGGTCGCCGTCGACATCGCTGCTCTCGAGCGGGCAAGTGCGGCCAGCGTTGCCACGCGTGAACATGTGCGTAGTGGAATAGATTCGGCTGCATCGGATCTCGCGGCCGGAGTCGATCAGTACGAACAACTCGTCGCGGCCGCAGCGCGCATGACAGGACCGGCGGGATCGGCTTCGACCCCTATTGTGGACGTCCACCGCCGCGAGCTCGAATCGGCCACCGACCGATTGCAGGGATGGGCCGATGCACTCACCGAAATCGATCGGATTCGAGCGCGACACCGCTGACGCAATTCAGGGTTCACCCCGATGTGCTCGGAGCATTCCGCTGTCAAGATCGATGTACGCGACACGACACGGTGCGCGACGACACGGTTGGAGACCGACATGTTCTGGAAAGTACTCGGATTCATCGTCCTGATCTGGATCGCACTCGCGCTTCTGGGCACCATCATCAAGGGCGTGTTCTGGTTGGTTGTCGCCGGCGCGATCGTGTTGGGACTGGTGTGGCTGTACAAGGCGATCGCCTCCCACGACGACCACCCTTCGCTGAAGTTCTGACTCTGCGGTCACCCAAGCGGCTCGCCGCTGCGGTCCACGAACACTCGAAGAGCACCCGGTACGGACTGCACGGTGATCGGTAGTTCACCGACGCGCTCACCGTCTGCGTAGGCGACAATTCCCTCGCACCGCAGGGTGACCCGCTTCGAGGTGTAGGTATCGACCTCCGGGAGTTCCACGTGTGTTCCCCGATAGAGAGTGGGCGACATTCGCAGCAGTCGAGTTCGACTCACTTCCCGTACGACGGTGATGTCGAGCAGGCCGTCGTCCACGCGGGCGGCGGGGCAGATCGCCATCCCGCCGCCGTACGAACTTCCGTTCCCGATGGCGACCAGGGTGGCGTCCACCCGAAGCTCGGCATCGTCCAATTCCAGGACGTACGAGAGCTTTCCAAGCGTGGACAACTGCAGAATCAGGGCCGCGTTGTAGCGCAGGGGACCGCCGAACCATCGAAGTCGACCCGCTCTCTCGGTCACCAGGGAGTCGAATCCGCTGGACAAGACGGTTGCGAACCACCGGTCACCGGCTCGGCCCAGATCGATTGTTCGCCGGCAATCGTCGGCGATGACGTCGGCTGCCCGCACCGCATCGTCGAGGGGTACCCCCAGAACTCGGGCCAGATCGTTTCCGGTGCCGGCGGGCACCAGTCCCATCGGGGTCTCGGTGCCGGAGAGCACTTGGATCACGAGATTGACGAGACCGTCGCCGCCGACGGCAACGACGGCGTCCGTTCCACTGTCGACGGCTCTGGTCAACAACGCCAACGCATCGCCCGCAGTGCGCCCTTCGATGGCCGTGACATCGATTCCCCGCTCGCGTAGTCGGAACACGGCGCGTCGACCGATGTGAGCTGCGCGCCCGCCGCCGGCTGTCGGGTTGGTCAGGACTGTCACCGATCGGGTCATTGTCATCAGGATTCCTCGGTCACGTCGATCAGCTTGCCAGGGTTGGGGATTGCCGTGTCGGCGACCGACGTTATTCTGTGTCCACTGTCCACAGCGCAGATGTGCGATTCGGGCGGTACGTGTTTCGAGTACTCGATGTGGTCGAAGCCGTGAGGTACAGTAACGAAATTGCGTGCTTCTGCCCGCGGTACAGTTCTCAGGCCCATAGAGTGAAGGGTTGCACGTGACCGAGCGACCGGTGTCGATTCCTGCCTCGTCTCAGTCCGAGCATCCGTCCGAGACGGATGCGCGGGAGAAGTCGATCGACGACATCGTGCTCGACGCGGCCCGATCGTGCATCCTCGAACTTGGTGTGAGGCGCACCACTCTGGCCGAGATCGCCCGACGAGCCGAGGTCAGCAGGCCAACCGTGTACCGGAGATGGACCGATACCCGGGCGGTGGTGTCCAGTCTGCTCACGCGGGAGATCAGCGCACTCATTCCGAACTTCGACGCGACGGAATCCGGACGGGATCAGATCGTGACCGCCGTGGGCCGGACAGCCGATCGAATCCGCATCCACCCGCTGTTCGTGAAGATTCTTCGTTCCGATTCCGATGTGCTCGCCACCTACATTCTGCATCGGCTCGGCACCAGCCAATCGTTGATCATCGACACTCTGTCGTCACTGGTTGTTGTGGGACAACGTGATTCGTCGATTCGTTCGGGCGACCCCGCCGTATTGGCGACGATGTTGCTGTTGATGGTGCAGTCGGCGGTGCAGTCCGCCGAGATGGTCTCCGAGCGCATCTCCGGTGCTGAAGTGATGACTCAGATGGCGTACGCGGTCGATGCCTATCTGCGTCCTCGGAGCGCTGACGGGATCGACGTTCACCTGCAGTGAGCTCGACGCACATCGTGCCCGCCGAGGGGGGTGTGGCACGCTGGGTCGATGCGAGTAGCTGTAGTGGCCGGGCCCGATCCGGGCCATGCGTTTCCGGCTATCGCGCTGTCGCTGCTGTTTCGTCGAGCCGGTGACGAGCCGGTCCTGTTCACCGGAAATCGCTGGGTGCCCGCCGCCCGTGACGCCGGACTGAGGGCCTTACCGCTGGGCGGGCTCGCCCCCCGACCGGAGGACGACGATCTGGACGCCGGACAGCGCATCCACTCTCGCGCAGCCTTCGTCTCCACCGAATTGTTGCCCGACCTCGAGCGGGAGAACGTCGACCTCGTGGTGTCCGACATCCTGACTGCCGGTGGTGGCATGGCAGCCGAACGTCTCGGTACACCGTGGATCGAACTCTCGCCTCACCCGCTGTACTCACCCTCGAAAGGCCTGCCTCCCATCGGAAGTGGACTGGCACCGGGAACCGGCATTCGCGGCAGGCTGCGCGATACGGTGATGCGCGCCCTGACGGCTCGCTCGATCGCTCAAGGGCTGACTCAACGTTCCGTCGCCAGAGCGAGTATCGGGCTACCGGCGCGGGATCCGGGGCCCAGCGCGCGGCTTGTCGCCACTATTCCCGCGTTGGAGGTGGAGCGTCCCGACTGGCCCGAGGACGCGCACGTGATCGGTCCGTTGCTGTGGGAGCCGACCGACGATCTACTGGACCTGCCCGCCGGCGAATCACCATTGGTGATGGTAGCCCCGTCGACGGCGTTCACTGGGGCCGAGGGAATGCTCGAGATGGCGCTGAAAGGGTTGGACGGCACCGGGGTTCGAGTCGTGGCGTCGGTGCTCGACGGCGGCCCCGACGTGCTGCCGAGCTGGGCGAATGCCGGACTCGGTCGTCAAGACGAGCTGCTGCGTCATGCCGATGTGGTGGTGTGTGGGGGTGGCCATGGCATGTTGGCCAAAGCTCTCATCCACGGAGTCCCGGTGGTGACCGTGCCCGGTGGTGGTGATCAATGGGAACTGGCGAACAGGGCTGCGCGGCAGGGGAGCGCGGTGATCGTTCGGCCTCCTACGGCACGCTCGATCGCCGACGCAGTGGCCCAAGTTCTCGCCGATCCGCGATTTGCCCGGGCAGCAGCTGCGGCAGCGGCCGGTGGGAAGTCCGTCGCGGATCCGGTGTCCGTGTGTCACGAGGTCCTCGCCCGGAGCGCGCGAAGGACGGGACGTTAGGGTCGAGGGTGTGCGCCTGACCGAATTTCGTGAACTGCTGACCGAGGAGTTCGGCTCCATTCGAGGTAATTCCCTGCTGACCGATCATGTGCTGTCCGGCATCGGACGGACCGGAGCGCAGGCGATCGAAGAGGGCGTCGATCCCCGAGAAGTGTGGCGCTCGATCTGCTACGAGTTCGATGTTCCGAAGGAACGCTGGTAGCTCGGTATCGGTCCGATCCAGTCTGCTCGGCGTGTCGAACGTCGTGGTAGTTGACTCGAACACGTGTTCCCCTATGCTGGTGACAACGGTTGCGGAGCGGTCCAGCGAAACTTCTTGTCGGTACCCCGTTCTAGCGTTACCGACGACAAAGCTGATCGACACGACACAGCTGAACGACACGACACAGGGAGCTCACGATGGCTGCATACGATCGCGACAAAGCGCTCGATCTCGCACTTGCGCAGATCGACAAGAACTTCGGCAAGGGTTCGGTGATGCGCCTCGGTGACGAGGTCCGTCAGCCCATCGCCGTCATCCCCACCGGATCGATCGCGCTCGATGTGGCACTCGGCATCGGAGGGTTGCCGCGTGGACGTGTCATCGAGGTCTACGGTCCGGAGTCCTCGGGTAAGACCACCGTGGCCTTGCATGCGGTGGCCAGCGCTCAGCGGGCCGGCGGAATCGCTGCCTTCATCGACGCGGAGCATGCACTGGATCCGGACTACGCGAAGAAGCTCGGTGTCGACACCGATGCACTGCTGGTCTCGCAGCCCGATACCGGTGAGCAGGCCCTGGAAATTGCAGACATGCTGATCCGTTCGGGTGCGCTCGACATCCTCGTGATCGACTCGGTGGCCGCACTCGTACCGCGCGCCGAGATCGAAGGCGAGATGGGTGACAGTCACGTAGGTCTGCAGGCTCGCCTGATGAGCCAGGCGTTGCGCAAGATCACCGGTGCGATGAGCAATTCCGGTACCACCGTCATCTTCATCAACCAGTTGCGCGAGAAGATCGGCGTCATGTTCGGTTCTCCCGAAACCACTACCGGTGGTAAGGCATTGAAGTTCTACGCCTCGGTTCGCCTCGATATTCGTCGCATCGAAACTCTGAAGGACGGGACCGACGCCATCGGTAACCGCACCCGAGTGAAGGTCGTCAAGAACAAGGTTGCTCCGCCGTTCAAGCAGGCCGAGTTCGACATCATCTACGGCAAGGGCATCAGCCGCGAGGGCTCGTTGATCGACATGGGTGTCGAGCACGGCTTCATCCGTAAGTCGGGTTCGTGGTTCACCTACGAGGGTGACCAGCTCGGCCAGGGCAAGGAGAACGCCCGCAAGTTCATGCTCGAGAACCCCGATGTGCGGGACGAGATCGAGAAGAAGATCATGGAGAAGCTGCAGATCGGCGCGGACGTCACCGCGGAGGAGCCCGCAGCTGCTCCGGTCGACTTCTAACCCGTTTCCGCTGTGCAGCAGCGAGACGAGGGCGGCGGCACCGAAGCGCAGGCGAAAGACGTCTGCCTTCGGTTGCTGACCGACCGAGCGCGTAGTCGGCACGAACTCGAAGCGAGCCTTGCCAAGAAGGGCTTCACCGAAGAGATCGCACACGCTGTTCTCGACCGGCTCGAGAAGGCCAAGCTGGTCGACGACGAATCGTTCGCGCAGCAGTGGGTCCAGTCTCGGCACAAGTACTCCGGCAAGGGCAAACGTGCGCTGAGCATGGAGCTCCGCACCAAGGGAGTCAGCAATGAACTTGCCGTGCACGCGCTGGATCTGATCGACGCCGACGACGAGCGTCAGCGGGCAGCAGAGTTGGTACGCAAGCGATTCCGGACTCTGCAGTTGCCGGATCCGAACGCACCCGAAGCTCGCGCCGAGCGAGACAAGGTGGTGCGCAAGCTGGTCGGCATGCTCGCACGCCGTGGCTACTCGCAGGGAATGGCGTTTGCGGTCGTCAAGGAGCAACTCGACCACGCAGGAGCCGATACCGAAGACTTCGACGGCCCCCATGACTTCGACGGCACCGCCTCGATGTGATCGTCCACCTCGAGGCGGTGTAGTCGAGAAACAGTAAGGCCCGCAACACCATCGGTGTTGCGGGCCTTACTCGTCGAGGGCCTCCCCAATCGCTACACGAGGTCAGGCTGCCTGGCCGCCGTCGAGCGCAGGAACGACATCGGCGGTGCCGGTCTTGCGCTTTCGCGATCGCAAACGCCGCTCGACTACGGTTGCCAGCTTCGTCAGCGCCGAGTTGATGATGATCATGATCACGGCCACAATCACCAGCGACGGCAGGTAGTTGCTGTAGAACGCACCGACCTGTTGGCCGGAACGGACGACCTCGACGTACCCGATGATGTAGCCGAGCGCAGAGTCCTTCAGCGCCACCACCATCTGCGAAATGATCGCCGGCAGCATGGCCGTGACCGCCTGGGGGAGCAGCACCAAGGTCATCACCTGGCTCTTGCGCATGCCCAGCGCCGACGCGGCTTCGCGCTGCCCCTTCGGCAGTGAATTGACGCCTGCACGGACGATCTCGGCGATGACCGATCCGTTGTAGAGAGTCAGGCCGGTGACCACGGCGGCCAAAGCCAGGTACTTGACCTTGAAGACCTCGTAATCTGCGTAGACCGCGTACAGGAAGATCATCAGGATCAGCACGGGAACCGCACGGAACAATTCGACGATTGCACCGCTGATTATCCGTACGGCGCGGTGATCCGAGAGTCGGCCGATGCCGAGGACCGCACCGAGAATCAGTGCGAAGACGATCGACAACGCTGCCGCGACCAGAGTTCCCTGGATTCCGGGCAACAGATATGTGGTCCACGTCGTCGACTGGAGGAACGGATCCCACTTGTCGGCGGTGAGCTGCCCCTTGGAGTCCAGGGCACGGTAGATCAGAAAGGCGATTCCGAGCGAAACCACCGCAACGACACCGGTCAGAATGCGGTACCGCAGCACCGCTTTCGGGCCCGGAACGTCGTACAGAACTGCTACTGCATCACTCATCATGACACCGCCAATCGCTTGCTGATGTAACCGAACAGCAACCCGGTTGGGAGCGTCAAGATCATGAAGCCGAGCGCGAAGATACCGCCGACGACGAAGATCGCGGCCTCGTTCTCGATCATGTTCTTCATCAGGAACGACGCCTCGGCGACGCCGATGACCGAGGCGATGGTCGTGTTCTTGGTCAATGCGATCACGACACTGCCGAGTGGTCCGACCACGGCTCGGAATGCTTGTGGCAGAACGACGATCGAGATGTTCTGGGTGAAGGTCATTCCGAGAGAGCGGCCTGCTTCTGCCTGACCGACCGGGACAGTGTTGATTCCCGATCGGAGAGATTCGGCCACGAACGATGCGGTGTAGATGCTCAGTCCGAGGATTGCGAGTCGAAAGTTGTTGTCGTCGAGGGACGTCGGCGAGGACTCCGACGCAAGAGAAACGCCCATTGTCTGATAGAGCCCGAACGAGGTGAACAGAATGATCAGGGTCAATGGGGTATTACGAAAAATGGTGACGTACGTCGCGGCTATGCCACGTGCGATCGGGATGGGAGACACCCGCATCGCGGCGATGATCGTCCCGATGACCAATGCCCCGACGAGGGAAGCCAATGTCAGGTAGATGGTCGAGAGGAATGCGTCGATCAGTTGATCGCCGTACTTGCTCAATAGATTCACGGTGCGTGTTGATCCTCACGGCTCGGCGAGATCGAAGCGTGGTGTTCCGCACGCTGTCGCGCGCGGAACACGACGAGAAGAGTCGATCAGTAGCGGTCGACGGTGGGCGGGCTCGGCAGCGGGTAGCCCGACGCGCCGACGGTCTCGTCGAAAGCCTGCTCCCAAGCACCGCTGCTCACCATCTCTTCGATGGCATCGTTGATCTTGTTGCGTCCGTCGGTGTCGTCCTTGTTCAGGCCGATGCCGTAGTTCTCCGTGGTGAACGGTTCGCCGACCACCTTGAACTGACCGGGAGATTGAGCGGCGTAACCGGCAAGGATGATGTCGTCGGTGGTGACGGCGTCGACGGTGCCGTTGCGCAGTGCCTCGACGCAGGCGGAGTAGGTGTCGTACGGCTGAAGCTGGACTCCCGGGTACTCGTCGGCGATGTTCTGGGCCGGGGTGGAACCGGTTACCGAGCACAGCTTCTTGCCCTCGAGAGAATCGGCACCGGTGATGTCGGTGTTGTCCTGCTTCACCAGGAGCGACTGACCTGCCACGAAGTACGGTCCGGCGAAGCCGACCTTCTCCTTGCGGGTGTCGGTGATGGAGTAGGTGGCGACGATGTAGTCGACCTCACCGTTCTGGATCAGCGTCTCGCGCTGCGCGGACGGCGATTCCTTGAACTCGATGTTCGCCTCGTCGACACCGAGCTTGCCGGCGACGTACTTGGCCACCTCGACGTCGAAGCCGCTGAACGAGCCGTCCGGGTTACGCAGACCGAGGCCCGGCTGGTCGAACTTGATGCCGACGATGAGGTTGCCGGACTCGGCGCTGGTCGAGATGGTCCGGGCTTCCTCGCCGCCACCGCATGCGGTCGCAACGATGGACAGGGCGGCGATGGCGACACCGAGGCGGATCGGACGGGTGATTCTCACAGTGAATGTCCTTCGGGATAGGTCGTGTATACGGGAACGAGCGATGAATCGGGTCAGTGACCGAGGATCTTGCCGAGGAAGTCCTTGGCGCGTTCGGACTTCGGCGACTTGAAGAAGGTTTCGGGATCGGTGTCCTCGACGACGGCACCGTCGGCCATGAAGATGACGCGGTCGCCGGCCTTGCGAGCGAAGCCCATCTCGTGGGTGACGACGAGCATGGTCATGCCCTCCTTGGCCAGCGAGGTCATGACGTCGAGTACCTCGTTGACCATCTCTGGATCCAGGGCCGAGGTGGGCTCGTCGAAGAGCATCACTTTGGGGTTCATGGCGAGCGAGCGGGCGATGGCAACGCGCTGTTGCTGACCGCCGGACAGCTGAGCTGGGTACTTGTCGGCCTGATTGGCGATACCGACCCGCTCGAGCAGAGCGAGCGCGCTCTTCTCGGCCTCGTCTTTCTTGAGCTTGCGCACCTTCATCGGTGCGAGCATGACGTTCTGCAGAATTGTTTTGTGCGCGAACAGGTTGAAGGACTGGAACACCATGCCGACATCCGCGCGTAGTGCAGCGAGAGCCTTGCCTTCGGCGGGCAGTAGATCGCCGTCGACCTCGATGGCACCGGAGTCGATCGGCTCCAACCGGTTGATCGTTCGGCACAGAGTCGACTTACCGGATCCGGACGGACCCACGACGATGACGACCTGCCCGGCCGGCACTTCGAGATTGATGTCCTTGAGTACGTGCAGATCACCGAAGTGCTTGTCGACGGATTTGAGCGAGATCATCGAATGTGCGCCCGGCGGTGATGTCGATGCCGGGGCGTCGGTGGCGTGCGTCATAGGACGAAACCCTATGCGTAGTTTCCTCGCCGACCGGCCTTTTCGCCCGCAGTCTTCGATTATGTAATGGAAACTTTACTGTCGGCTCGCATAGTGCCTGGACAGTACGCGGCAGGCCCCGCGACCCCGGCGTGTCCGCTCTGGCGGTGGACGTACCCTGGAGGGGTGCAAACGAGTGTTTTTCCGACCGTGGACGTGACCGATCGCGGGAGCTCCGCCCCCGACTCGGCCAGCGCCTCGTCGGCGGCAGGTCCCCGCAGCTACGAGGTGCGCACGCACGGTTGCCAGATGAACGTTCACGATTCCGAACGTCTGTCCGGACTGCTCGAAGAGGCCGGATACGTGCCTGCGGACGCCGGCACCGACGCAGATCTGGTGGTGTTCAACACCTGTGCTGTGCGCGAGAACGCCGACAACAAGCTCTACGGCAACCTCGGCATGTTGCGGCCGGCGAAGACGAGAAACCCCAACATGCAGATCGCCGTCGGTGGCTGCCTGGCTCAGAAGGATCGAAACACGGTGGTCGAAAGGGCTCCGTGGGTCGACGTCGTGTTCGGCACCCACAACATCGGGTCTCTGCCGGTGTTGCTCGAGCGCGCCCGGCACAACGAGCAAGCGCAGGTCGAGATTCTCGAGTCGCTCGATGCCTTTCCGTCCACTCTGCCCGCAAAACGAGAATCGGCATACGCGGGCTGGGTGTCGATCTCGGTGGGCTGCAACAACACCTGCACGTTCTGCATCGTCCCCGCGTTGCGCGGCAAGGAAATCGACCGCAGGCCGGGCGATATCCTCGCCGAGGTACAGGCTCTGGTGGACCAAGGTGTGCTCGAAGTGACGCTGCTCGGCCAGAACGTCAATGCCTACGGTGCGTCGTTCGCAGATCCGGACCTGCCACGTGATCGCGGCGCGTTCGCATCGCTGCTGACCGCCTGCGGCTCTATCGAAGGACTCGAGCGAGTGCGGTTCACGTCTCCGCACCCGGCCGAATTCACCGACGACGTGATCGAAGCGATGGCGTCCACGCCCAACATCTGTCCCACCCTGCACATGCCGCTGCAGTCCGGATCGGATCGGATCCTCAAGGCGATGCGCAGGTCCTATCGTCAGACGAAGTTCATGGGCATCATCGACAAGGTGCGCGCGGCCATGCCGCATGCGGCCGTCACGACGGACATCATCGTCGGTTTTCCCGGTGAGACCGAGGAAGATTTCGAGCAGACCCTCGAGGTGGTGCGGCGTGCGAAGTTCGCCAACGCGTACACCTTCCAGTACTCCAAGCGGCCCGGTACCCCGGCGGCGGACATGCCCGATCAGGTGCCGAAAGAGGTTGTCCAAGAACGGTATCTGCGGCTGATCGCGTTGCAGGAGGAGATCGTCCTGACCGCGAATCAGGCACTGATCGGCACCGAGGTCGAATTGCTCGTCGCCACCGGTGAGGGGCGCAAGAACGCCGCGACTCATCGGATGAGCGGACGCGCCAGAGACGGCCGCCTGGTGCACTTCGCCGTCGATGCCGCACGGGCGGGCGACATTCGACCGGGCGACGTCGTCACGACCACCCTCACCGCCGCGGCCCCGTACCACCTGATCGCCGACGCCGGAGTGCTCACGCACCGACGAACCGCGGCAGGAGATGCTCACGAACGCGGCGTCATGCGGAAGACGGCCCCGATCGGGGTCGGCCTCGGGCTTCCCTCGATCGGCGCACCGGCGCCGCTTCCGGTTCAGACAGGATGCACCGTATGACCGACACAGACGGACCCGACCGCGTCGTACCTTCTCGATCCGCGGAAGAACTCGGACGAACCGAGAGAGCGGTGATGACCGAGTTGGACCCTGGCGCGCGGGCCATGGTGGTAGCCGGACTGGTCCTGGTGCTTCTGGTCACCTTCGCGTTGCCGCACGCCGGATCTGCCAGCGGCTTCGACGTGCTCTCGAGCAGTGACGCGGCAGTCGCGGAGTCCATTGCGCTGCCGTCTCGTATCTTCGTCGTGCTGGTGTTGACGTTCGGGGTGGTGATGTCGGTGCTCGCGCTCGTCACTCGAATGTGGGCACTGGCGTGGGCTGCGCTCGCCGGATGCGCGGTGTCGTCGGTGTTCGGCATGCTCTCGATCTGGTCGAGGCAAACTGTGCCGAACAACCTGCAGGGTGCCGGACCGGGCCTCGGCCTGATCATCGCCTGGGTCGCCGTCATGGCGTTGACGTTCCACTGGCTCAAGGCCGTGTGGAACAAGACGAACTCGCAACTCGCCGCACAGGAACAGCGTCGTATCGCAGCCGCGTCGGGTGAACAGAAGCTGCGCCTGTGGGACGGCCACTCGGCCCCCTAGACCGATCCCGCCGCCTGCCCGGTTCGGTCGGGGAGGCGGCGGAACGGACCCAGGTATCGAATTACAGCTCGTCCACGGCACTTTCGGCCGCGTCGGCCCACTCGCGCCACTGTTGCGCCTGAGCCATGGCACGCTCGGCGTCCTTTGTCTTACCGGCTGCCGTTGCCTTTGCTGCCTGATCCTCGAACTGGGCCACCCGCTCACGGAACTGAGCCGCACGGGCGACCGCCTCGGGGTCGGAGCGACGCCACTGCGACTCCACGGCGTCGTGCACGGACTTTTCGATGGCGCGAAGTTTGCCTTCGAGTTCCTGCATCTTTTCGCGCGGAACCTTGCCGATGGCATCCCACTTGTCCTGTAGATCACGCAGTGCCGAGCGGGCGGCGTCGAGGTCCTTGCTCGGATCGATGTGCGTCTTGGCCAACAAGGCTTCCTTGGCCTCGGCGTTGGATTCGAACTCGGCGTCCCGCTCCGACGCAGCGGCGTTGCGTGCCGCGAAGAACACGTCCTGCGCTGCCTTGAAGTTCTTCCACAGGGCGTCGTCGGCATCTCGTGGAGCCCGCCCGGACGCCTTCCACTCCACCAGGAGATCGCGGAACGCCGCCGCGGTGGGGCCCCAATCCGTAGACGAGGACAAGGCCTTGGCGCGCTCGACCAACTCTTCCTTGCGAACCTTTGCAGCACCGCGCTCGCGGTCGAGATCGGCGAAATGTGCGCCCCGACGACGGTTGAAGTTCTCCCGCGCCTTGGAATAGCGCTTCCACAGAGCATCGTCGATCTTGCGGTCGACCCCGCGAATGGTCTTCCATTCGTCGAGGATTTCGCGTAATCGATCTCCGGCCTGTTTCCACTGCGTCGATTCGCCGCCGATCTGCTCGGCCTCGACAGCAAGCGCTTCCTTCCGGGCAGTGTGCTCGGCTCGTTCGAGTTCCTTCTCGTGCTTGGCGATGGCCGCTGCAGCGTCCGAGTGCTCGACTACAGCGTCGAGACGGCGAGCCAGCTGCTCGAGGTCTCCGATCACCGCGGCGGTCGGCAGGCTCTCCAGCAGTGCTGAGGCGGCAGCCTTGGTCTTCTTCGCGTCACCGGTGCCCGAGGTCAATCGAGCCTCGAGAAGGCCGACCTCGGTCGAAAGGTCGTCGTACCGACGACCGAAATGAGCGAGGCCTTCGGCAGCGTCGCCCGCCTGCCAGGATCCGATCTGCCGCTCACCGTCGGCGGTGGTCACCCACGCGGTGCCGTCGTCGTCGACCCTGCCGAACTTGCTGGGATCACTGGCCGGAGCGACTGTCGGCACGACGGTCGGGACGTGCGAAGGCGTCGGATGAGGCTTGACCCCGGCCGAACCACCGGGCTTGGGTCCACCGCCGGGTTTCGGTCCACCGGGTTTCGGCCCGCCCGGCTTGGGTCCGCTGCTCGGCTTGGGTGCACTACCTGACTCGGGTGCACTGCCGTGCTCGCTTCCACTGCCTTGCTCGGTACCACCGGACATCGAAGAACCGGGCTGGGTGGCACTCGAGGTCGGGGTGGGTACCTCCGACGAGGTGGCCTCGGTGGTGGAGCCGGCGTTCGGGTCGGTCATTGTTCCTCATCTCTGCCGCGCGTCACGGCTGCCTTCACTCGCGATCTGGACACCATTGAACTAGGTGACGACCGATCGGACCATTGAAACAGCTCAGACGGCTCGAGGTGGACTCGTCCGGCCATGTCGCGGGACCGACTAGTTTGGTGTTCGTGTTCAGTTCCGTGGCCCTGGTGCCCTCTCCGCCGTTGCTCGTCCCCGAGATGACGGGCTCGAGTGCTGCCGAGACGGCCGATCTTCGCGCCGCCGCGGTGGACGCGGTGACGAAGCTGACGTCCACGGTCGACCGGTGGATGGCCATCGGTGTCGACGGCAGCGAAGGGTCCTACCCCGCTTCCACGGTCGGTACGTTTCGTGGTTTCGGAGTGGACGTGGTCGTGAGCCTGGCAGGGGGAACGGTGTCGACGGTGGCGGATCCCGAGTTGCCGTTGGCCGTCCTGATCGCAGGATGGTTGCGCGGAACGTGCGCGCCGGACACCGAGCTGGAGGTCCGGACGATGTCCGCCGACGCCAGTTCTCGGCACTGCACGACACTCGGGGCGGAGCTGCGACGCGAACTCGACGCGTCCTCGGACAACTGGGGCATTCTGGTGCTGGCAGACGGCGCGAACACGCTCACTGCCAAGGCTCCGGGCTCGTTCGACGAGCGGGCCGACGCTGTTCAGCAACGGGTCGACGATGCCCTGGCCACGGCTGACGTCGATGCCCTGGTGAACCTCGACGTGGACTTGTGCGCGGCGGTCGGCGTCGGTGGACGTGCGGCGTGGCAGGTAGTGGCCGCGGCGGCGGGATCGGACGCGATGACGGCGACCGAGCTGTATCGCGGAGCACCGTTCGGCGTCGGATACTTCGTCGGAAGCTGGACTCGTGACTGACGATCACGCCACTCCCGACCCCGCCACGACACCGATCGCGGTGATCGGGCCGACGGCTACGGGTAAGTCCGATCTGGCTCTCGACCTGGCCGAGAAATTCGACGGCGAGATCGTCAACGTCGACGCGATGCAGCAGTACCGGGGGATGGACATCGGGACCGCGAAGCTGTCCGTGGAAGAGCGTCGCGGCATACCGCATCACCAGTTGGATGTGCTCGAGGTCACCGAGATTGCGACCGTCGCGCGCTACCAGTCCGCGGCCGTCGCCGACGTCGATGCCATCCGCTGCCGAGGCCGTCGCCCGATCATCGTCGGCGGGTCGATGATGTACGTGCAGTCGCTGCTCGACGAGTGGGCCTTCCCGGCCACGGATCCGGTCGTCCGCGCGAAATGGGAGGACGTTCTGGCGCGCGAGGGGGTGGACGAGATCCATCGTGCGTTGGCAGCAGCAGATCCCGAGGCCGCCGCATCCATCCTGCCGACCGACGGACGTCGGATGGTTCGGGCACTCGAGGTGGTGGAACTGACCGGTCTACCGTTCGCGGCATCGGCCCCGAAGATCGGTGAACCACGTTGGGGCACAGTCATACTGGGAGTCGACCGCGACACCACTGAACTGGACGAGCGCATCGATGTCCGTACCCGAACGATGTTCGACACCGGACTGCTCGACGAGGTGAAGGACCTGCTGGAACGGGGATTGCGCGAGGGAGTCACGGCGTCACGGGCGATCGGATACGCACAGGCTCTCGACGTGGTAGCGGGTGAATACGACATCGAGCACGCCCGCGAGCGCACGTTCATCGGCACCAGGCGTTACGTGCGACGCCAGCGCTCCTGGTTTCGCCGCGACGACCGAGTGCGATGGCTCGACGGTGCGTCGTCGACGCTGATCTCGGACGCCCTGTCCGTCATCGGCTCTCCGTAGTGGCGTCCCCGTAGACTCACGCTCATGGAATTCGCCAAAGGCCACGGAACACAGAACGACTTCGTCGTACTGCCGGATCCGTCAGCCGAACTCGAGCTCACCAGGTCTGCGGTCGCGGTGCTGTGCGATCGACGCCAGGGACTCGGTGCCGACGGCATTCTGCGGGTGACGCGAGCCGGGGTGCTGCGGGATGCGGGCGTTCTCGATCGCATGCCGGCGGGCGTGGAGCCCGAGGACTGGTTCATGGACTACCGCAATGCCGACGGCACCATCGCCGAGATGTGCGGCAACGGCGTTCGCGTGTTCGCCCACTATCTGCGAGTGCACGACCTCGAACACCGCGATCAGTTCGTCGTGGGGTCGCGGGCCGGTGCGCGCGCGGTGACGGTGCATTCGTTCGACGACACCGACGCCGATGTCACCGTCGCGATGGGGGATGTCACCTTGATGGGCTCGAGCTCGGTGACCATTGCGGGTGGCTCCTACGAGGGCATCGGGATAGATGTCGGCAACCCGCATCTCGCGTGCGTCGACGGCACGTTGACCCGTGCCTCGCTCGGTGCGCTGGACTTGTCCGTACCGCCGACCCTGGACACCGAGTTCTTCCCCCGCGGCGCGAACGTGGAGCTGCTGACCAGGCTGGACGACGGCGGCGTCGACATGCGGGTGTTCGAGCGCGGCGTCGGCGAGACGCGATCCTGTGGCACCGGCACGGTGGCCGCAGCCGCAGCCGCGCTGTCGTACGAGGGTCTCGAGACCGGTGAGGTGAGCGTCGGCGTACTCGGCGGACGAGTGCGCGTGAACATCGATCACGTCGGTGCCACCCTTCGTGGACCCTCGGTCCTGCTCGCCCGCGGTGAGATAGACGACCGATGGTTCGGTGCCCAGAACTGACGATCACCACGGCCTCTCGTGAGGGCGTAGCCGAAACCCGCGTGCACACGCTGGGCTTTTCGTGGATCATGGGTGATGTATGACGAACTCACATGAAACATCACCTGCGGGCGAACCGGTCGACGACAATACCGACGGTTCACCTGACACCGTATCGGCGTGGACTCGCGAGGAATCCGACGCATGGTCGAGGCGGCTGGCCCGATCTCCGCTCAACGATGAGGACTCCCCGTCCTCGGGCGACATGCAGCTCGAAGACCGCACCGCGCTACGCCGAGTAGCCGGACTGTCCACCGAGCTCACCGACGTCACCGAGGTCGAGTATCGGCAGCTGCGCCTCGAACGCGTCGTGCTGGTCGGTGTGTGGACCACCGGAACGGCCGCGCAGGCCGAGTCCAGCATGACCGAATTGGCGGCGCTGGCCGAGACGGCAGGCTCGGAGGTCCTCGAAGCCTTGATGCAGCGGCGCGACAAGCCCGATGCTGCGACGTACATCGGTTCCGGCAAGGCGAAAGAAGTACGCGACATCGTGCTCGCAACCGGTGCCGATACCGTTATCTGCGACGGTGAACTGACTCCCGCCCAGCTCAACGCGCTGGAGAAGGTCGTCAAGGTCAAGGTCATCGACCGCACCGCGCTGATCCTCGACATCTTCGCCCAGCATGCGACCTCGCGAGAAGGCAAGGCGCAGGTCGCTTTCGCACAGATGGAGTACATGCTGCCCAGGCTTCGCGGCTGGGGCGAATCGATGTCGCGGCAGGCCGGCGGACGTGCGGGCAGCAACGGCGGTGTGGGTCTGCGTGGGCCGGGTGAAACGAAGATCGAGACCGACCGTCGACGCATCCGTGAGCGAATGGCCAAGCTACGCCGCGAGATCAAGGGCATGAAGCAGGCTCGCGACACCAAACGGGAACAGCGACTTTCCGGCACGGTGCCGTCCATCGCGATCGTCGGTTACACCAACGCGGGCAAGTCGAGTCTGCTGAACGCACTGACCGGCTCGGGTGTACTGGTCCAGAATGCGTTGTTCGCCACCCTGGATCCCACGACGCGTAAGTCGACTCTCGAGGACGGCCGCGCAATCGTGCTGACCGATACCGTCGGCTTCGTGCGGCATCTCCCGACCCAGTTGGTCGAGGCCTTCCGCTCGACGCTCGAGGAGGTCACCGATGCAGATCTGCTCCTGCACGTGGTCGACGGGTCTGATCCGTTGCCGCTCGATCAGATCAAGGCCGTCCGCGAGGTGATCACCGACGTGGTTCGCGAGCAGGACGCCAAGATGCCACCGGAGCTGTTGGTGGTCAACAAGATCGACGCTGCGGACCCAGTGCAGCTCACTCAGTTGCGCGGATTGCTCGACGGTGCACGATTCGTCTCGGCCAAGACCGGTGAGGGCATCGATGCATTGCGCGACCATCTCGGCGAGATCCTCGCCGAGCCCGACGTGTTGGTCGACGTCCTCGTGCCGTACACCCGCGGCGATCTGGTCGCGCGAATTCACACCGACGGCCGGATCGTGCAGTCCACGCACGAGGAGGACGGCACTCGCGTCGAAGCTCGGGTGCCGCAGTCTCTGGCAGCAGCGCTGGTCGAGTTCACGACCATCGTCCCCAGCGCCTGACGGCGATGTGGTCGCGGCTGGTGGTGCGTGGTGCCGCCGCGTCCGTGGCCGCCGCCGCCGCGTTCTCCGGAACAGCGTTCGCCGCACCCGTCGGCACCGAAACATACTGTCTGCCAACCGATCCCGGGCTGGCGGAACTGTCCGGGTTGACGTCGATCGACGGAATTCTGTACGCGATCGGAGACAGTGGAGCCGACGACCGGGTCGCGGTGCTCGACGGGAACTGTGCGGTGGAACGGTGGCTCGCCGTACGCGTCGACCCGTACGACGTCGAGGACCTGACCTCGTACGACGGCTCGCTGTGGTTGGCCGACATCGGCGACAACCAGATGCGGCGCGAGAGCGTCGCGTTGACGCGAATGGACCCTATGACGGGCGCGGGCGAACTGCACCGGCTCACCTATCCCGACGGCGCGCACGACGCCGAGACGGTGCTGATCGAACCCGGCGGTCGACCGGTCATCGTCACCAAGGAACTCTCGGGCGTCAGCGGGGTGTACGTGCCTGAAGGCGACGAAGCCGTGTCCGAGCTGAGCAGTCCGGGACCGACGACTCTCCGCAAGGTCGGCGAACTGGCGTTCTCCGCAACCGGGACGGTCGGTGGACCGCCCTTCGTGGTCGGATCGATACTGGCGACCGGGGGAGCGGTGAGCGGTAACGGCACAGTTGCCGCGGTACGCACGTACACCGACGCCTACCTGTTTCGTTCGTCCGACGGCGACATCGCGTCGGCGTTGGTCGACCCGGACGCGCCGCGGGCGGTGGTGGCATTGCCCGATCAACCGCAGGGTGAGGCACTGGCGTTCCTGGACGACGGCAGCCTGCTCCTCGCATCGGAGGCCGGGTTCGGTCCCACCGACGGAATCCTTCCACCCATTCTTCGACTGTCGGGTGCACAGTCGCTCGAGCTCTCTGCCCCCGAACCCTCAGCGCCGGAGTCGGTATCACCGTCACCGAGCGCAGATCGGCCCTCGGAGACGCCGACAGCGACGGACTCGGAATGGGAATTCCGAGCGGCCGTCGCTGCCGGTGTGGTGCTGATCGCCGGAGCGGTGGGATTCACCGTCCGGCGATCGATGCGCTCTCGCTAAGCGTCCAGATCTGCTTCGACGAGAGCGACAACTTTGTCGAGTGCTGCCTGGTCGTCACTGGTGACCGTGACTTCGGTGCCCTTGGTGGCTCCGAGCGTCATGATCATCAGGGCCGAACCTGCGTCCACCGGCTCCGAATCGGCCACTGCGAGGGTGACGTCCACGCCGGCTTCGGCGACGGCGTCGGCGATCAGTGCTGCGGGACGAGCGTGCAGACCGATCGAGGATCCGACGGCGACTGTGGTGCTGGGCATGTGCTGCTCCTTCGTAGTGGGTTGTTGCGATCGTAGCGAGTGTCAGACGGTGGCGAGTGCGGGATCGAGTTCGGCCTCGGTCGGGGCGTTCTTACCCTTGACGAATTCTTTGGCCACGACCACCAGGAACGCCGACACGAGGGTTCCTGCGATCAGCGCGATGAGGAACTGCAGGATTCCGCCGATGGCCACGAACACGAAGATACCGCCGTGGGGTGCGCTGAGAGTGACGTCGAACGCCATGATCAGCGCGCCGGTGACGGCACCGCCGGCCATCATGGACGGGATCACGCGAAGCGGATCCGCTGCGGCGAACGGGATCGCGCCTTCGGAAATGAACGCTGCTCCGAGGAACCATGCAGCCTTACCGTTCTCACGCTCGGCCTCGGTGAACAGACGCGAGCGAACGGTCGAGGCCAGAGCCATGGCCAGCGGCGGCACCATACCGGCCGCCATGACTGCAGCCATGATGCGCAGCGACGCGATGTCGGTGACAGACAGTCCCGCGGTGGCGAAAGCGTAGGCCGCCTTGTTGACGGGGCCGCCGAGGTCGAAGCACATCATGAGGCCGAGAATGATGCCGAGGATGATGATGGCGGATCCACTGAGGCCGTTGAGCCAATTGGTCAGTCCGTTGGTGATCGCGGCGAGCGGCTTGCCGAGCAACAGGAACATGATGCCGCCGACGACGAGCGAGGCGACGAGTGGAATGACAACGACAGGCATGAGTCCGCGCAGGACGGTCGGAATCTTCCAACGGCTGACCCACAGAGCGACGAAGCCGGCGATCAGACCACCGACGAGACCACCGAGGAAGCCGGCACCTACGAGTACGGCCACCGCGCCTGCGGTGAAACCTGGTGCGAGGCCGGGCCTGTCGGCGATGGCGTAAGAGATATACCCGGCGAGCGCGGGGACCAGGAAGCTGAACGACAACGCACCGATCTGGAACAGGACGGCACCGATGTAGATCTTCAGCCCTCCGTCCGGAAGGGCCGTCAACGAGTTGTTGATAACGATGTCCTCGGCGATGTCGGAGATCGTGTAGCCACCGATGAAGAAGCCGAGAGCGATCAGCAGACCGCCGGCAGCGACGAACGGAATCATGTAGCTGACGCCGGTCAGCAGTATCTGGCGCAGTCGCGTGCCCCAGCCGAGTTCACCTGCGGACTGGTTCGAGCCGGCAGCCACTGCGGTACCTCCCACACGAGCCGCGTCCGGGTTCAGTGCAGCGCGAAGGGCTTCGGTGAGCATGACGTCGGGCTCGTTGATGGCGCGCTTGACACCGGAGGAGATGACGGGCTTGCCGGCGAAACGCTCGCGGCCCTTGACGCCCACATCGGTAGCGAAGATGACCGCTTCGGCACCTGCGATGAGTGCTGGGTCGAGGGGAGTGCTGCCGCTCGAGCCCTGGGTCTCGACGTGCACGGTGACTCCGGCACGCTCGCCGGCTGCGACGAGAGAGTCGGCAGCCATGTAGGTGTGGGCAATTCCGGTGGGGCAGGCGGTAACCGCGACGATGTGCTTAGGGGCCGACGACGCCTCGGCCGGGGTGGCGGCCGCGCTGTGCTTGGCGGTGGACACCGTAGCTGCTGCCGGAGCCGCCGCTGCGGCGGGCTTGGCTGCGGGGTTGATGACACCGACGACGAGCGTGACGATCTCGGCCGCCGAGGACGCGTTGCGCAGTGACGTGACGAACTCCGGCTTGACCAGCGCGCGGGCCAGGCTCGACAGCAACTTCATGTGCGCCGAGCCGGCACCGGCCGGTGCCGCGATCAGAAAGACTAGGTCTGCGGGGCCGTCGGGGGCTCCGAAGTCGACCTTCGGGTTCAGGCGGGCGAAGCCGAGCGAAGCGCTCGTGACCGCCTCGGAACGGCAATGCGGAATCGCGATGCCGCCGGGCAGGCCGGTGGCCGACTGCGCTTCGCGGGCCAGTGCGGCGTCACGCAGAGCATCGGTGTCGGTTGCGCGACCCGCAGCTGCCAGAACGCCTGCGAGGCGTTCGATGACGGCAGCTTTGGATTCGCCCAGATCGGCGTCGAGGAGGATCAGATCCTCGGCGATGATCTGCTGATCTTCGGTAGGGCTGGACATTGTGGGCTCCTAGAGACGGTTCGAAGAAGGGGAGAGCGTGGACGGGGTGACGGACGTGGAGATGTCGAGCGCGCGAACCGTCACCGAAGTCGGGTAGGTCTGCTCGGGCAGGGGGAGCGTGGTGCCTGGAAGTGCGGTGGCTGCCGTTCCGTAGGCGACGGCGCGGCGGAGTTTGTCTGCGTTGGAACAGTTCTCGATATCGCCGAGGATGTAGCCGGCGAGCGAGGAATCGCCTGCACCGACGGTGCTGACCGCCGTGATCGGGGGCGGGCTGGCGTACCAGGATCCGCCGGGGGTGACCAGTACCGCTCCGGCGCTACCGAGCGTGGCCAGTACCGCGCCGACGCCTCGGCCGAGAAGAATTGTGCTGGCGGCGATGGCGGCGGTGGGGTCACCCTGTGCTGCAGCGTTTTCCAGCTCCTCGGAATCGTATCCGGTCAGCTGAGCCAGTTCCTCGGAATTGGGCTTGATCAGGTCCGGTGCGGACGCCGGGAACGCTGCTGCGAGAGCGAGCAGCGGTTCGTCGGACGTGTCGACGGCGACCTTCGCGGAGGTGGCCCGCAGTGCAACGACGAGCTCGGCGTACCAGTCGACGGGCAGACCGGGCGGAAGAGAACCCGACAGAACGACCCATTCGGCATCCGTTGCAAGAGTGAGGATCCGCTCCCGCAGTTCGGCGCGGGTCTGTTCCGACACTGTCGCACCCGGCTCGTTGATCTTGGTGGTGGTACCACCGATCTCGCTGACCGTGATGTTGGTTCGGGCCGGCCCCGACGTCGGAACGGCGGAGTACTGCACACCTTTCGCGGCCATCGCGTCGAGCAGCGGGTCACCGAGGTTGGCGGGGAGAACTGCCAACGCCTCGACTCCGGATCCGCTGAGGACACGAGCGACGTTGACGCCCTTGCCGCCCGGGTCGGTGGCCGACGTCGATGCTCGGTGCACGCCGCCGCGGACGAGCGGTGCGTCGAGTGTGACCGTGCGGTCGATGCTCGGATTGGCCGTGAGTGTGACCATCATGCGATCACCACCTCGATTCCTTTGTCGCTGAGATTCTTACGGTCGTCGGTCGAGATGTCGCTGTCGGTGACGATGACGTCGATGGACTCCACTCGGGCGAAACTCACCAGGTGCTCACGCCCGATCTTCGACGAATCTGCCAGTACGACAACATGATGTGCCGCGTCGACCATCGCGCGCTTGACTGCTGCCTCGTCGCTGTCCGGGGTGGACAACCCGTGCCCGACGCTGATGGCGTTGGTGCCGATGAACGCGACGTCCACCCGCAGCCATTCGAGGGCCCGCAGTGCTTCCTCGCCGACGGCCGCCTGAGTGGTTCCGCGTACGCGTCCGCCGAGCAACCGAAGACTGATGCTCGGCATGGTGGCAGCTCGAGCGGCGATCGGTACCGAGTTGGTCACCAATGTCAGTTCGCGATCGTGTGAAAGCAGTCCTGCCAGCCTGCCCGTGGTGGTGCCGGCGTCGAACACCGCGCTGCCACCCACCGGTGGCAGGAAGGACAACGCCGCGGCTGCGATTGCGTCCTTCTGGTCTGCGCGAGTGAATTCTCGCTCGGAGACACCGGGCTCGAGTGTGGTCAGCGCAGATGCGGGTACTGCTCCACCGTGGACGCGACGGACGACTCCCATTCGGTCGAGAGTGGCGAGGTCGCGCCGCACGGTTTCGGTGGTGACGCCGTAGGTAGCAGAAAGATCGTTGACGGAGACGCGGCCGTTCGTACTGATCAGTTCGGCAATCGCGTGCTGTCGTTCCTCTGCGTACACCTGCGTCTCCTTTCCGGTTGATGTTGCTTTATGTTGTTTTACGCCCGTGTGTGTTGACATGTCAAGGCTTTGGAGTAATCTCGGTCACAACACGGGCAAGCAATTGAGTGCGCCACAGCTCGCAGAACAGATGCGATGACCTTTTGTTCACGCAGGATCCGAGGAGGACCACATGACGGGATCGGTTAGCACCGCGTCGACCGGACACGCAGACACGACAGTCGATGCTGCCGAGACCGGAGCAGCGCAGACGACACTGCGCGGCACGCCGGTCGTGCCCGGTGTCGGATACGGTCCCGTCATTCGCCCCGGTGCTCGTCCGGCCATACCCGCTGATGCGGGCGAGGTGGCCGAGGCCGATCGGGAGTCCGAGAAGGCCGCGTTCGATGCTGCCGCGAACGCCGTCGCCGCTCGATTGCGCGGTCGCGCAGAGCTGGCGACGGGGGCCGCGTCGGAGGTTCTGTCGGCCAATGCCGCAATGGCAACCGACCGTGGATGGCTCGGTGCCGCTCGTTCCTCGATCGCCAAGGGCAGTTCTGCCGTCACTGCCACAGCCGCGGCCACCGAGAAGTTCGCCGCCATGTTTACCCAGCTCGGCGGCCTGATGGCCGAGCGAGTGACAGACCTACGCGACATCCGCGACCGCGTCATCGCCGAGATCCTGGGTGTCCCGGAGCCCGGCGTTCCCGTGCCGGCCGAACCCTCGATCCTGTTCGCCGACGACCTTGCGCCGGCCGACACCGCGGGACTCGACCCCACTCTGATCGTCGGACTGGCGACCTCGCTCGGAGGTCCGACCAGCCATACCGCGATCATCGCCCGCCAGCTCGGCATCCCGTGCATCGTCGCCGTGGCAGGCCTCGACGACATCGCCGCAGGTACGAACGCATCTGTCGACGGGACCAGCGGCCGCATCGACCTCGAACCCGACGCCGACTCGGCCCGCGCTGCGGTGGTCTCCGCTCGTGACGAACTCGATCGAGTGTCCCAGTGGGTCGGCCCTGGCAGCACTGCCGACGGTCACGCGGTCGACATCCTCGCCAATGTGCAGGACGGGGCGGGTGCCCGTGCGGCGCGATCGAGTGCTGCGGACGGTGTCGGTCTGTTCCGCACCGAACTGTGCTTCCTGGACCGCGATTCCGAACCCACGGTCGACGAGCAGGCCGAGATCTATGCCCAGGTGCTCGACGCATTCGCAGGCAAGAAGGTCGTCGTGCGCACCCTCGACGCCGGCTCGGACAAGCCGCTGAGGTTCGCCAACCACCCCGACGAGGCCAACCCGGCCCTGGGTATTCGCGGTATTCGCATCGCCGAGGCCGACCGCGGCATTCTGTATCGACAGCTCGACGGGATCGCTGCGGCCGCGAAGGCGACCGACTCGTCCCCGTGGGTGATGGCCCCGATGATCGCGACCGCGCAGGAAGCCAAAGACTTCGCTGCCGACGTTCGTGAGCGCGGCCTCACCCCCGGCGTCATGATCGAGATACCTGCTGCAGCACTGCTCGCCGAGCACATTCTCGAGCACGTGGACTTTCTGTCCATCGGAACCAACGATCTCGCCCAGTACACGATGGCCGCCGACCGCATGTCGGCTCAGCTCGCCGGTCTGACCGACCCGTGGCAGCCGGCGGTACTGGCCCTGGTGGCGCACACCGCTGCCGCCGGTGCCAAGGTCGGAAAGCCGGTGGGCGTCTGCGGCGAGGCCGCTGCCGATCCGCTACTGGCCTGTGTGTTGGTCGGACTCGGCATCACCTCCCTGTCTGCCGCGTCTGCTGCCGTCGCGCACGTGGGTTCCAAGTTGGCCACGGTCACGCTCGACCAGTGCAAGACGGCAGCGGCCGCTGCCCTGAAGACGGACAGCACCGCGGCTGCCCGCGAGGCAGTGAGCGCGATCCTCGGCTGACCGCTTAGTCTGCTCGAATCATGAGAAATCTTGGTTGGACGCTGCACGGAAATGGAAGAACCGTCGAGGCCGGAGCGGTGGTGTCGCCGGACGAGCGATTGACCTGGCCCCGCACCATCGGCATCGGGATGCAGCACGTCGTCGCGATGTTCGGTGCCACACTGCTGGTTCCGACGATCACCGGCTTCCCGGTGTCGACGACACTGCTGTTCTCGGGCATCGGAACGGTGCTGTTCCTGATCATCACCCGCGGTCGGGTGCCCAGCTACCTCGGGTCGTCCTTCGCATTCCTGGCTCCGCTCGGTGCCACCCAGGCCAACGGCCCAGCCGCGCAACTCGGTGCCGTCCTGTGCGTCGGTGTCGTGCTGGCGGCCATCGGCTTCGTGGTGAAGTTCGCCGGTCGGCGTGTGCTCGACGCAGCGATGCCTCCGGTGGTGACCGGTGCAGTGGTGGTGTTGATCGGGCTCAATCTGGCCCCGGCTGCAACAACATCGTTCGAGGCGCAGCCCTTGATCGCCGCAGTGACGCTGGTTGCCATTCTGCTGGCCACTGCCGTAGGACCGGGGCTGCTGGGCAGGCTCGGGATTCTGCTCGGTGTCGTCGTGGGCTGGGTGTTCGCCGCCGTCACCGGCGGAATCGCGCAACCGCGCCTCGACGCTCTGAGCGCGGCGAGCTGGATCGGCCTGCCGGAGTTCCGTGGACCGTCGTTCGAGCTGTCGGTGATCCTGGTGGCACTGCCGGTGGTGATCGTCCTCGTCGCCGAGAACGTCGGACACGTCAAGGCTGTCGCCGCGATGACCGGCAAGAACCTCGACGACGTGGCCGGGGACGCGCTGATCGCCGACGGGTTGGCGACCACTCTGGCCGGAGCCGCCGGTGGCTCGGGCACCACCACGTACGCAGAGAACATCGGCGTCATGGCAGCCACGCGCGTCTATTCGACGGCCGCGTACTGGGTCGCCGCTGCCACCGCGATAGTGCTGGCGTTCTCTCCCAAGTTCGGTGCCCTGATCTTCACCGTCCCCGACGGCGTCATCGGGGGAGCGACCCTGGTCCTGTACGGACTCATCGGGCTGCTGGGCGTTCGGATCTGGACCGACGCCAAGGTCGACTTTGCCGATCCGGTCAACCTGATCGTCGTCGCCGCGGCGCTCGTCGCGGGCATCGGCGACCTCACGCTGTCGGTCGGATCGGTCGAACTGGGCGGGATCGCGTGGGGTTCGCTCGGCATCCTGCTCGGCTATCCGATCGTCTCGGCGCTCGCGAGAAGCACCGCGAACCGGCGGACTTAGCGGGGGCGGTCACGGATCGCGCACGTTTTGGTCATCGACCCCCGGTATACCGCGAACGTACTGTTGAACGGTGACGTCAGTCGCACCGACGACCGCGCTGTGACACCCCTTTCTCGTGGTCGACGACGGTGCGCATCGAACAAGGAGATCTGCGTGGACCGCACACTTTTCGAGCCCGAGCACGAGCTGTTCCGGGAGTCGTACCGGAAGTTTCTCGAACAGCACGTAGCGCCCAACCATGCCAAGTGGGAAGAGCAGAACATCGTCGACCGCGGTGTCTGGGTAGAGGCCGGCAAGCAGGGCTTCCTCGGAACTGCCGCACCGGAGGAGTTCGGCGGCGGCGGCGTCAAGGACTTCCGCTACAACGCCATCGTGACCGAGGAAACCACCCGCGGCGGCTACAGCGGCATCGGCTTCACGCTGCACAACGACGTCGTCGCGCCGTACTTCATCGAACTGGCCAACGACGAGCAGAAGCAGCGTTGGCTCCCCGGATTCTGCTCGGGTGAGCTGATCACCGCGATCGCCATGACCGAGCCGGGCACCGGAAGCGATCTGCAGGGCATCAAGACCAAGGCCGTGCGCGACGGCGACGACTGGGTCCTGAACGGATCGAAGACGTTCATCACCAACGGGATCAACGCCGATCTGATCATCGTCGTAGCGTGCACCGACCCCGAGAAGGGTGCCCAGGGCTTCAGCCTGCTGGTAGTGGAGCGCGACATGCCCGGTTTCGAGCGGGGACGCAACCTCGACAAGATCGGCATGAAGGCCCAGGACACCGCCGAACTCAGCTTCACCGACGTTCGCGTGCCCGCCGCCAACCTGCTCGGTGAAGAGGGCATGGGCTTCATCTACCTCATGCAGAACCTTCCCCAGGAACGCCTCTCGATCGCCGTGGTTGCAGCAGCGGCCATGGAATCGGCACTGGACATGACCATCCAGTACTGCCGCGACCGCAAGGCGTTCGGGAAGTCGATCGGCAAGTTCCAGAACACCCGATTCGTGTTGGCGGAGTTGGCCACCGAAACCACCGCCACTCGAATCATGGTGGACAAGTTCATCGAACTGCTCAACGAAGGCAAGTTGACAGTCCAGGAAGCCGCGATGGCGAAGTGGTGGACCACCGAGAATCAGGTCAAGCTGATCGACCGGTGCCTGCAGTTGCACGGCGGCTACGGCTACATGAAGGAATACCCGATCGCCAAGGCCTACATGGACTCTCGCGTCCAGACGATCTACGGCGGCACCACCGAGATCATGAAGGAGATCATCGGTCGCGGACTGAACCTCTGATTCGTCCGAACCTCCGATCGGTAGACGCTCGACACGGCAAGGGCCGCAGCACATGTGCTGCGGCCCTTCCCGTGTCACTGCCGAAGCAATTCCTACAGCTTGCGCATCACGGTGACTACCTTGCCGAGGATGGCGGCATTGTTACCAGGAATCGGCTCGAACAGTGGGTTGTGCGGCAGCAACCACACCTCACCCTTCGACCGCTTGAACGTCTTGACGGTGGCCTCACCGTCGATCATCGCGGCCACGATGTCTCCGTTGTCTGCCACGGACTGCTGGCGAACGACGACCCAGTCACCGTCGCAGATCGCTGCATCGATCATCGATTCACCGACGACCCTCAGCAGGAACAGCGAACCCTGACCGACCAACTCGCGGGGGAGCGGGAACACATCCTCGACGGCTTCCTCGGCGAGGATCGGTCCACCGGCGGCGATCCGCCCCAGCACCGGTACGAACGTCGGAGTCGGCAGGCGATCCTGATCCTCGGACGAACCGTCGACCGCAGCGGCAGCCTGATCTGCCTGCACCTCGTCGAGACCGCGAACGTCGACCGCGCGGGGGCGATTGGCGTCGCGCCGCAGGAATCCCTTCCGCTCCAGGGTGCGGAGCTGATGAGCAACGGACGACGTGGACGTCAGGCCGACGGCGTCCCCGATCTCACGAATGCTGGGCGGGTAACCGCGCTCGGTCACCGAAGCCCGAATGACCTCGAGTACCTTCCGCTGTCGCTCCGTCAGGCCGGCGCTGATGTCGGTGCCGACTTCCATGGCCTTGGGCGTCGGCTCCGCGGCGGGCTTCGCGGCCGCGGCCTTGGTGGTCGCGGAACCCGGCGTCTTCGAACCCGTCGTCTTGGAACCCGTGGTCGACCTCGTCGAGGTCTGGTCCTTCATGCTGTCGGCCTCCTGCTGATGTCCTGGATCCGGTCTGCGTGATGAATTCTGCGCGGACTGGAGTTGATGGTGTCGACTCGTGTGGCGTGTGGTTTCTGACACGAATCTAGCGTGTATCAGCTGTTGAATCAAACATCTGTTCGACTCGTGTCGCGTTTTCTACAGACTTTGTCGGAGGCTCGTGATAGAACTTCGAACAAGCGTCCATCGAACGCCTGATCGAAAAAGCGATCCAACGAGCGAAGACGAGGTTCCGATGACCATCACCACCGATCGCCCCACCACCGTAGGTGTCCGTACCCGGTCCACTGGCGTCGAGCGTCGTCGACGTGCTCGTCCCGCGCTGCGCAATTCCCCCGCGACGCGGACTTCTCTCCAGACGCGGAGTTCTCTCGAGACGCACGGAGCACAGACGTCAGCGTGCCTGCCGGTTCTGGAGCCGTCCTGGACCGACGTCACCGACCGCGAGGCCGCCGATCGCGCCTTCGACGAGACCTCGGCGCACTTCGCCGGTCAGCCGGTGCGGATGCGATCGCTGGTGCTGTGGATGCTGGCAGTCGTCGTCGTCGCCGGTGGCCTGATCGGAATCGCGAACGTGCGAGCCGCAACACCCGATGCGGGACAGCCTGCCGGTGTGGTCGAGGTTCACGATGGAGCTGTGGTCGAGTACGCGCCCGGCAGATGACCACCGGCCCCAGTGCACGCAGAATGACTGAGTATCCTCGACTGACTGCCCCGACACGAATGTTCGACGTCGGTGCATCGGCTACGACGGAGGCTCCCACATGCATTGCCCGTTCTGCAGGCACCCCGACTCACGCGTGGTCGATTCGCGTGAAATGGACGAGGGGCAAGCAATTCGGCGGCGTCGCTCATGCCCCGAGTGTGGTCGACGATTCACCACGGTCGAGGCTGCAGTGCTGGCCGTCGTGAAGCGCAGCGGGGTCACCGAACCGTTCAGCCGTGAAAAGGTCGTCAAGGGAGTACGTAGAGCCTGCCAGGGCAGGGATGTCGACAACGACGCACTTAACCTGCTCGCTCAGCAGGTGGAAGATGCCATCCGCGCTGCCGGTTCCGCCGAAATTCCCAGCAACGAAGTGGGACTGGCCATTCTGGGTCCGCTACGTGACCTGGACGAGGTCGCGTATCTGCGATTCGCCTCCGTCTATCGTTCCTTTAGCTCGGCCGAGGATTTCGAGAAGGAAATACGTGAGCTGCGCAAGCACCGAGAGTCGGCCGACGTCGACTGACAGCCCAGCGCGTCAGCGGGCCTGATCGGAGATCGCCTTCTCGATGCGCTTCTCCGAGACCGGATATGCAGTGCGAATTCCTTGCGCGAACAGCCCTACCCGCAATTCTTCGATCATCCAGAACAGCTCCTGCACGCCTGCGCTGTTCTTTCGGCTCTCCGGGAGCGAATCCAGCAGCCTTCCGTACGAGGCGTAGACGCGGTCGAGTACATCCATCGCAGCAGCATCCCGGCCTGCGCTGCTCGGAAGCGCGGCCAACCTCTTGGCCGCTGCGGCGAGATATCGCGGCAGGTCCGCCAGTCTGCGAGAACCGAACTCGGTGATGAAGCCCCGAAAGATCAACCCCTCGAGCTGTTCGCGCACATCCTCGGCAGGCTCACCCGATGCCGCCTGTAGTCGACCCGATACCGCAAGAGCGGCCGTCAATACGGGGCGCACAAGGGCCAGCACTGCGGCGGTGCGCTGGGGAACCTCGGCATTGACCGATGCCCGCAGTGTCTCGAACGCCTCCGGATCTCGAACCGGACCGCCGTGCGCGTCCATTGCTTCCTCGACCGCGAGAACTCGGCATTCCTCGAGGAGGGCATCGACACCCCCATACGGATTCTGGCCGAGCGCAAGGCGTTCCGCAGTGGGCAGACCGGCCAGCAGAGCTTTGGTACCTTTCGGTGCCGTCGACAGCAGTAGCGTCCGTGTTCCGGAGCGCATCGCTGCTCGCTGTTGGGCGGGGGTACTCAGGACTCGAACCGCAACTCCCGGGCCTTCCGGCACCAACGCCGGGTATCCGGTGACCTTCTGTCCGCCCACATCACGGGTGACCGTCGGCTCCAGGCGGCCCAAAGTGCCGGAAGTCCATGCGAGAGTAGGTGCGCGCTCCGCGTCGCCGACCGCACTGGCAACCTGACGACCGACTTCGCCGGACAAGCTGGTGCGCAGAACGGTCAGATCCTTGTTGCTGCCCAACACCTTTCCGGACGGGTCTACGGCGGCAAATGTCATCTTCAGATGCTCGGGCAGCGCCGCAGTGTCGAAATCCTTCGCGGTGATGTGGCACTGGGCGGCCCTCGACAGCTCGCGAGCCAGGGCAGTCACCAGAGTTTCGGCGCGCGGCTTCATGACCGCCAGCGCGGCGGCAGCGAAGTCGGGAGCAGGGACAACGTTACGACGCAATGCTTTCGGGAGTGTCTTGATCAATGCCGTCACCAACTCCGCGCGCATCCCCGGAACCAACCAATCGAATCCCACCGGCTGCACCTGCGCAAGCAGCGCGATCGGAATTCGTGCGGTGACGCCGTCGGCGGCCGTACCCGGCTCGAACTGGTAGGTCAACGGGAACTGGATCTCACCCTGGCGCCATGCGTCGGGATATGCACCGGTGAGCACCGAGGCCGCGTCGGAGTTGACCACGGTGTCCGTGGTGAAGTCCAACAGGGCAGGGTCCGCTCGACGGGCCTTCTTCCACCACGTGTCGAAGTGCCGAGCCGACACCGCCTCCGGGGCTATACGCGCATCGTAGAAGTCGAACAGTGCGTCGTCGTCGACGACGATGTCGCGCCGCCGAGCACGGTGTTCGAGCTCGCCCACGTCGTCCAGCAAAGCCCGGTTCTTGTGGAAGAACGCATGCTGGGTCTTCCATTCGCCCTCCACCAGTGCGTGTCTGATGAACAACTCCCGTGACGCCTCGGCGTCGATGCGGTGATAGTTCACCGGTCGCTGCGTGACGAGTGGAATGCCGTACAGCGTCACCCGTTCGTAGGCCATCGCCGATTCGCGCTTGATGGACCAGTGCGGTTCGGAGTACGTGCGCTTGACCAGGTGTGGTGCCAGCCGTTCGGCCCATTCCGGTTCGATTCGAGCGGCCATCCGGCCCCACAGGCGACCGGTCTCGACCAGTTCGGCGGCCATGACCCAACGCGGGGGCTTCTTGAACAGCCCCGACCCGGGGAAGATGGCGAAGTGCGCTCCGCGTGCGCCCAGGAACTCGCGCTTGTCACTTTCCCGGAGTCCGACGTGGGAGAGCAGCCCCGACAGCAGTGACTGGTGCAGAGCAGTTTCGGTGGAGTCCGCATCGGGCACCGTCCATCCGAGCCCACGAGTGATCTGGCGCAGTTGGCCGTGCAGATCCTGCCATTCGCGAATTCGTAGGTAATGAAGAAACTCGGTGCGGCACATGCGTCGAAACTGGTTGGACGACAGTTCGTTGCGTTGTTCGCGCAGATACGTCCACAGCTTGACGTAGGCCAGGAAGTCGGAGTTCTCGACGGCGAAGCGGGCATGTTTTTCGTCCGCCGCCTGCTGATGCTCGGCCGGTCGTTCCCGGACGTCCTGAATCGACAGGGCCGCCACCACCACCAGTGCGTCCCGCAGTGACCCGTTGCCGTTGGCCTCGACCAACATTCGCGCCATTCGAGGATCGACCGGCAGCGCCGACAGTTCCCGGCCGATGGGGGTGAGCGTCGCCGTGCCGTCCTTGGTGGACGGTTCGAGCGCACCCAGTTCCTCGAGCAGACCGATGCCGTCCCGAATGCTGCGTGGGTCCGGTGGCTCGACGAAGGGGAACGCATCGATCTTGCCGAGCCCCAGCGCAGTCATCTGCAGAATGACCGACGCCAGATTGGTGCGCAGGATCTCCGGCTCGGTGAACTGCGGCCGCGACTCGAAGTCTTCTTCCGAGTACAACCGAATGCAGATGCCGTCGGCGACGCGGCCGCATCGGCCCGCTCGCTGCCGCGCCGACGCCTGGGAGATGGGTTCGATGGGCAATCGTTGCACCTTGGTACGCAACGAATACCGCGAGATACGCGCAGTACCGGGATCGACGACGTAGCGAATTCCGGGAACTGTCAACGACGTTTCCGCAACATTCGTCGAGAGCACCACGCGTCGACCGGAGTGTGGTGAGAACACCCGATGCTGTTCGGCGGCAGACAATCTCGCGTACAGCGGCACGATCTCGGTGTTGCGCAGATTGCGGTCGTTCAACGCGTCTGCGGTGTCTCGGATCTCGCGCTCACCGGACAGGAACACCAGAATGTCGCCGTCGCCCTCGGCCATCAACTCGTCGACGGCCTGGCAGGTGGCATCGACGGGGTCGAGGTCGATCGTGGTGTCGCCGGCGTCGACGGTCAATGGGCGATACCGCATTTCGACCGGGAACGTGCGGCCGGAGACCTCGATGATCGGGGCGGGGACACCGCCGCGGGCGAAGTGCTGGGCAAATCGTTCCGGATCGATCGTCGCCGAGGTGATGATGATCTTGAGATCGGGTCGCCGGGGGAGCAGCTGAGCGAGGTAGCCCAGGATGAAGTCGATGTTGAGACTGCGCTCGTGTGCCTCGTCGATGATGAGGGTGTCGTATTGGCGAAGCAGCCTGTCTCGCTGGATCTCGGCCAGCAGGATGCCGTCGGTCATCAGTTTGACGAGGGTCGAATCCGAGGACTGATCGGTGAATCTCACCTTGTAGCCGATGGATTGCCCCAATGGCTCGCCGACTTCCTCGGCGATGCGTTCGGCAACGGTGCGCGCGGCGAGCCTGCGCGGTTGGGTGTGACCGATCGAACCGCGAATACCGCGCCCCAATTCGAGGCAGATCTTCGGAATCTGGGTGGTCTTGCCGGAACCGGTTTCACCGGCGACGATCACGACCTGATGCTCGGCGATAGCTGCTGCGATGTCGTCCTTGCGGAGACTGACCGGCAGGGACTCGGGGAATTCCAGTGTGGGGACCGACGCCCGCCTATGGGCGACGACAGCCTCCGCACGGGCAACGTCACGTTCGAGGGCGGTGAAGGCGTCGTCGGTGCGGGCTTTGTCGAGCCGCCGACGGAGCCGGTTCTCGTCGCGGATGGTGACGCCCGTCAGACGGGTGGCCAGAGCTCTGCGCTGACCGGACGAATTAGAGGTAGACATACTCACGCCAGGATATCCGTATCGACTCGACCTTCGTGAATGCCGGCCGCGACTGTGCCAGGATCGCCGTATGAGCGTCTCGCACGATGTGGCCGCAGAACCGCGCACGCCGGTGCCGATCAGGACGCTGCGGGTGCTGTTCGCGGCACTCACCGCGGCGGCTCTGGTCTCGATCGTCCTCGACGGGCTCGACTCGCCGACTTTCTCGTTGGCCAACTACTTCAGTTACTTCACCGTCATCAGCAACGTCCTGACGGTGCTCGTACTCGTCGTGGGGTGAGTGATCGATCCGCGATCCGCGCGGTGGCAGCTCTTTCGGGGAGCTGTGACCCTGTACATGGTGATCACCGGGATCATCTACGCGGTCCTGCTGGCGAACATCGACGTGGGTGTTGCGGATCCGTGGACCAACAACGTGGTGCATCGCATCATGCCCGTGGTGCTTCTGCTCGACTGGATTCTTGCTCCGCCGCGGCGGCCGGTCTCCGAGTCGCGGAGTCTGACGTGGCTGCTGTTCCCGCTCTTCTACGGCATCTACACCTTGGTTCGTGGACCCGTCGTCGACTGGTATCCCTATCCGTTTCTCGACCCGCGCAACCAGGGATATCTCGCACTGGCCGTCGGACTGGTCGTTCTCACCGTCGCCTTCGCCTTGATGGCCCTGGCGGTGAATGCCGTCGGGCGGCTCGCAGGACGGTGGAGGTACGGACCGAACTCGATGGAGAAGGACTCCACTACTGTGTAGCGCATGTCTTCCGACCTGGATCCAGCCGCCTCCACACACTCCTCTGCGCTGTGGCACGGCTTCGCCGACATGGGCAACGTCACCGCCAACGGGCCGTTCGTCGTGTCGCGAGGCGAGGGTGCGTACATCTTCGACAACGAAGGCACGAAGTATCTCGACGCCACCGCCGGCCTGTGGTTCACCAACGTCGGCCACGGACGTCGTGAGATTGCCGACGCTGTCGCCACTCAGCTGAGCTCGATCGCCCACTACTCGAACTTCGGCGACTTCGTCCCCGAGACCACGCTGGCTCTCGCCGATCGTCTCGCTGCCATCGCGCCGGTTCCCGGTAGCAAGATCTTCTTCACCTCGGGAGGATCGGACTCGATCGACACCGCAGCGAAGCTCGCCCGCCGCTACTGGGTGGAAATGGGACAGCCGTCCAAGAAGTTGATCGTCGGTCGACAGAAGGCCTACCACGGCATGCACGTCGCGGGGACTTCGTTGGCCGGCATCGCGCCCAATAAAGAGCACTACGGCGAGCTCATGGCCGACGCCAGGACGGTCGCGTGGGACGACGCGAAGTCACTGCTCGCGCTGATCGAGGAGGTCGGTGCCGAGAATGTGGCTGCCTTCTTCTGCGAGCCGGTGATCGGAGCAGGCGGAATCTATCTGCCGCCGGAAGGCTATCTGCACGAGGTTCGCCAGATCTGCCGCGACAACGACGTCCTGTTCGTCGCCGACGAGGTGGTCACCGGGTTCGGCCGCATCGGCGGTAGCTGGTTCGCGTCGACGCGCTTCGAGCTCGAACCCGATCTGATGACCACTGCCAAGGGATTGACCTCGGGATACGTGCCAATGGGGGCGGTGTTCATCGCCCCGAAGATCGCGGAACCGTTCTTCGCCGGCGGAGTCTGGTGGCGACACGGATACACCTACGGCGGTCACGCAGGTGCGGCTGCCGCTGCGATGGCCAACCTCGACATCATCGAGCGCGAAGAATTGCTGACGCACTCCACGCGCATCGAAGCTGCCTTGCACACGCACCTCGCGCCGCTGGCCGAGCACCACCGGGTCTCGGAGATCCGCAGCGGTATCGGCGCGGTGGCCGCAGTGCAGCTCGCCGATCCGGGCGAGGCGCTCCCGTTCGTCAAAACGCTACGCAAGCACGGTGTTTCGGGCCGTGCGGCCGGTCAGGGCGCGATGCAGATATCGCCGGCATTCGTCATGACGGACGCCGAGATCGAAGAGATGGCCTCGCGAATCCTCAGCGCCCTCGGCTGAACCGGAGCCTGCGGCGCAGCTGCTGTCTCCGCGAGAGCGGGGGAGCAGCTTTGGATTCGGGTTCACCGGACACTGCCGCGAGCCGCTGGTGCAGCCGATCACGTACTTCCTCAGGTGCATAGGCGCGCCGTTTGCGCTCGGACCGCACCACCAGCGCACCGGTGGCGGCGACTCCGGCCATCCCGGCGAGGCCCAGAGCTTTCCACACGTTCATCGGGCAACCGTACCGTCAGGACGTGCAGCGCCCGCTGCGCCGAGACCTAGGGTATAGCACATGAACCCGTCCCGAATCAGCCTCGATACCGCCGTCGACGCCACCAGAACGGGCGACATCTGGATTTTCCGCGGAGAGTCGACGGCCGACCGTGCGATTCAAGCGCTGACGAACAGTCCGGTCAATCACGTCGGAATGGCCGTCGTGCTCGACGACCTCCCGCCGCTGATGTGGCATGCAGAACTGGGAAAGTCGTTGCAGGACATGTGGACCGGCAACTTTCAGCGCGGCGTGCAGCTGCACGATCTGCGCGCGGCCGTCACCCAGTGGGCGACGAAGTACCGACAACGTTGCTGGCTGCGGCAATTGGACGAACCGGTCACCACGGAGCAGGAAGACGCCCTGCTGCGCACGATAGCTCGCATGGACGGAACGGCGTTCCCCACTACCGCCGCGCTCGCCGGTCGGTGGTTCCGGGGCCGGGTACCCGCATTACGGCACCGCGAGCAGGACGGAGCGACCCTCGAAACCGCCTACTGCGCAGAAGTGGTCGCCATGACCTACGACTCGATGGGACTGCTCACCGGCAACAAGAAGGCCAACTGGTTCGACCCCGGAAAGTTCTGGAGCGGCGATCGACTTCCACTGGCTACGGGCTTCCGGCTGGGCGAGGAAATAGAAGTGGACGTGCCCCTCACACCGTGATCGGCGCGTCGGTGGCGGTGCGTCCGCCCAATTCCACCCAGCCGTCGTCGATGGTGGTACGCAGCTCCGAGCCTGCACCTTGAACGATGTGCAGGCCGCGACCGAGTTCCTCGGTGATCCGGACGGCGGCGGAGCCGGTTGCCTCGTCCTCGGCGATGCCCATCATGGGGGCGAACATCCGTGATCGCAGCGCGCCGGCCTCCTCGTCGGTCCAGGCCCAGACGTAGTGGTGCCCACTGTCGTACGCGCCGGGATCGGCCGCTGCCACCTCGGCGGCGTCGCGGACCTGATGGAAGGTGAAGTCCGGGGCCCAGTCGGCGCGGGCGCGGACCCAGGTGTCGTCGCCGTCGTAGCGAATCTTCAACCCCGCAGCGGGTACGACGAGGGTGCTCACCGGATGCCCGTGCTCGCGGAGCCACCAGGACAGTCCCACCGTGGGGTGTCCGGCGAACGGCAGCTCGACCGCGGGAGTGTAGATCGTGGCCGATGCTGTATCCGGTTCGGTGAAATCGACGAACACCGTTTCACTGAAGCCGAGGTCCGCAGCGAACTGCTGCCGGTCGTTCGGTGCGACGGCATCGGCAGACACGATTCCGAGGGGGTTGCCGAACCTGCCGTGAGGATCGGTGAAGACGCGGACGACAGACACTTCGACAGTCATGGCCGGGACGGTACCAAAGCCCGGGCATGGCAACCGCAGACGTCAGCCGGCAGTGATCACGATCTCGTCGAACACGATCTCGCCTGCGGCATCGGATTCCGGCACGTCGACCACCCCGTCGAGCGACCAACCGTGGTCTCCGTCCGGATCCTCGAGGACCTGACGCACCGTAGTGGACTCCGCACCTACATTCAGGGTGAACAAGGCTGGACCACGGGCCGAGGGACCGGTTCCGATCTCGCCGTACTCGGCGAAGAACGGTTCCAGCTCGGCTTCCCAATCAGGGCCGTCGTCCAGTTCGTCGAGCGCGTTCCACTGCCGACGCGCCGCCAGATCGACCCGACGGAAGATGGCGTTGCGGGCCAGCACCCGAAATGCCCTGGGATTGGCCGAGATCGGACGCGGCGCGTCGGATCCATAAGCCTCGACCAGAGCTTCGGGCTCGGCACCGGGGTCGGTCAGGTTCTCCCACTCGTCGAGCAGGCTCGAATCCACCTGGCGGACGAGTTCGCCCAGCCATTCGGTGATGTCCTGAACCTCCTCCGTTCGAGATTCCGGCGGAACCGTCTGGCGCAGTGTGCGATACGCGTCGGCGAGATAACGCAGGACGAGTCCCTCGGACCGCATCAAACCGTAATGGCTGATCAGCTCGGCAAAGGTCATCGCACGCTCGACCATGTCACGGACGACGGACTTCGGTGACAGTCCGATTTCGGAGAGCCACGGGTGCGTGCCGCGGTAGATCTCGAACGCCGGAACGAGCAGCTCCGCAAGAGGTTTCGGCCAGGTGACCTCCTCGAGCAACTCCATTCTCTCGTCGTACTCGATCCCGTCGGCCTTCATCTGCGACACTGCCTCGCCGCGTGCGGCATGCTGCTGCGCCATCAGGATCTGGCGAGGGTCGTCCAGAGTCGATTCGATGATCGACACCACGTCGAGTGCGTGCGATGGAGACTCGACATCGAGAAGCTCGAACGACGCGACCGCGAACGTGGACAGCGGTTGGTTGAGTGCGAAATCCGGCTGTAGGTCCACTGTCAATCGAGCGTGTCGACCGTCGGCGTCCGGTTCCTCGAGTTGCTCGACGATGCCGGCGTCGACCAACCCGCGATACAGCGAGAGTGCACGCAGAATGTGTTTGCGTTGTGCGGGCCGCGTCTCGTGGTTGTCCTCGAGCAGGTGTCGCATGGCGTGGAAGCAATTGCCCGGCCGCGCAATCACATTGAGCAGCATGGCGTTGCTCACGGAGAACCGGGACGTGAGCGGCTCCGGGCTCGCTGAGATGATCCGCTCGAACGTCGGCTCGCCCCAGGAGACGAAACCGTCGGGTGCCTTCTTGCGCTGCACGCGCTTGAGCTTCTTGGGATCGTCGCCTGCCCTGGCCACCAGACGTGCGTTCTCGATGTCGTGCTCCGGAGCCTCGACGACGACCGTGCCGAGCGTGTCGTATCCCGCCCGCCCCGCGCGGCCGGCGATCTGATGGAACTCACGAGCCCGGAGCTTGCGGGTCCTGATGCCGTCGTACTTGGTCAGTCCGGTGAACAGCACCGTCCGAATGGGAACGTTGATTCCGACGCCGAGAGTGTCGGTTCCACAGATCACCTTCAGCAGGCCGTCCTGCGCCAGCTTCTCGACCAGGCGTCGATACTTGGGCAACATGCCGGCGTGGTGCACGCCGATGCCGTGTCGAACCAGCCTCGACAGGGTCTTGCCGAATCCGGTGGTGAATCGAAAGTTGCCGATGGCCTCGGCGATCTCCGCCTTCTCCTGTTTGCTGGCAACGTTGACGCTGGTCAAAGCCTGAGCGCGCTCGAGAGCCGAAGCCTGAGTGAAATGCACGACGTACACCGGTGCGAGGTGCGTCTGCACCAGTTCCTCGATGGTCTCACTGATGGGCGTCGTGACGTACGAGAACATCAGCGGAACCGGACGCTCCGTACCGGAGACGACCGTCGTGGTTCGGCCGGTGCGCCGGGTCAGGTCGTCTCGGAAGAACGACACGTCGCCCAACGTCGCCGACATCAACAGGAATTGAGCGTGCGGCAGTTCGATCAGCGGAACCTGCCATGCCCACCCTCGATCGGGTTCGGAGTAGTAGTGGAACTCGTCCATGATCACCTGGCCGATGTCCGATTCGGCACCCTGGCGCAGGGCCAGGTTCGCCACGATCTCGGCGGTCGCGCAGATGATCGGGGCCCCGGAATTGACGGACGCGTCCCCGGTCATCATTCCGACGTTCTGGGCGCCGAAGATATCGCACAGGGCGAAGAACTTCTCGCTGACGAGTGCCTTGATCGGCGCAGTGTAGAAGCTGCGGATGCCTGCGGCCATCGCGGCGAAGTGGGCACCGATGGCCACCATGGACTTGCCCGACCCGGTGGGGGTCGCGAGGATGACGTTGGAACCCGAGACCAGCTCGATGAGAGCTTCCTCTTGCGCGGGATAGAGAGTCAGACCGCGATCCGCGGTCCAGGTGGTGAAGGTGTCGAACAGAACGTCCGGGTCGACGCCGTCGGAACCATCGGCGGAGACATCGGGAATCAGTTCGGTGAGGAGCACCTCTACAGGCTATGTGGGATGTGCGGTCCGTCCCTCATCGACACCGAGCATCCCTCCCCGACGCCGAGCATCCTGATTCGAGGAGGGAACTCAGGTCGCGCTGCGCTCGTCCGAACCCATGGCACCGAGAACAGCCATTCGGGTGCCTGCGCTCCCGGTGATCATGTCCTCGCCGACTCCGGTGATCAGCAGATTTCGCCACCGAACCTCGTCGAACGCCAGGGACGGCGTCGAGTCGATGAAGTCCTCGACCACCTGGAGGAAACGCATGGGGTCGTCCCGGAACGGGAAGTGTCCGGAGTTCTCGAACACCTCCAACGTCGAGCCCGGCATGGCCGAGTGCGCGAGCCGTGCATGACCGACCGGGATCACGGAATCCTGATCGCCCCACACGAGCAGGACCGGCAGGTTCTCGGTGAGGTAGCAGCGGTCCAGCATCGTCACCACCTGACCACGCCAATCGACCACCGCCCGCAGGGTCCTCAGATACGCCTCGTACGTGGTCGGTGCCGGCAGCTCGCTCAACACCCGAATCAGATCCGGGGTGTCGTGCAGCAGCGAACCGGGTCGCAGAGGCGAGCTGTGCAGCTTGCTCAGTACGCCGCCGGCCAGCTTGATCGCGGATATCGCGCCGGGCAGGCGGAGAAGCTTGACGGCTTCACTGAGGAACGGCATCGACGCGAGCCGAAGAATGGGGTGCACGTCCTTGGTGACGCCACCGGAGGACACCAGCGCGAGCCGGTCGACCATGTTGGGAAACTGGTAGGCGAACTGCATCGCGACTCCGCCACCGAGCGAATGGCCGATGACCGTGACGTGCTCGATACCGAGCACCGAGAGCAGATCTCGCATGCCGTTGGCGTACGCGGCGACACTGTAGTCCGCACGTGGCTTGTCCGAGCGTCCGTGGCCGAGAAGATCCGGCGCGATCACGGTGTAGTTCTTCGCGAGGTGTGGAATGACCTCGTTCCACGTCTCGGAGTTGTCGCCGATCCCATGGATCAACAACACCACCGGGCCCTCACCGGCCATACGGAACGCGCGCCGGTACCCGTGGATGGTCCGGAAGATCAGGCGCGGTTCTTCATCGGGAACCGGGCGGAGCTTGCGACTGCGCGGAATGGTAGCCATCTGCGCCTCCTGACATTCCCTGGTGCGTCGCACGGCGACGCAGTACGGCATCGCCGTGTACGAGTGTGTTGACGGTACATACCGAAGTACGTGTCGCTACGACTCTCGCACGAGTTGCCGTTCAGGGCAGAACATCGAGGGGATTCGCGGTTACAGCTATGTTTCGATCCGCTCCCGGCTGTCCGGTACTACCGCAAATGCGACATAGTGCTGTGACCACTCACACTTGCGGTCCGGTGTCGTCTCACTGCTGGTTCGGCTCGTCGCCCTCGTCCAGACCGGCTTGCTCGGCCAGGAAGCGCTCGAACTCGGCACCGAGCTCGTCTCCACTCGGCAGCGGCTCGTCACCGGCCAACAATGTCGACTGCTGCTCCTGTGCGGCAACGTAGGTGTCGTACTGACGCTCGAGCGCCTGCACCACCGACTGCACCTCGTCGTTGCCGGTGATGTGCTCGTTCACCTGTTCCCGAACGCGCGCCGCGGCCTCGCCGAGTGCTGCGAGCGGGAGGTCGAGTTGGGCGGCCTCGCTGACGTTCTCGAGGAGAGTTTCGGCAGCACCGGGGTAGTCCGTCTGCGCGAGATAATGCGGAACGTGGACCGAGAAGCCCATCGATTCGTGGCCGTGCTGAGCCATCCGGAGCTCGAGCAATGAAGACGCACTGCCGGGAACCTGGAGGTCACCCGCCCAGCTGTTGCCCTCCTTGACCAGCTCCCGGTCACTGGCGTGGGCCGTGACTCCCAGCGGGCGCGTGTGCGGAATCGCCATCGGGATCGAGCCCAGACCGATGGTGCGCCGGACGCCGAGCTGCTCGGCGAGCAACCGGACCGCGGTGGTGAACTTCTCCCACCGAAGATCCGGCTCCATCCCTGCCAGGAGGAGGAAAGGTGTGCCGGCCCGGTCCTTGAGGGCATAGAGGTTCAACTCGGGAGCGTCGTAATCCGAGAAATGGTCGGATTTGAACGTCATCGTGGGGCGACGCGAGCGGTAGTCGATCAACTCGTCGACGTCGAACGACGCCACCAGCTCCGATTCCAGGCTCTCGCGCAGATGGGTCGTGGCCAACTTCACTGCGTGACCGGCGTCGGAGAATCCCTCCAGGCCGTGCACGAGGACGGGTCCGACGCCGTCTTCGGAGAAGATTTGCGGTGCCGGAAACTCCAGCTCGTACATCTTCGACTGTTCGGTCATGGCCGGGCCCCTTTCGGATCGACTCGTCGCTACCTCGATACAAGATCCGCGTCAGAATACGCCGACACTTCCGGTGCATCGTGTAAGCGCCGACGTCGAACGTGGCGAATCACTGTCTGAAAGAACAACCGGGCGGCCGTCGTTCATTCCCGAGTGGTCGTGGGCAGTGGTCGTGGGCAGTGGTCGTCGGGTCGGCGAGGAACGCCTGTCAGCGGTCGAAGTTGGCCAGCGCCCGGATCTTGTTGGTGACGTCCAGCGCGGCAACCTTGTACGCCTCGGACAGCGTCGGATAGTTGAAGACCGCATCGACCAAGTAGTCGACGGTGCCGCCGCACCCCATGACGGCCTGACCGATGTGCACCAGATCTGTTGCTCCCGAACCGAATATGTGCACGCCGAGGATCGACCGGTCCGCGGTGGAGACGAGCAGCTTGAGCATCCCGTAGGAGTCCCCGGCGATCTGGCCCCGGGCAAGCTCGCGGTATCGCGACACACCGACCTCGTAGGGAATGGACCCCTTTGTCAGATCGACCTCGGTTGCGCCGACGTACGAGACCTCGGGGATGGAGTAGATGCCGATCGGTTGGACGTCGGTGAGCTGGGCGCTCGGCTCACCGAACGCGTGATAGGCCGCCAACCTGCCCTGATCCATCGACGTCGCCGCCAACGCCGGAAACCCGATGACGTCGCCGACGGCGTAGATGTGATCCACCTTGGTCTGGAAATGCTCGTCGACGAAGATTCGCCCGCGAGCGTCGGCTTCGAGGCCCGCGTTCTCGAGCTCGAGGGCCGTGGTCAGCCCTTGGCGACCGGCCGAGTACATCACCGTCTCCGCCGGGATGCGCTTGCCGCTGGCCAGGGTCGTCACCGTGCCCTGCGGCCCGACGTCGACCGCCGTGACCGCCTCACCGAAGCGGAACGTCACCGCCAGATCTCGAAGATGGAACTGAAGGGACTCGATGATCTCGCGATCGCAGAAGTCGAGCATCGAATCGCGTTTCTCGACAACGGTCACCTTGGTCCCCAGGGCGGCGAACATCGAGGCGTACTCGATCCCGATGACGCCGGCACCCACGACGACCATCGAGGCCGGGATGAACTCCAAGTTGAGAATCCCGTCGGAATCCAGGACCCGGTAGTCGTCGAATGCGACGCCGGCGGGACGCGCGGGAGCGGTCCCAGTGGCGATGACCACGTTGGCCGCCGAGACCGTGATGCGTTCACCTCGCTGCTCGTCCTCGACAACGATGGTGTGTGCGTCGAGGAACTTGCCGACACCGGTGATGAGTTCGATTCGATTGCGCAGCAGCTGCGAGCGCACCACCTCGATCTCCTTGCCGATGACGTGCTGGGTACGTGCCAGCAGATCGGCTGGAGTGATGTCGGCCTTGACCCGATAACTCGCCCCGTACAGCTCCCTCTGGTTCATACCCGTGAGATACAGAACGGCTTCTCGTAGCGTCTTGGACGGAATGGTGCCGGTGTTGACGCACACGCCGCCGAGCATGTGGCCCTTCTCGACTATCGCCACTCGCTTGCCAAGTTTTGCGGCCGCGATCGCAGCCTTCTGGCCGCCGGGGCCCGAGCCGATGACCACCAGGTCGTATTCCATGGGTGCAGACATCGTTCATAGGTACCGCTCCCACGAGAAGCCTGTGTGCCCACTCGGTCACGAGTGTGTGAATTCCACGGCTCGTCACACCGAACGAATGCAGATGTCGCCACGTGACGATGCGTTGTGCGAGGCTGAACCGAGCACGCTACACACGATTTCCAGTGGAGGAATACATGCCGCAGCAGGTCCGCGCCGTTGTCGCCAAGAGCAAGGGTGAGCCCGTCTCGATCGAGACGATCACCATCCCCGATCCGGGCCCGAACGAGGTGATCGTGAAGATTGCGGCATGCGGGGTGTGTCATACCGATCTGCATTACCGCGAGGGCGGCATCAACGACGAGTTCCCGTTCCTGCTCGGCCACGAAGCAGCCGGCATCGTCGAAACAGTCGGCGACCGCGTCGAACACGTCGAGGTCGGCGACTTCGTGGTGCTGAACTGGCGAGCAGTGTGCGGGGAATGCCGGGCCTGCAAGAAGGGCACCCCCTGGTACTGCTTCGACACCCACAACGCAGCGCAGAAGATGACTCTCTCCGACGGCACCGAACTGACCCCGGCGTTGGGAATCGGGGCGTTCGCGGAGAAAACCCTCGTCCACGAAGGCCAATGCACCAAGGTCGATCCCGACGCCGACCCCGCGGTCGTGGGATTGCTCGGCTGCGGGGTGATGGCCGGGCTCGGGGCGGCGATGAACACCGGGCATGTCTCGCGCGGGGATTCGGTGGCGGTGATCGGCTGCGGCGGAGTCGGTGACGCCGCGATCGCCGGGGCGCGCCTGGCGGGGGCGTCGACGATCATCGCCGTGGACCGCGACAAGAAGAAACTCGACTGGGCTCTCGACCTCGGGGCCACCCACACCGTCGACTCATCCCAGGTCGAC
>NZ_JBHNYO010000006.1:0-251488 GCF_054960675.1 Rhodococcus sp. PSi06
CCCCCCCCCGCCCCCCACAGCGGTGGTGCTACGTTCGATCTGCACCCGACGGCACTGACACGAGGCGGATTTCGACGTGACCCGGTACGAAGCACTGACCGAACTTCTCGACGGGCGCTACTCGTGCCGGCAATTCCTGCCCAAGCAGGTTTCGCGCGATGTGCTCGAGCAACTGCTCTCTGCCGCCCGGCGTACACCCTCCTGGTCCAACACTCAGTCGTGGCAGGTCATCGTCACCGAAGGCGACGCCACCCGTAAGTTCTCCGAGGCGTTGGTCGAGCATGTGGCGTCCGGGGTTCCGCAGCCGGACTTCCCGTTTCCGGCCAACTACAACGCCCTGCATCGGGCTCGACGACGTGAGTGCGGCGGCGCGCTCTACGAGAGCATCGGCGTCGTCAAGTCCGACACCGAGGCAACGACGCGTCAGTTCATTCGCAATTACGAGCTGTTCGACGCCCCGCACGCGGCCATCATCACCACCGACGCCGATCTCGGTGTGTACGGCGCGGTCGATTGTGGGTTGTATCTGCAGACCTTCTTGCTCGCGGCGCAGAGCCTCGGTCTGGGGGCTATCGCGCAGGCGGCATTGGCCGCGTACTCACCGTTTCTGCATCAGTGGTTCGACATCCCGGACACCCGCCGGGTAGTGGCAGGCATCTCCTTCGGCTACCCGGACGAGACACACCCGATCAACGGGTTCCGCACCAACCGCGCGCCTCTGGACGAGACAGTGAGATTCGTCAGCGACTAGGCCCTGGCGCGTCAGCCCTGAAGCCGGCGAACCAACTCTGTACCGACATCGGTGCCCGAACGCCATGCACTTTCGACCCTAGGCGCTCCGGATGCACACCATTGATCGCCGGCGAACCCGACGAGTCGTCCATCGCGCTGCTCGAGCGCATACGTGGAGTCGTGTTGCGACGCAGGCTTTGCGAACGTCCATCGATGGGCGTGTGTCCAGCTGGGTGTCGTGGAGACGACCGAGAGTTCGCGCAGCGCGTCGACGACCGGGGCGATCGCGCCGTCGGGATCGGCGAGGTGCTGTTGTGCTCGCTCCGAGGTTGTATGCACCACCAGCACTGGGGCACCGTCGCCCCGCCGGGCACCGTCATCGACGACGAACGCGATATCGGGATGATCGTTGACGAAGGCTGCGTCGCGGAACGGCACATCCAATCCGTCGAATTCGCATGCCACCGCGATGACCGGTTCGTAATCGACGGGGTCGGGAACTGCGGTCAGTCGCGTCGCCTGAGGATCGGGCATCGCAATCACGACGTGGCCGTCGGGTAGGTCGATCAATTCCGAGGATCCTTCGACGTCGAAGTCTCCCAGCAAGTCTCGCACCAGAGAACGGAGTCCGTGCGGAGTCGCCCATCGAACCGGGCCGGTGGTGGTGCACGGTGCCGTCTCGGGCTTGAGAATGCCGAACGTATTGGCCCACTGCCGCGCCAGACCCCTCGCTTCCCAGTCGGCAACCACCGTCGAGAAGTCCTGGTCTCGGACGGTGAAGTATCCGGCACCCAGATCGACGCGACGCCCGTGCAGTTCGGGTGAGGACATGCGCCCGCCCGGTGCCCGTCCACGATCGACGATGCGGAAAGGAACGCCCGCGTCGTGCAGTACTCGGGCACAGGCGGTACCGGCGATGCCTGCGCCGACGATAGTGATCGAATCCGTTGAGCGCCCAGCGTCGACTGTCATGCCGCCAGTATGCCCGGCGGAGGTCGCCCGTAAGCCCGCCGCATGTACCACTGACTGTCTGGACAATTCGGTCACTCGCTGCGGGACGCCCGACCGTGTGCTGGACTACTGGGATGGCAATTACCGATAAGCCAGATACCGGGGAACACGGACTCGGGACCAGTCTCAAACCGCGGCACGTGACCATGATCTCGATCGCGGGAGTCATCGGTGCCGGCCTGTTCGTGGGCTCCGCCAATGCGATCGCAACGGCCGGGCCTGCGGTGTTGCTGGCCTACTTCTTTGCCGGGCTGCTGGTCATCCTGGTCATGCGAATGCTGGGGGAGATGGCCACGGCCAACCCCGACACCGGCTCGTTCTCCACTTATGCCACACGTGCACTGGGTCATTGGGCCGGATTCTCGGTCGGCTGGCTGTACTGGTGGTTCTGGGTGCTGGTGATCCCCGTCGAGGCGACGGCCGCTGCCGCCATCCTGACCAACTGGCTGGGCGGTGCCCAGTGGATGTGGGCTTTGATCATCGTCGTTGCGCTCACCGCGACCAACTTGATCAGTGTCGGCAACTACGGCGAGTTCGAGTTCTGGTTCGCGTTGGTGAAGGTAGTGGCCATCATCGCGTTCATCGGTCTCGGTATCGCAGCCATCCTGGGTTGGCTGCCGAACTCCGAAGTCAGTGGTGTGGACCAGCTCTGGGCCTCGGGCGGCTTCATGCCGCTCGGCTTCGGTGCCGTGATCGCGGCCATGCTCACCACGATGTTCTCGTTCATGGGGTCGGAGATCGTCACTATCGCCGCCGCCGAATCCAAGGACCCGGCAAAGGGAATCACCCGCGCGACGAACTCGGTGATCTGGCGGATCTCGATCTTCTACTTCGGATCCATCTTCATCATCGTCGCGTTGGTGCCCTGGAACGAGTTGGACCCGGCTACCGGCTCGTATCAGTACGTGTTGTCCAAGATGGGAATTCCGCATGCGGAGACCATCATGGACATCGTCATCCTGACCGCAGTCGCATCGTGCTTGAATTCGGCGCTCTACACCGCGTCGCGCATGTTGTACTCACTCGGTGATCGAGGCGATGCACCTCGCGCGGTCAAGAAGATCACGTCCAACGGAGTGCCGTGGGTCGCGGTGATCGCGTCGATGGTTCTCGGATTCCTGGCGGTCGTCGGCAACTACGTACTGCCCGAGAAGCTTTTCACCTACCTGCTGGCCACCACCGGTGCCGTCGCGCTGTTCGTGTACCTCGCCATCGCCAGTAGTCAATTGGTGTTGCGACGCAAACTCGACCGCGACGGCGAACGCCCGGCCGTCCGCATGTGGTTGTACCCGTGGCTCACCTACTTGGCCATCGGGTTCATCGTCTTCGTCCTGGTGATGATGGTGGTCCGGCCGGAACAGCGGTCGTCGATCCTGCTGTCGGCAGTGCTGGCAGCAGTCACGGTCATCGGCGGCATTTTGGTGCAACGCCGAAACACGCGGCGCGACACCGTTGCCGCCCGCGTGCCCGGTGAATCGGCCTAGACCCCGGCGTATACCTGGCGGTACAGATCGACGATCTGCTCCGCCGTCGGGACGACTGGATTGTTGCCCGGGCTGCCCGAGGCCAGAGCCTGGTCGGCCATCAACGGCAACAGCTCGTCCCACCTCGACTTGTCGATTCCGAACGTCTCCGGCGTCGGAACTTCGACGTCACGGCACAGGGTGACGATCGCGTCCTGCAACTTGCCCCCGGCAACCTGATCCGAATCGCTTTCCGACGCCGCACCGAGCGCACGAGCACAGTCGGCGTAGCGCGCCGATGCCCCGGTAATCGAGAATGCGGTGACGGCGGGCAAGAGCATTGCATTCGACAGCCCGTGCGCCACATGGAAATGCGCACCGATCGGCCGGCTCATGCCGTGCACCAGACAGACACTGGCGTTGGAGAACGCCATGCCGGCCTGCGTCGAGGCATGCATCATCGCCTCGCGCGCCTGCCGGTCGTCGCCGTCCCGGTATGCCCGCAGCACTGACGTTCCGATCGTGCGAATCGCACTGAGCGCCAAACCGTCGGAGATGGGGTTGGCCTTCTTGCTGACGTACGCCTCGATGGCATGCGTCAGCGCATCGACGCCGGTGTCGGCGGTCAGACGCGCCGGCATCGACATCGTCAACTCGAAGTCGATGATGGATGCGATCGGCAGAAAGGACAGCCCAGGGCACAACATCTTCTCGTCCGAGGCAACGTCGGTGATGATGGTGAACTGCGTTGCTTCCGAACCACTTCCGGCGGTGGTGGGAATGGCGATGATCGGCAGGGCAGGACCGGTCGAGAGCACGGGAGCCTTGAAGTCCCGCATCGTTCCGCCCTGCACCGCGAGAATGGCGAGCGCCTTGGCCGTGTCCATGGGACTACCACCACCGAACCCGATGATCGAGTCGGCCGAGTGCTGCTGCACCGCTTCGAGACCGGCGACCAACGACTCGGTGGTCGGATCCGGGACGGTGCCCGAGAACAGCGCGGGCGTCTTTCCGGCCTCGGTCATGATCTGCATCAAACGATCGGCGGAACCGTTCTCGGCCATGAACGCATCGGTGACGAGCAGGGGGCGAGATACGTCGAGATCGGTGAGGACTGTGCCCAACTCGTCGACGGCACCGCCGCCCAGTTTGAGGAACCGAGGAAACGAAATATTGGCAACCATGGTGTGCTCCTTCGGTCAGTTTTCGGTCCGAGCTTTGCCGGCGAGGGGGCGCGGACGTTCGATCCCTCCCATCGGTGTGTCTCGAGTCTCACTGGGGTCGGTGCACATGTCAAAGGCCAGATCCGCAGCCTGCCGTGCATATGTGCACACCGTGGACGGTCGGTGCGGGCGTTCGACTCGGACCGTCTCGCGCCTACGTCGCAGAATTCCCGGAACAAGTGCGCAGTGCGAATTAACCAGTGGCCGTTCGATTTTGGACGTTCGGATGAGACGCACGTCTCGTGATGACAGACACACGTGACGGCCGCCTCAATCGCGTAGAAAACGCCCTACTGGCGGGTAACAATCGGGTACGGCCAAGTCCGCACAGCGGATCCACTCGAGATTCTGGGGGAATCATGACAATGTTCGTAATGGCAGCAGTCGGCTTCGTGGGAATGGCGATCGCACTGCTCAACGACGGAAGCGACATCGACTTCCGCAACCGCCAGCTGGCGGGCGCATACCGTCAGCGCTGGGCCTGACACACCGGTTTCCTGCACCGGATGCGCAGTTGGCAAGATTCGTGGGATGTGGACACACCCCCGAGCGATCGGCTTGTTGATCGGCTACGGCCTCGATCGCGTGTTCGCAGACCCGAAGCGCTGGCATCCGGTTGCCGGATTCGGCACGACGGCACTGCACGTGGAACGACTTCTCTACCGTGACAGCACAAGTGCCGGGGTTCTCCATGCCGTGACGCTGATCGGTTCGATTACCGCTCTCGGTATCGGCTCGAGCCGCAGTGCCGCGCGCCTGGGCGCACCGGCCGAGGCCGCTCTGGTCGCGGCCGCCACCTGGGCAGCGCTGGGAGGAACGTCGTTGTCCGCAGTAGGCGGCCGGATGGCCGATCACCTCGACAGCGACGACCTCACCGGCGCGCGAGCGCTGCTTCCGTCACTGTGCGGGCGCGATCCCGAGTCACTCGACTCCGACGGACTCGCGCGCGCAGCACTGGAATCCATCGCGGAGAACACCTCCGACGCCGCGGTGGGTGTCCTGGTGTGGGGAGCACTTGCGGGCGTGCCGGGAATCCTGGCCTACCGTGCGAGCAACACGCTCGACGCCATGGTCGGCTACCGGTCCGAGAAGTATCTGCGCTTCGGCTGGGCCTCGGCGCGAATCGACGACGTACTCAATCTGATACCCGCCCGGGCCACCGGCACGGCGACGGTCTTGGCGGCACCGCTGGTGGACGGCTCGCCCGCCCAAGCAGCAAAGATGTGGCGTCGCGACGCGTCGAAGCACCCCAGCCCGAATGCAGGCGTCGCCGAGGCCGCAGCTGCCGGCGCGCTGGGACTGCGCCTCGGAGGCAGAACCCAATATCGCCACGGCGTCGAGAACCGGCCGACTCTCGGAGACGGACCGTCGCCTACAGCGCGCGATCTTCGCCGCGCGGTCACCCTGTCTACGCGAGTGCAAGAACTGTCGGTGATCGCGTCAGCGATTCTTGCCGTAGCGATCGGCGAGGCGAGGGTTCGACGGCACCGTCGGACGTGACGCAGCGCGGGCTCTGGCCCGCTTCTCGCGTCGGGTGGGAAGGGTGAACTCTTCTTCCTGATCTTCTGAACCGCGTTGGTCTTCTGAACCGCGTTGGTCGTCCGAGCCGGTCCGGTTGTCGGGCAGCGGTTCCGGCTCGTCCGACAGTGCATCGGCCATCTCGGAACGAGACATACGACGCTCCCTGATCTCGGCGCGAACGAAGTACGCCAGACCCAGCGGTGCCATGATGCCGAACGCGAGCCACTGCAGACCGTAGGAGAGGTAAGGCCCCGCATCGGTCTGCGGTAATTCGATCAAACCGAGGCCACCCGGCTGATCGTCGTCGAGCTGCAGGTACCCGTCGATCGCGTCGACGCCGACCGCTGCTCCGATCTGTTCCGGATTGATGTTGTAGACCTGCAGGTGACCGTCTTCCTCGATCGGCTCCCGCGACGTGCCCTCGGCCTGGCGCACCCGGGCGTCGAGCGTGACCTGGCCAGTGGGCGCGGGCGCGAAGTCGGGTGGTCGGGTGCCCTCGACCGGCAGTACGTACCCGCGGTTGACCAGCACGGTGGGTCCACCGTCGATCACGAACGGGGTGATGACCTCGTACGCGGGCTGCTCACGGATGCTGCGCAGCCGTACCAACGCCTCGGAATCGGGCAGGTAGGAGCCGGTCGCAATCACTCGACGCCATTCGTCGTCGGCCGCAAAACCGTCGGCGGTGAGGACCTCCGAGAGGGGTACCGGCTCGGCGTCGACCGACCGAGTGATCAGATCGTTGCGCGCCGAGGTCGAGGTGTTCTTGCCGAGCTGCCACGGAGCGAGCACGCTGAAGCACAGAAACGCGAAAGCCAGTGCGACGGCGGCCAGCACCAACCACTTCGGACGCAGCAAGAACCCTAACTTCTCCACCCCACCACGGTAGCCGGGTCAGCCGGAGAACCGAGACCGCGCCCAGTTCAACAGCCCGGGGACCGCACTTTCGATCTGCTCGCGAACCTCGGTGAACGCCGCGTCGGACGAGTAGTACGGGTCGGCAACCGACGAGTCGTCGGCATCGGGGTCGAAGGATCGCAACAGGGCCACCCGATCGGCCGACGCACCGAGCTGCAGCAGCGCCTTCGCGTGGCCGGTGTCGAGCGCCACGATCAAATCGGCACCCAGGTGATCCGGCCCCACCTGAGCGGCCTCGTGCTCGCTGTCGTAGCCGTGGGCATCGAGCTCGGCGACCGTTCGTGGATCGGCACCGTCGCCTACATGCCAGCCGTCGATGCCTGCGCTCGACACCCGGACCGAGTCCTCGAGACCGGCCTCGCGGAGATGCGCCGCGAAGACCTTCTCGGCCATCGGCGATCGACAGATGTTGCCGGTGCACACGAATGTCACGTGCTGCGGCTCGGTCACTGCTCGCGCGCCGTGTTCTGCTCGAGTACCGCAGCAAGTTCTTCCATGTTCGAGGCCGTGAAGGCGGCGTCATCGCTTTCTCCGTCGATGCCGTACCCCCACTCGACGTAAACGGTCGGAATGCCGAATCGACCGGCACCGTGCACGTCGTGGTCACGATCTCCGATCATGACCACGCCGACGGTGCCGCCGTCCGCGGACTCGACCGGTTCGACGCCGAGATTTCTCAGCGCATGCGCGATGACATCGGACTTGGCCCGTCGCGTGCCGTCGTTGCTGGCACCGCCGATGAACTCGAAGTACCTCGACAGCCCGAAGTGGTCGAGAATCCGCACAGCGAAACGCTCCGACTTCGATGTCGCGACACCCAGCCGAACACCGCGATCCTGCAGCCCTGCCAGGACCTTCTCGATGCCGTCGAAGACGGTGTTCTCGGCCCACCCGCGCTCGTCGTAGCGGTCGAAGTAGGCGGCAAGTGCTCGCTGAGCTGTCTCCTCGTCCAGCCCCATCGCGCGCAGCGTGTCGATCAAAGGAGGCCCGACGACGAGAGACAACTGCTGTTCGGACGGTGCGGGCGCTCCGACAGAAGCCAACGCATGGCGAAAACCGGCATGAATGCCCGGCGCGGAATCGGTCAACGTTCCGTCGAGATCGAACAGGACGACGGATGCGGGGGCAACGGCAGGCATATTCGAAGCCTATCGGTGCGCCTACGAAGCGAACCCCTGCGGCTACGCTCGTCGCGATGCCCGATGCAACCGCCCAACCCGACTCGCTCCTTCGGCACACGCCGGATGAGCTCCTTCGTCACCATGGAGATGTAGAGGTCGAGTCCGGATTCGTCGACTTCGCCGTCAACGTGCGCGGTGACGGTCCGCCGGCGTGGCTTCGGGACAGGCTTGCCGCAGCGCTGACATCGCTGGGGTCGTACCCGGGCGCCGCGGCCGAGTACGCCGCACGAGAACAGGTGGCCGCGCACCACGGCCGCTCCCCGGACGAGGTGCTGCTGCTCAGCGGCGGGGCCGAGGGCTTCTCGATGCTGCCGCGCTTGGAGCCACACCTCGCGGCAACCATTCACCCGTCTTTCACCGAGCCCGATTGGGTCCTGGCGCAGGCGGGTGTGCCGGTACACCGGGTAGTCCTACCGCCCCCTTTCGTGCTCGACGTGGCCCTGGTGCCCGACGCCGCCGACATGGTGATCATCGGCAACCCGACCAACCCCACTTCGGTCCTGCACCCCTGCGAGACGGTCCTGCGCCTGCGTCGCCCCGGTCGCACGGTGGTGATCGACGAAGCCTTCGCCGACGCGGTGCTCGGTGCTGGAGAGTCGGCCGGGTCGCAGAGCTCGGCGGACGTGCTGGTCCTGCGCAGCCTGACGAAGACGTGGGCGTTGGCGGGATTGCGGTGCGGATACGCGCTGGGTCACCCTGACGTCCTGGCACGGATGCAGCACGGCCGCGCGCACTGGCCGCTGGGGACTCTGCAGATCGAAGCTATCCGCGCGTGCACCGAACCGTTCGCCGTCGACCAGGCGCGAATCGAATCCGAGCGCATCGATCGCGAACGACGCGCGATGATCGAGCGACTCGGCACCCTGGGTCTCGAGATCGCCGGTCCGGCCCGCGCCCCATTTCTGCTGTTACGCGTCGACGGTGCCGATTCGGTACGAGAACGGCTGCGCACGATGGGCATTGCCGTCCGACGCGGGGACACGTTTCCGGGTCTGGATCGCCACTATCTGCGCGTGGCGGTCCGAGAATCGCAGCAGGTCGACATACTGGTGGATGCGTTGAACACCGTTCTGTGAGGAGAGCAACGAACATGGCAGTGACTCTGGCCGATGTCATCGAGGTACTCGACGCTGCGTACCCACCGCATCTGGCGGAGAGCTGGGATTCCGTGGGGTTGGTGTGCGGCGATCCCGAAGCCGTTGTGCAGAAAGTTGTTTACACCGTCGACGTGACAGAGGCGGTGGTCGACGAGGCCATCGCGTGGGGTGCCGATCTGATAGTTGCCCACCACCCGCTGCTGCTCAAAGGTGTGGACACGGTAGCGGCGAATACCGCCAAAGGCGCAGTGATCCATCGCCTCATCAAATCCGATTGCGCACTGTTCACCGCCCACACCAATGCAGATTCGGCCGACCCGGGTGTTTCCGATGCACTCGCCGACGCGCTCGGTGTAATCGATACCAGGCCACTGGACCCCATTCCTGCTCCTGCCCATGACAAGTGGGTGGTCTTCGTGCCGTCCGGCGACTCGCCCGCGGTACGGCAAGCCCTGTTCGATGCCGGAGCCGGGCAGATCGGCGACTACAGCGAAGCGAGCTGGCAGACCACCGGTCTCGGTCAGTTCCGCCCCGGCCCCGATGCCCACCCGACACTGGGTGTTCTCGGTGAGGTGCACACGGAGACGGAGGATCGCATCGAGGTTGTCGCGCCCGAATCGAAACGCGCGCAAGTCCTGTCGGCTCTGCGTCACACGCACCCCTACGAGGAGCCCGCGTTCGACGTCTTCGAATCCGCGGCCCTACCGTCGTGCACCGGCCTGGGGCGCATCGGTCGACTGCCTGATCCGATGACGTTGGCCGAGTTCACCGAGGTCGTCCGCGCGGCATTGCCGGCCACGACGTGGGGAGTACGCGCTGCAGGGAATCCTGAGGCCACGGTCTCGGTGGTCGCGATGTGCGGCGGAGCGGGGGATTCGTTCCTCTCTGCAGTCGCGCGGACCGACGCCGACGTGTACGTCACCTCGGACCTCCGGCACCACCCGGTCGACGAGCACGTGCGTGCCGGCGGCCCCCCGGTGATCGACACCGCGCACTGGGCCTCGGAGTTCCCCTGGTGTGAACAGGCGCGCGGCATCGTCGATGCCGCTTTCGGTGGCACCGACGGGTGGAGCAGCCGGGTGACCGACGTTCGTACCGACCCGTGGACGTTGTGAACGGTGGACTTCGCAGGTTGTGGAAACCCGCGACCAGCGGTCGGAGTCGATCCGGCGTTCTCGATTTCGAGCAGCCGGTAGGGTGATCTCTTACCAACTTCCATAGTCGCAGGAGTCATCAAGCGTGAACGTCGATCCCAAAGTCCAGGCCTCGCTGCTCGAATTGGCCGGTGTGGATACCGAACTCTCGCAGATCGCCCACCGCCGCAAAAGCCTCCCCGAGCAGCAGGAAGTGGACAAGCTCGAGACCGAGCGCATCACCCGCAAGGACGCTGCGGTGACGGTGCAGATTTCGATGGACGACCTCGACCGGGACATTCGAAAGCTCGAAGGCGAGGTCGACGCGGTTCGTCAACGCGAGGCTCGCGACAAGAAGATGCTCGAGAGCGGCACCATCGCGCCGAAGCAGATGACCGAGTTGCAGCACGAGCTCGGCAGCCTCGAGCGTCGCCAGGGCATCCTCGAGGAGGAATTGCTCGAGGTCATGGAGCAGCGTGAGGCCAGCGAGCGGGACTACGAGCATGCCGGTGCGCAGCTGACGCAGATCGAGGACGAACTGGTCGATGCCGGCCGTCGTCGCGACGACGCCGTCGCGGACCTCGATACTGCCGAGAAGCGCAGCGCCGAGCGCCGCGAATCGTTGGTGTCGGGGTTGCCCGCGGATCTCCTTGCGCTCTACGAGAAGCAGCGCGCGCTCACCGGTCGTGGTGCGGCATTGCTGCAGGCTCGCCGTTGTGGAGCGTGTCGCATCGAACTCGACCGCAACGAAATCGCGAGCATCGCCAACAAGCCTGCGGATGCTCTGATTCGCTGTTCCGAGTGCAACGCAATTCTGGTGCGCACCAAGGAATCCGGAATTTGAGCCCGGTGTCGAGGGTCGTAGCCGAGGCCGACGGTGGATCGCGTGGGAACCCCGGGCCGGCTGGATACGGCGCAGTGGTGTTCAGTGCCGATCGCTCGCAGGTGCTCGCCGAACGTCGAGCATCGCTGGGGATAGCGACCAACAACGTTGCCGAGTACAACGGCTTGATCGCTGCGCTGAGCGCGGCCCGCGATGTCGGGGCCCGCGAGGTTGCCGTTCGGATGGACTCCAAGCTCGTCGTCGAGCAGATGTCCGGACGCTGGAAAGTGAAGCATCCGGACATGATTCCGCTGCAGCGTCAAGCGGCCCAACTCGCTCGCGAATTCGATTCCGTCACCTACCAGTGGATCCCGCGCGCGCAGAACTCGCACGCCGATGGGTTGGCCAACGAGGCGATGGACGCAGCCGCCGAGGGGGTGGACCTGACTGAACTGCCCGATGTCGAGCCGGTCGAGAAGAAGGCGGAGCCGGTCGAAAAGAACGCCGAGCCGGTTGCGAAGAAGGCCATGTCGCCCGGTTGGACCGGTGCGGTGGGGGAGCCGACACGCCTGTTGCTGTTGCGGCACGGCCAGACTCCCATGTCGGTCGACCGACGATACTCCGGCCGCGGCAATCCTGACTTGACGGAACTAGGGCAACGCCAAGCAGATTCTGCCGCAACGGTTCTCGGTGTACGCACTGATATCGACGCCATCGTGGCCTCACCGCTGGCACGGGCTCAGCAGACCGCCGCAGCGACTGCGGGCAAGCTTGGATTACCCGTGACCACCGTCGACGGTCTCATCGAAACGGACTTCGGTGACTGGGAGGGACTGACGTTCACCGAGGCCATGGAGCGTCATCCCGAGGTACACAAGGCGTGGATGGGCGACACCTCGGTAGCACCGCCGAACGGGGAGAGTTTCGACTCGGTGCGTGTGCGCATCGAAGCGACCCGCGATCAGTTGCTCACCGAATACGCCGGGAAGACCGTTCTGGTGGTCACCCACGTCACCCCGATCAAGATGCTGCTGCAACTCGCACTCGACGTCGGCCCGTCGTTGCTGTATCGACTGCACCTCGACCTCGCCTCGCTGAGCATCGCCGAGTTCTACCCCGACGGCGGGGCATCGGTACGTCTGGTCAACGACACCTCGCATCTGACCCGGCGGGACTGATCCCTACGCGGTCAGATCTGCAGCGCCACCCAAAGGCCCGCCACTGCGCCGACGATGGTCAGGGGAGTCGTGATGACGCCGAGAATGGTGAACGTCCTCAGGTCCGCCGGCTCGTCGTTGGCCGATGCGACGCGTCGCCAGAGCATGATCGCCAGCGACCCGACGTAGGTGAGGTTGGGGCCGAGGTTCACCCCGATCACCATGGCCAACAACAAAGCCGGGGGAGCGTCCGCTCCGAATGCGGCCAGTAGCAGCAGCGTCGCGGGCAGGTTGTTGACGATGTTAGACGCCACCGCCGCAATGGCGGCCGCCGCCAGTAAGGATGCGAAGGTGGTGTCGGACGGCAGTATTCGCGCTAGCCAGTCGCCGATCGGTCCCGTGGTGACGCCGAGAACGACGATGCCGAGCAGAAAGACGAAGCCGCAGAACGGCAGATCGGCACCGCGCAGTATGGCCCGAGGTGTGGTTCGCCGAGCGCGTAGTGCCGGGATCGCGAGCGCAATGGATCCCACCGCAGCGACCCAGAACGGTTCGATGTCGAACAGTCCCGCCACGGCGAAGCCGATGAGTGTCGCGCCGAGAATCGCCAGCGTGGTTCGAGGTGCGGGGACGTCGTCGTTGCTCTGTTCGTTCGGGGTGTCCTGCGGTGCAGCGGTACGGGTCAGGTCCTTACGGAAGAAGATCAGGAACACCGCGAGTTCGATGGCGACCGCGAAGATCCACGGCAGTGCCATCAGCGCGGTGAAGTGCAGGAAGGTCAGTCCGGTCGCGGCGAAGGCGAGAAGGTTGGTCAGGTTCGAGACCGGCAACAAAGTCGATGCCGAATTGGACAGGTGCGCAGTGGCGTAACTGTGCGGGCGCGGCGACATTCCCAGGATGCGAGCCGCCCCGATAATGGCCGGGGTCAGCAGAACGACGGTGGCGTCGAGGCTGAGAACCGCGGTGGTCGAGGCCGCCGCCGCGAACACCAGAGTCAGCAGTCTGCGCGGACTTTCCTTGGATCCTCGTCGTAGTTTCGCGGCTATCCACGTGAACACTCCGAGTGCATCCGACAGGTGCGCCAGGATCAGGATGAATGCCAAGAACACGACGGTGGGTGCGAGTTCGAGCACTTGCTCGCGTGCAGCATCGAGGCTGACGAGGCCGACGAGAAGAACCACTGCTGCCGCCGGAAGCGCAGCAACGATCTCGGGGAGACCGCGCGGGCGAACGATGGCGAACACGAGAACGGCGGCGACCAATGCCGCAGCGAGAACGGTCACGCGAGAATCTTCACGAGAGTGCGAACGTTTCGCGTCGTTGTCGTTGCCTTGTACTTCGCTTTGGCCGTGGCTTTCCCGAACGTGCTGTCGGTGGTGCTGCCTTTACGCACCTCCCAATAGAGCACGTTGTTCCCTTCGGCGATTCTCTCGAGCTCGGAGTCGAGTTCTCCTGCAAGAGCGGACAATTCGGTCAAATGGCTATCGTCGCTACCGAACACCACATAAGGATGCCAGCCTTCACGTTCGGCGTCGAACGGGTAGGACTGCACTATCGCTCGAAGTGTCGGCACGGCCAGCACGACAACCCAGGCCTGGTAGCCGAACGCCTGGGCAAGCGTGCTTTCCACCTGTGCTTTCAGGGCGGCAGCGTTCAGCGGAGACTGGAGCAGTACGTTGCCGGTCGCCAGAATCGTGCGGACATTCGTGAAGCCGGCCGCGCTCAGCGCCTCACGTAGGTCGACCATCTTGATGTTGATGCCGCCGACGTTGATGCCGCGCAGCAACACGACCCACTCACTCATAGAGGGAACTGTAGTTCGGTTACCGGCAGGCATGGAGCGCCGAGTAGGCTGTGCAACCGCGAACGAGTTGGCCGGACGGCTGCGGCTCGAAGGACCGGCGGATTTTTTCCGTCGCGCTTCGGGCCGAGGAAAGTCCGGACTCCACAGAGCAGGGCGGTTGTTAACGGCAACCCGAGGTGACTCGCGGGACAGTGCCACAGAAAACAGACCGCCTGCTGATCGGTTCTTCGGAATCGAACGGCAGGTCAGGGTGAAACGGTGCGGTAAGAGCGCACCAGCACCCCAGGTGACTGGGGTGGCTAGGTAAACCCCGCCCGGAGCAAGGTCGAAGGCTGCATCGCGTAAGGGGTGCAGCTGCGCAGGTGCTCGAGGGCTGCTCGCCCGAGCCTGCGGGTGGACTGCTCGAGGTACCCGGCGACGGTGTGCCCAGATGGATGGTCGTCGACGTCGATCCTGCGAAAGCAGGAACGGCAGACAGGATCCGGCTTACAGGCCGACTCGTTCGCACTCATCTTTTCTCTCGCAGTTCTCCTGTCGTGTCGCTCCATGGGGCACACTGGAAGTCATGACCGACGACGACAGCTCCTGGTACTACGACATCAGCACCAAGCAGGTTGTACAGGGCAAGGAGACCAATGCCCTCGACCGCATGGGTCCTTATCCGGACAAGGCCACCGCAGAGCAGGCGCTGAAGATCGCCGCCGCACGCAACAAGGCCGCCGACTCCGAAGACGACTGGAACAACTGACGGTGCTGCTCACCCGGCTGAAGGCTCCGAACTTCGATTTCGAGGCCATCAGGTCCGAGTTCGGTCTGTCCGACGTCTTCGAGGAAGCGGTGGTGCAGGAGGCGCGCAGCGCGCGAGATCTGCACGCCGACAACAGGGTCGACCGCACCGACATTCCGTTCGTCACCATCGACCCGCCCGGTTCCAAGGACCTCGATCAAGCCGTCCATATCGAGAAGACGTCCAACGGATTGGTGGTGCACTACGCAATTGCAGACGTGGGTGCACTGGTGCTGCCGGGGGGAGCGCTCGACACCGAAACCCGCCGGCGCGGCCAGACGTTCTACCTTCCCGACGGATCCGTTCCGCTTCATCCACGTGAGTTGTCGGAGGGCTCGGGAAGCTTGCTGGAGGGACAGACTCGCTGCGCAGCACTGTGGACGATCGAACTCGACGACGCCGGTGAGGCGGCCGCGTGGACGGTCACCCGCGCTCTTGTTCGATCGACCGCCCGGCTCGACTACGCCGCGGTGCAGGCAAGTGTGGACGCGGGCACACCGCATCCGTCCATCGCTGCGCTGGCCGAATTCGGGGCGCAGCGTGAAGCTGCAGCCAGACGGCGCGGAGCCATCGACATCACCCTGCCCGAGCAAGAAGTGGTGCCCGACGGACAGGGCTGGCGCATCGTCCTGCAGCCACGCACCGCGGTGGACGGTTGGAACGCCGAGGTGTCACTGCTGACGGGAATGTGCGCCGCCAGGATCATGCTCGACGCCGGAATCGGTATTGTCCGTACTCTCCCGCCCGCGGCACCCGAAGCCGTCGACACGCTGAAGAAGACGGCCGCCGCACTCGGAATCGAGTGGCCCACAGGAGCATCGGCGGGCGCTGTTCTGGCCGGCCTGCCTGCAGATTCACCGTCGACGCTGGCGATGATGAGTCAGGCCACCGGTTTGCTCCGCGGAGCGGACTACCTCGCGTTCGATCGCACGACCGGCCCGGCCGCCGGTGACGCGACGGTGGAGCACTCGGGAATAGGCGCGCCCTATGCCCATGTCACGGCGCCGTTGCGTCGGCTGTCGGATCGCTTCGCCACCGAAGTGTGCCTGGCGGTCGTCGCCGGAACGCCGGTGCCGGGTTGGGCGGCGGAGGCCTTGCCGGAACTGCCTGCCATCATGCGAGGATCCGATTCTGCGGCATCGAAAGTCGACCGCGCCTGCATCGACCTCACCGAGGCGCACGTTCTGGAAGCCCGAGTGGGTGAGACGTTCGACGCGGTAGTTCTTCGCGGTGCCGAGGGTAAGCGAGATGCCGAGGTGCTCGTGTCGGAGCCCATCGTCATCGGAACGTGCGACGGCGAACCACCGGCGGGGGAGTCGGTGACGGTCCGGCTCACCCGGGCCGACACCGACTCACGCAAGGTCGCTTTCGATTACTCGCCTGTCACGGCCTGAAGCGGTCGGTGGCCTCGACGAGGTGGTGCACGGTGCCCGGCTCGGCCGCCGAATGCCCGGCGTCGTCGACGATCACCAGATCCGCAGCGGGCCAGGCCTTGTGCAGTGCCCATGCACTCGTCGCCGGGCAGACGACGTCATAGCGGCCCTGCACGATGACGCCCGGAATCCCGTCGAGCAGGTGGGCGTCACGCAGCAATTGATTCTCCTCGAGAAAGCAGTTGTTGCGGAAGTAGTGATTTTCGATCCCGGCGAACGCCAAGGCGAATCGTCGATCCGAATTATCCTGTACTGCATCAGGTTTCGGTAGAAGGTAGCTTGTCGCTGCCTCCCAGGAGGACCACGCCACCGCGGCGGTGGTCGCTGCCTCGAGGTCGGCGGACATCAACTGCCGGTGATATGCCTCGACGAGATCGCCGTCGCGCTCGCTCGTAGGAATCGGCGCGAGGAACTGCTCCCACAGATCGGGGAAGATGTGGCCGGCACCGCCCCCGTAGTACCAGTCGATCTCCGACGGTCGTACGAGAAAGATCCCCCGAAGGATCAGTCCGCGGACCCGATCGCGGTGCGACTGGGCGTAGGCCAGCGACAGCGTCGAGCCCCACGAACCGCCGAATACCAACCACGTGTCGACAGCCAGGTGCTCGCGGAGCTTCTCCATGTCCGAGATCAACCGGTCGGTGGTGTTGACGGACAGATCGCCGCCGTCGGCGATATGCGGGGTCGATTGCCCGCAACCACGCTGATCGAACAACACGATCCGGTAGGCCTCGGGATCGAAGTAGCGCCGCTGCAGCGGATTCGTGGCACCGCCCGGACCCCCGTGTACGAACACCACCGGTGCCCCATCCGGGTTTCCGGAGACCTCCCAGTAGATGTGTTGACCGTCGCCGACGTCGAGGTGCCCGGTTTCGAGAGGTTCGATCTCGGGATACAGAGTCCGCACCTCAGAAACCCACCAGACCGGACGCCAGATCCGGGATGTCGAGCGAGCGGATGGCCTCGTCTCGAACCTCCGAACACGTCTGTTTCGTGACGTCGTCGACGATCGCCCGGTTCTGCACCACCTGCAGGTTGATGACTCCGCTCTGTGCCGCCCAGGTCTGCACCAGAATGTTCAGACCGCCGCGTCCGAGCGTGGGTCCTTGCACACGCCAGTTGGACAGCTGCGCTTCCAGATCGGTGCACAACTGCTGCTTCTGCGCATCGGTGATCACCGATTCCACGGGCGTCGAGGTGACCGTGGTGGTCGGTGCGACCGTCGTCGTCGTGGACGACGAACCGGTGTTGGTGGTATCGGTGCTGCACGCACCCAACACGGCGAGAAGCGCAGCCGCGCTTGCGGCTGCGACTACGCCTCGTCGGGTACTGGAGGTCGATCCCCGTCTGATTGTCATGGCCCCGAGTGTGCCATCCGAACGTCGACGGGACGAGGACGCTCAGTAGCTGTGTTCGGGTCCTGGGAAGACTCCCGAGCGCACCTCGGACATGTACGTGGTGGCCGCGGTCCGCAACGAATCACCGACGTCGGCGAACTTCTTGACGAACTTCGCAGTCTTTCCGTTGGTGTATCCGGCCATGTCCTGCCACACCAGTACCTGCGCGTCGCATTCGTTGCCCGCGCCGATGCCGACCGTCGGAATCGTCAGCTTGCGCGTGACCTGACCGGCGATGTCGGCAGGGACCATCTCCATGACGACGGCGAACGCACCGGCCTCTTGAACCGCGATGGCGTCGGCCACCAGCTGCTCGGACGCGTCGCCGCGGCCCTGCACCCGGAAGCCACCGAGAGTGTTGACACTCTGCGGGGTGAAGCCCACGTGAGCCATGACGGGGATGCCTGCGGCAGTGATCGCGGCGATTTGGCCGGCCACGCGCTCGCCGCCTTCGAGCTTGACCGCGCCTGCGAGGCCTTCCTTCATGAAACGAACGGCGGTCTCGAGGGCCTGCTGCGGCGAGGCCTCGTAGGTGCCGAAGGGAAGATCTGCCACGACGAGGGCGTGCGGTGCACCGCGAACCACGCCGCGGACCAATGGCAACAGTTCGTCGACCGTGATCGGGACGGTGGTGTCGTAGCCGTAGACGACGTTGGCCGCGGAATCACCGACGAGCAAGACCGGAACTCCGGCTTCTTCGAAGATTCGGGCACTGGAGTAGTCGTATGCGGTGAGCATTCCCCAGCGCTCACCCTCTGCCTTCATCTGCAGCAGGTGATGGGTGCGGGTTTTGCGGGTCAAGGCGGTGGCGGATACTTCTTGGGACGAGCCGCCGTACACAGCAGTTTCGGACATCTTTGTCCCTTTCTGGTCCTCGAGGCCCGCTCGGCGGGTCCCCGGGATGGGGTGTGATGACGAGGTCGAGTCTGCCACCGCCCACCACCTGGCGGAGCGATCCCGTCAGTGCAATTCGTCACACTCGGTCAGCAGCTGCACAGTCCCGCCATCCGTTGGTGATGGGCATTCGGCGGTCGCGCCCGAAGGCACGCGAGGTGATCTTGCTGCCGATCGGATACTGACGACGTTTGTACTCGGACGCGTCGACCTTGCGCATGATGTCGGCCACCACGGCCGGGTCGAACCCTGCCGCGACGATGTCGTCGTATCCCTGATCGTTGTCGATGTACCTGAACAGGATTGCGTCGAGTCGGTCGTAGTCGGGCAGCGAGTCGGTGTCCAGTTGACCCGGCCTGAGCTCGGCGGACGGCGGCTTGTCGATGCTGGACTCGGGGATCGGAGGAATGTCTCCGCGGTCGGCAGCGGACTTGTTCCGCCATCGCGCCAACTCCCACACCAGCGACTTCGGCACGTCCTTGATCGGTGCGAAGCCGCCGACGGCATCGCCGTAGATGGTCGAATAACCCACGGCCAGTTCGGATTTGTTGCCGGTCGCCAGCACCAGATGGCCGAATGTGTTCGACAGTGCCATCAGGACCATGCCTCGGCAGCGCGCCTGAATGTTCTCTTCGGCGAGGCCGGTCAGGTGGAGCCGGTCGACGTAGCAGGCGACCATGTCGGCAATGGGCTCGACGCGGAAGTGAATGCCGGTGCGCGACGCCAAGTCTTCGGCATCGGTCCGGGAGTGAACCGAGGAGTACGTCGACGGCATCGCGACCGCGTGCACTGCATCGCTACCTAGGGCGTCGACGGCAATGGCGGCCACCACCGCCGAATCGATACCGCCGGACAATCCCAGAGTCACCGACCGAAAACCGTTCTTGTGCACGTAGTCTCGCAACCCGGTGACCAGAGCGCCCCACACCTGCTCCTCTGCGCAGGCAACGTCGGCAATAAAGGCCTCGGCTCGCTGCCAGCCGGAGACCGCGACGTCGGGCGTAGTCGTCCGATCGATGCTCCACCCCGCAACCGCCTCGGCATCCGGACCCGGATCCGTGGGCGCATCGACGTCGACGATCAGTAGATGCTCGACGAATTGCGGGGCGCGTCCCCAGGTGGAACCGTCGGGGCCGATGACGAAGCTCGCCCCGTCGAACACCAGCTCATCCTGTCCGCCCACCACGTTGACGTATGCGAGAGGGACGCCGATCTCGGTGGCCCGGCTGGCGGCGATGGAATGGCGTATCTCGTTCTTGCCCTGCTCGAAGGGGCTGGCGTTGAGGCACAGCATCATGTCTACTCCCGCTGCTCCGTACGCAGGCACCGGGCCGCCGGGCTGCCAAATGTCCTCGCAGACAACGATTCCAAGCCTGAGATCGTTGACCGTGACGATGCTCAAGCGCGATCCGGGAGCGAAATAACGGGCCTCGTCGAACACTCGATAGGTGGGAAGTGCGTGCTTGTCGTACCGAGTTGTCACCTGTCCGTCGACGATCACCGCGGCGCTGTTGCGTGAGCCCTCGGCATCGCGATCGAGGTAACCCACCACCACGATGCGGTCGCCGCACCCGGCCGCATCGAGCGCACCGGCCAAGGCGGTGAGGGCTCGGGCGGAGGCGGCGGCGAACGAGGGCCGAAGAGCCAGGTCTTCGACCGGATACCCCGTCAGAGCCATCTCGGGAAACACCACCACGTTGGCACCGTCGTGGGCGGCGCGGACCGTCCACTCGACGATTGCGGCGGAATTTGCCGCGAGATCACCGACGACGGAGTTGATCTGGGCAAGGGCGAGTCGAAGGGCCTGCACCCCGGAGACGTTAGTGCGCGGACGCCGTCCCTGCCGGGCAGCGAGAATGGAGGGTGATCGGAAAGACCTGGCACGATCGTGCCATGAGAACGCGCACCAGGAACACGGCCGTGGCGATGTCCGCAGTCGCCGTGTTGCTCGCAGGCTGCTCCGGCCCCGAGCCCACTGCCGCACCGGAGTCCTCCGCTGGTCCCTCGTCGTCGGCGCCGGTTGCCGGTCCGGTACCCGCGGGTCTCGAGGCGTTCTACGACCAGACTCTCCAGTGGGAGTCCTGCGAAAGCTACAACACCGACGGCAGTGTGCTGGGCGACTCCGTCGAGTGCGCGATGGTCACTGTGCCGCTGGACTACGCCGATCCCGCCGGCACCACCATCGAGGTCGCCGTATCCCGAACTCGGGCGGCGGGCGAGAAGATCGGATCGATCCTGATGAACCCCGGCGGTCCTGGCTCGTCGGGTCTGTATCTGGCCACGCAGGCCGATGGCACGGCCATTGCCGACCGCTTCGATCGGATCGGGTTCGACCCTCGCGGCATCGGTGCCTCCGAACCTCAGGTGCGCTGTCTGACGACGGAGGGTGTCGACGAGGAACGCCGCGAGCCGGACGTCGATGTCAGCCCCGAGGGGATCGCGGCCACCGAGGCCGACCATCGTGACTACGCCGCACAGTGCGTCGAACGCACCGGCGCAGATGTGCTGGAACACGTCGGTACCCGGGAGGTGGTGCGAGACATGGACGTCATCCGGGCGGTTCTGGGCGACGAGAAGCTCACCTACGTGGGGTACTCGTACGGCACCCGCATCGGTACCGCGTACGCCGAGGAATTCCCGTCGAACGTGCGAGCGATGGTGCTCGACGGTGCCCTCGACCCCGATCAATCGCCCGTGGACGAGGCCGTCGCCCAGGGCGCGGCGTTCCAGAAGGCGTTCGATCAATTCGCAGCCGACTGCGCGCAGACCGACACCTGCCCGCTGGGCACCGATCCGGCTCGGGCAGTGGCGGAGTTCCGGACTCTGGTCGACCCGCTGATCGACAAGCCCGCCGAGACGACCGATCCGCGCGGACTGAGCTACGACGATGCGATCACCGGGACTCAGCAGGCTCTGTACTCGCAGCAGCTGTGGCGGCTGCTGCGAGCGGGATTGAACGAACTACGCGACGGCCGAGGCGATACCTTGCTCCGTCTGGCCGACACGTACTCCGGACGGTTGGACGACGGTAGCTACACCAACATCGACGACGCGTTCAACGCCGTCCGGTGTGTGGACGGACCCCCGACCACGGACCGAGCAGCTGCCGACGAGGCGGACGCCAGGTTCCGCGCCGCAGCGCCGTACCTGGACGACGGACGAGCCACGGGCAACGCGCCACTGGATCTGTGCGCGTTCTGGCCGGTGCCGAACACGAGCGACCCTCACATCGTCGATGCCGAGGGACTGCCGACGCTGGTGGTGGTGTCGACCACCAACGATCCGGCCACTCCCTATCAGGCGGGAGTAGAGCTCGCTGCGCAGCTGCGAGGCAACCTTGTGACGTTCGACGGCACCCAGCACACGGTGGCGTTCTCGGGTGTCGAGTGCATCGACGATCCCTTGGTGACGTACCTGGTGGATCTGGTGCCGCCGGGCGACGGATTGCGCTGCTGACCAGTTACCTCACCGGCCGCGATGTGGGCAGAGAGTTTCACGAAGTGAGACCGAATTCACGATGTAACACAGATTTAACTCCGTTTGCTTACTCTCGCGTTCATGGATCGTCAAAAGGAATTCGTGCTCCGGACCCTCGAAGAGCGCGACATTCGTTTCGTCCGCCTCTGGTTCACCGACGTCCTCGGCTACCTGAAATCGGTGGCCATCGCCCCGGCCGAGCTCGAAGGTGCGTTCGACGAGGGAATCGGCTTCGACGGTAGCGCCATCGAAGGGTTCGCTCGTGTATCCGAGGCGGACACCGTCGCCAAGCCGGATCCCTCGACGTTCCAGATCCTCCCGTGGTCGACGAGCAAGGGTCACCAGCACTCTGCTCGCATGTTCTGCGATATCGCCATGCCCGACGGTTCGCCGTCCTGGGCCGATTCGCGGCACGTGCTCCGTCGTCAGCTCAGCAAGGCAGCGGACCTCGGATTCAGCTGCTACGTGCACCCCGAGATCGAGTTCTTCCTGCTCAAGGACGCTCCTCAGGACGGCTCACCGCCCACCCCGGCGGACAACGGTGGCTACTTCGATCAGGCCGTCCACGACTCGGCTCCCAACTTCCGCCGGCACGCCATCGACGCGCTCGAGTCGATGGGCATCTCGGTCGAATTCAGCCACCACGAGGCAGCGCCGGGTCAGCAGGAGATCGATCTGCGGTACGCGGATGCGCTGTCCATGGCCGACAACATCATGACCTTCCGCTACGTGGTCAAGGAAGTCGCCATCGAAGAGGGCGTGCGCGCGACGTTCATGCCCAAGCCGTTCAGCGATCAGGCCGGCTCGGCGATGCACACGCACATGAGCTTGTTCGAGGGTGACACCAACGCCTTCCACAACCCGGACGACCCGATGCAGCTGTCGGAAACCGGAAAGTCGTTCATCGCCGGTATTCTCGAGCACGCCAACGAGATCAGTGCCGTGACCAACCAGTGGGTCAACTCCTACAAGCGCCTCGTGCGTGGTGGTGAGGCCCCGACCGCTGCATCCTGGGGACCGGCCAATCGGTCTGCCTTGATCCGCGTGCCGATGTACACCCCGAACAAGGCGTCCTCGCGCCGCGTCGAGATTCGCAGCCCCGATTCCGCCTGCAACCCGTATCTGGCGTTCGCGGTGCTGCTCGCGGCCGGCCTCCGCGGAATCGAGAAGGGATACACCCTGCCGCCCGAGGCCGAGGAAGACGTGTGGGCATTGACCTCCGCCGAGCGTCGCGCCATGGGCTACAAGGAACTTCCCGGAAACCTCGATCAAGCGCTCAACGCGATGGAGGGTTCCGAGCTGGTCGCAGAAGCACTGGGCGAGCACGTGTTCGACTTCTTCCTCCGCAACAAGCGTCGGGAGTGGGAGGAGTACCGCAGTCACGTGACGCCGTACGAGCTGAGGGCCTACCTCGGGCTGTAGAGCAGCGGGGTCTGTGACAACCCGGCGGTGTCATGAGCTACGTTCTAGTCGATCCCGAATGTAGTTTCGATGCCGGCGTGGGCACCCTCGCGTCGCATTACTGACGACGAGGTAGAACTGTGGCACCCCGAGGTGGATTCTGATGGTGCGTCCTCCCACTTCCCGGTCCGTCGTACCCGGACCCGGTCGCCTCGGTCTCGTCGAGGAGACCGCGCCGTCCGATCTGCGGACGCTGGGGTGGACGGACGAGGACAGTCTCGAACTGCTGTGGTCGCTCTCGCGCGCACCCAATGCCGACTTGGCATTGCGCACCCTGGTTCGGATGTACGAGATGCTCGGCAGTGGTTGGGCCGAATTCGACAGGGCGCTGCGTAGCGACAAGGGATTCCGCGGCCGACTGCTGGGGCTCGTCGGTGCATCCAGTGCGCTCGCCGACCATCTCGTCGCGGACGACACCACCTGGCGACTGCTGCTGACCGCGGAGGGTCAGAGCACCGGCGTCTCCGCGAAGATCCAATTACCCAGCAAGGCAACGCTGGTCGCAGAGCTGCTCGACGCCGTCGGAGCCGAGCCGGAGACCGGGCCCAACGCCGCACCCGATCTCTACCGCGCGTCCCTGATCGGACCGCCTGCGGTGATCGCGCTGCGCAAGAAGTACCGCGATCAGATCATGGTGTTGGCTGCATACGACCTCGCCGCGACCGTCGAGAACGAACCAGTTCTGCCGTACACGGTGGTGGGCTCTCAACTTTCCGACATGGCCGACGCGGCGCTCACGGCCGCCTTGGCAGTCGCTGTGGCGACCGTGTGCCCGGACGCCCCGTGTCCGACGCGCCTGGCCGTCATCGCCATGGGCAAATGTGGTGCGCGCGAACTCAATTACGTATCGGACGTCGATGTCGTGTTCGTCGCCGAACCCGCAGACGCGCAGGCCAGCCGCATCGCCGGGGAGATGATGCGCATCGGATCATCGGCATTCTTCGAGGTCGACGCAGCCCTGCGTCCCGAGGGCAAGCGCGGTGAGTTGGTCCGCACGCTGGACTCGCACGTGGCTTACTACAAGCGCTGGGCGAAGACCTGGGAGTTCCAGGCACTGCTCAAAGCGCGCCCGATGACCGGTGATATCGCACTCGGCAACGATTACGTCGATGCCGTCAATCCCATGGTGTGGCTGGCCAGTCAGCGCGAGGACTTCGTACCGGAAGTGCGCGCAATGCGGCGACGGGTCGAGGAGATGGTGCCGACCGAGCTGCGCGAACGCGAGATCAAACTGGGACGCGGCAGTCTGCGCGACGTCGAATTCGCCGTCCAGCTCCTGCAATTGGTGCACGGTCGCACCGACGAGTCGCTGCGCGTACTGGGCACGACCGATGCGCTGACGGCCCTGACCGAGGGCGGCTACGTCGGCCGGGACGATGCTGCGAACCTCACCGCGTCCTACGAGTTCCTCAGGCTCATCGAGCACCGACTGCAATTGCAGCGGATGCGTCGCACTCACACCCTGCCTCCGCAGGACGACGAAGAGGCACTGCGCTGGTTGGCCCGTTCGGCGCACATGCGGCCGGACGGCAATCGCGATGCGCTCGGCGTGCTGAACGCAGAGATCAAGCGGAACGCGCAGCGCATCCGTCGTCTGCACGCGAAGCTCTTCTACCGCCCGTTGCTCGATTCGGTGGTCAAATTCGACTCCGAGACAGTGCGTTTGACCCCCGACGCCGCGACGCGTCAGCTCGCAGCCCTCGGGTATGCCACTCCGCAGAATGCGTTGGGCCACCTGCGCGCACTGGTGGGTACCGGCACCCGCCGCGGTCAGATTCAGGCTGTGCTCCTGCCGACGTTGCTGGAATGGCTCGCCGACACTCCCGATCCCGACGCGGGACTGCTGAACTACCGACGACTCTCGGAATCGGCCGGCGAACAGACGTGGTTCCTGCGGGTGTTGCGCGACGAGGGCGCCGTGGCGCAGCGGCTGATGATCGTGCTGGGGTCCTCGGCGTACGTGCCGGATCTACTGATCAAGGCCCCCGAGGTGATCCGGTTGTTCGCCGACGGGCCCACCGGCCCCCGTCTGCTCGACGCCGAACCCGAAGAGACCTACCGCGCCATCCTGTCGTCGTCCGCCCGCTACGAGGACCCGGTTCGCGCGATCAACGCCGCCCGGGCGCTGCGACGCCACGAACTGGCTCGGGTGGCGTCGGCCGACATCCTCGGCATGCTCGACGTCCCTCAGGTGTGTCGGGCGCTGTCCTCGGTATGGGCCGCGGTCATCAACGCCGCACTGGCAGCGGCCGTGCGGGCGAGCGAAAAGGAGCGCGGCGAACCAGCACCGGCGACGTTGGCCGTCATCGGTATGGGACGCCTCGGCGGCGGAGAGCTCGGCTACGGAAGTGACGCCGACGTCCTGTTCGTCTGCGAACCGGTGGACGGCGTCGACGAGACCGTTGCGGTCAAGTGGGCCAACACCATTGCCGATCGCATCCGGAAGCTGCTCGGCGCACCGAGCACCGATCCACCCCTCGAAGTGGATACCGGCCTGCGTCCGGAAGGCCGTAACGGCCCGGTGGTCCGAACGCTGTCGTCCTACGCCGCGTACTACGCGCAGTGGGCTCAGGCGTGGGAAGTGCAGGCTCTACTGCGCGCCCACCAGGTCGCGGGGGACCAAGACCTGGGTATTCGCTTCCTGCTGATGGCCGACCAGGTTCGCTACCCGGAAGGCGGAGTGTCCGCCGACGCAGTCCGTGAGATCAGGCGCATCAAGGCTCGCATCGACTCCGAACGGCTTCCCAAGGGAGCGGACCCGGCGACCCACACCAAGCTCGGACGCGGGGGACTGGCCGACATCGAGTGGACCGTGCAGCTCATTCAGCTGCGGTACGCACACAAGGTCCAGTCGCTGCACAACACGTCGACGCTCCAATCCCTCGACGCCATCGGGGCCGCCGAACTGATGAGCGAGACGGACATCGAATTGCTGCGTGAGGCATGGATTCTGGCGACCAAAGCGCGCAACGCGCTGGTTCTGGTGCGCGGCAAACCGACCGATCAGCTCCCGGCTCCGGGTGCGGTGTTGTCCGCCGTAGCCCAAGTTGCAGGGTGGGAGAACGGCGACGCCGGAGCCTTCCTCGACAACTACCTGCGTGTCACGCGTCGAGCAAAGGCCGTGGTGGAGAGGACCTTCGGCGGGCTCTAGTCGCTCCCGACGGTGACGAAGCCCTTCGCGACCATCCAATCGCGAGCGACGTCGGCGGGCTCGCGGCCGTCGATGTCCACCTGCCGGTTGAGTTCGGTGATCTCGTCGTTGGTCAACGCCGCGGAGATCGGCGCGGTGACATCGGCGATTTCCGGGTACTGCTCGGCAATTGGGGTCCGTATCGCGACAGTGGCGTTGTAGCGGGGAAAGAAGCTCTTGTCGTCCTGAAGCACGACAAGATCGAGACCTTTGATACGGCCGTCGGTGGTGAACACCTCACCGAATGTGCACTGCGAACCGTCGGCCGTCGCTTGATAGATGATGCCGCCCTGCAATACCTGCCGCGGAACGACATTGGGGTCGAAACCGTACGCGGCCGCCATACCGGGGAACCCGTCCTGGCGGGAGTTGAATTCTGTTTCCACGCAGGTCTTCGCCGAGGCCGGATCGCTCTGGGCCAGAGCGGCATAGTCCGACAGCGTCTCGATACCGGTTGCCTCTGCCGTTGCCCGATTCATCGCCAGGGCGTACGTGTTGTCCATCGGCGCGGGGTTGACCCAGGTGATTCCGTTGGCGGCATCCTGATCACGCAAGGCCTCGAACTGACCGGTGGCGTCCGGGATGGCAGTTTCGTTGCCCAGGAAGTTGATCCACGCCGTACCCGTGTATTCGTAGGTGACGTCGACCTGCCCGGAGATCATGGCCTGGCGGGTGCTGTTGGATCCCGAAATATTGGTGAGGTCGCGGACGTCCGCTCCGGCCGCCACCAGCCCGAATTCGAGTATGTAACCCAGGATCACCTGCTCGGTGAATTCCTTCGAGCCGACGATCAATTTCGCACCCTCGAGGCCCGGCACCGGTTGGATGCTGCCGGGTTCGACGGACAGGGGCACTGCACTGCCCGACTCCAGACCGCAACTCGTCAGTGTCGTCATCACGACGGCGCACAGGGCAACAAGCGCTCGTGTCGAGTGCCTCATCAGCTCAGTCCTCACGGTTCGATGTAGGAGGCGGCTAATCCGCACCGGCAGTGACGAAGCCTTCCTTGACCATCCAGTCACGCGCGACGTCGGCTGGTTCCCGGCCGTCGACGTCGACCTGCTTGTTCAATTCGGTGATTTCGTCGTTGGTCAGTGCAGCCGAGATCGGCTCGGTGATCTCGGCGATCTGCGGGTACTCGTCGGCGACTTCGGAGCGGATCACCACGGTGGCGTTGTACCGGGGGAAGAATTTCTTGTCGTCGTCGAGCACGACCAGATCGAGACCTTTGATGCGGCCGTCGGTGGTGAACACCTCGCCGAACTTGCACTGCGAACCGTCGGCCGTTGCCTGATAGATGATTCCGGTCTGCAGAATCTGACGGGGAACGGTGTTGGCGTCGAAACCGTACGTTGCCGCCAGGCCCGGGAATCCGTCCTGGCGCGAGTTGAACTCGGTCTCCACACAGGTTGCGGCCGCGGCCGGATCGCGTGCCACGAGAGCGGCGTAATCGGAGAGAGTTTTGACTCCGGTCGCGGCCGCGGTCGCCTGATTCATCGCGAGTGCGTACGTGTTGTCCATCGGAGCGGGGTTGACCCACGTGAGTCCGTTGGCGACGTCGGCGTCGCGCACGGCGACGAACTGCTCGGTGGCGTCGGTGATGGGACTTTCGTTGCCCTGGTAGTTGATCCAGCCGGTTCCGGTGTACTCGTAGGTGAGATCGACCTGCCCGGAGACCATCGCCTGGCGGGTGCTGTTCGAGCCCGAAATGTTCGTCAGGTCTCGAACGTCTGCGCCCGCTGCCGACATCGCGAACTCGAGGATGTAGCCCAGCACGATCTGCTCGGTGAAGTCCTTCGAGCCGACAGTCAATTTCGCGCCTTCGAGGCCCGGCACCGGCTTGATGCTGCCGGGCTCTACCGACAGTGGCACTGCGCTACCGGACTGCAGACCGCAACCCGTGAGTGCAATCGTGGCCACTGCGCAAAGGGAAACGATTTGCCGTGTCGAGCGCCGCATCAGCGCAGCCCCTTCGGCCCGAGATACGCCTCGGCGAGAGCCCCGAGCCAGTCGACGAACAGCGCGAGGGCTACGGCGAGGACGCCTCCCACAACGAGGATCAGTGGCTGGTAGAGCTTGTATCCGGTGTCGATCAGCACTCCGAGGCCGCCTGCTCCCACGAGGAAACTCAGTGTGGCCGTACCGACGGCGAGCACGAGCGACGTGCGCAGACCGGCCAACATGTACGGAACCGCCAGTGGAAATTCGATACGCCACAGGATGCCGCTGCTCGACATGCCCTGTCCGCGTGCAGCATCGATGTAGCTCGGGTCCACTTGCTGGAAGCCCAGCATCGTGTTTCTGAGAACGGGAAGCAGGGAGTAGAACGCGATGGGGAGTACGCCGATCCAGAAACCGGTCTTGCCTGTTGCCAGGAACAGGAGCACCAGCAGGCCGACGGCCGGAGCGGCCTGACCGATGTTGGCGATACCGATGAAGATCGGGGCCAACTTTCGATAACCGTTGCGAGTGAGCAGGATTCCCAACGGAACGGCGATGGCGAGCACCAAGGCAGTGACGACGATCGTGATGACGACATGCTCGGTCGTTCTCTGGAGCAGGTAACTCGCGGTCAGTGTCTCCTTCTGCGTGGCAGTCAGATCACGGGTGAAGGTGTAGACGAGCAGTGCGATGACCACCACTGCGATGATGGCCGGCTGTACCAGGAGGCGAATACGTTCCGCGCGCTTGGCGGCCTGCTTCGCTGCCTGCGCAGTGTTGTCGTCCGAGGCGGCGTCGACCGACGCTTCGGCGGACGTCGTCACGACGCGCTTCCGGTGGCCACGCTGTCGACAGCGCCATCTGCGTCGTGGTCGTGAGTGACGTCGTCATGGTCGTGAGCATGCTGCGAACGGATGGTCTTGATGGTGTCGATCAGTTGCTCGATGGTGATGGTACCGGCGTACTCGCCCCGTTTGCCGGTGACCGTCGCGGTCGCATTGCCCTCGGCGAGAAGCGCTTCCAGAGCATCTTGCAGAGTCGACTGAGTCGACACCATTTCTCCCATCGGCACACCGACGTCGCGCAGGCTCTTGGCGTTGGTGAGGTGACGACGATCGGTCCACCGGATGGGTCGGTTGCGCGCGTCGAGGATGATTCCCCATGCTTCCGGGTCGTTGCCGAGAGCGGCATTCATCGACTCGACCGGCTGGTCCTCGCCCATGACCGGAACGTCGGACAACTCGATGTCGCGCACACGCATCAGCGTCAGCTGCTTGAGGGCGGCACCGGCACCGACGAATCCGGCGACCGTCTCGTCGGCTGGGTTGGCCAGCACTGCTTCGGGAGTGTCGAATTGTAGAATTCGAGACTGGTTCCCCAACACGGCAATTCGATCACCGAGCTTGACTGCTTCATCGAAATCGTGGGTGACGAACACGATGGTCTTGCCCAATTCTGCTTGAAGGCGCATCAATTCGTCCTGCAGCAGGCCGCGGGTGATGGGGTCGACGGCACCGAACGGCTCGTCCATCAACAGCACCGGGGGATCGGCGGCCAGAGCGCGTGCAACACCGACCCGTTGCTGCTGACCTCCGGACAGTTGGCGCGGGTAGCGGTCTCGGTACAACGCTGGATCGAGACCGACGAGATCGAGCATTTCGTCCGTGCGATCGGAGATCCTCGACTTCTTCCAGCCGATCAGCCCGGGAACCATGCCGACGTTCTCGGCAATGGTCATGTGCGGGAACAGCCCTGCTTGCTGGATGGAGTAGCCGATGGTGCGGCGGAGTTCGTTCGGGTTGATCGACAGTGCGTCCTTGCCGCCGATGGTGATACGGCCCGACGTCGGCTCGATCAGTCGGTTGATCATGCGCATGGTCGTCGTCTTGCCGCAGCCGGACGGACCGACCAGGACCACCACCTCGCCGGCCGGAATCGTCATCGACACGTTGTCGACGGCGGGATCCTTCTGCCCCGAGTAACTCTTGGTCACGTTCTCCAGCACGATTTCTGCACCGGATACGGTCGTTTTCTCACTCACGAATACCCCTCGAGGTGGTCAGTTTGCCGATCACGACGTAGATCCCATCGAGGATCAGCGCCAGCAGAACGATGAGGATGGTGCCGGTCAGTGCCTGTGGAACGGCGGTGGGGCTGCCGACCCGCGCGAGCCCGGAGAACAGAAGGTTGCCCAGGCCAGGGCCTTTCGCGTATGCGGCGATGGCCAGGATGCCCATGGCCAGCTGAGTGCTGATTCGCATGCCGGTCAGAATCGAGGGCCATGCCAGCGGAATTTCGATGCGCCGCAACACGAGAGCGCGGCTCATACCGATTCCGCGGGCGGCATCGGTGACCGCCGGGTTCACTGCATCGAGACCGACGACGGTGTTCCTGATGATCGGGAGCAGCGAGTACAGGACCAATGCTGTCACTGTCGGTCGAACACCCAATCCCAGAATGGGAATGAGCAGACCCAGCAGAGCAAACGACGGGATGGTCAGGACGGTGCTCGCCAGCGCGGTGGCGACCGCAGAGCCGGCAGGACTGCGGTAGACGAGAATTCCGATCGCCACGCCGATGATGGTTGCGATGATGACGCATTGAATGACAGCCGACACATGGAGATACGAATCTATCGCCAACTGCCTTCGCCGCCCGACTACGAAGTCCCACAGAGCGTCCATGCAGTTGTATTCCTCTGTTCGGCCGAAATCGGTTGTTTTCCTGTACCCCGTCTTGGTCCATTCAAACCCTCAGGTGAACGTTTTGTGCAGCGAATCGCCGAAATGAAGGCGGGGAGTGCATCATTCGAAACGACGAACGCCCGGCCGGGAACCCGGCCGGGCGTTGTCACATCATCACGGCTCATCGTCGAGGACGAGCCGAGACATCACACGTCGTAGTAGAGCGAGAACTCGTACGGGTGCGGACGCAGGTTGACCGGAGCGATCTCCTGCTCACGCTTGAGCGAGATCCACGTCTCGATCAGGTCGGTGGTGAACACGCCACCCTCGGTGAGGTAATCGTGATCGGCCTCGAGACGGTCGATGACCGCGTTGAGCGAGGTGGGTGCCTGAGGAATGTTCTTGGCTTCCTCGGGCGGCAACTCGTAGAGGTCCTTGTCGACCGGAGCCATCGGCTCGATCTTGTTCTTGATTCCGTCCAGGCCCGCCATCATCTGAGCGGCGAAGTTGAGGTACGGGTTACCCGAGGAGTCCGGTGCGCGGAACTCGAGGCGCTTGGCCTTCGGGTTGTTGCCGGTGATCGGGATGCGGACCGCAGCGGAGCGGTTGCGCTGGCTGTACACCAAGTTGATGGGAGCTTCGTAGCCCGGCACCAGACGGTGGTACGAGTTGATCGTGGGGTTGGTGAACGCCAACAGCGACGGGGCGTGATGCAGGATGCCGCCGATGTAGTGACGCGCCAGATCGGACAGTCCCGCGTATCCGGCCTCGTCGTGGAAGAGGGGCTTGCCGTCTTTCCACAGCGACTGGTGCACGTGCATGCCCGAGCCGTTGTCGCCGAAGAGCGGCTTGGGCATGAAGGTAGCCGACTTGCCGTTCTTCCAGGCGGTGTTCTTGACGATGTACTTGAACAGCTGCAGATCGTCGGCCGCGCGGAGCAGCGTGTTGAACTTGTAGTTGATCTCCTGCTGGCCGCCCGTGCCCACCTCGTGGTGCGCACGCTCGAGCTCGAAGCCGGCGTTCTGCAGGTTGGTGGAGATTTCGTCGCGAAGGTCGACGTAGTGGTCGTACGGCGCGACGGGGAAGTAGCCACCCTTGTAGCGGACCTTGTAGCCGAGGTTGGGGCCGCCGTCGGCCTCGGTCTCGGCTCCGGTGTTCCACCAGCCCGAGGACGAGTCGAGCTCGTAGAACGCGCCGTTGGCCTGCGAATCGAAACGAACCGAATCGAAGATGTAGAACTCCGCCTCGGCACCGAAGAACGCGGTATCGGCGATGCCGGTGCTGGCCAGGTACTCCTCGGCCTTGCGGGCAACGTTGCGCGGATCGCGGCTGTAGGCCTCACGCGTGAACGGGTCATGGACGAAGAAGTCCATGTTCAGCGTCTTGGCGTTGCGGAACGGGTCGATCTGAGCAGTGGCGTAGTCCGGCAGCAGGATCATGTCGGACTCGTGGATCGACTGGAAGCCGCGGACGGAGGAACCGTCGAACGCGAGGCCGTCTTCCAGGGTATCGGCCGTGAACGCCTTGGCAGCGATGGAGAAGTGCTGCTGTGCACCCGGCAGATCGGTGAACCGGATGTCGACGTATTCGATTCCTTCATCTGCGATGAACTTGATGACCTCTTGGGCCGTGGAAAACGCCACGCTTTTGCTCCTTAGTTGAGTCCGTCGAACTGACGGTATGGACTCGGTGTTGCCCGCCCGTCAAGCTCGTGTTTCGCCCGTGTTACGCGTCGTGGTGCACGGTTGGCACGAACAACAGTACGTCCACCCGTTTTTCCGTGTGCCGAGCCGCGCCTATCCTGGGAATCATGGCACGAATGACAGGGTCCTGGTTGTCCGGACCGGCGGCCGCGAACCCCCGACCGCCACAAAATTTCCGCGGGGAACAATTGGGTCTGCCTGCACAGGGCGTCGGTGCGCTCGCGGGAACCGGGCGCAGAATCCTGGCGCTGCTGCTGGACTGGACAATGGCCACCGGGGTGGCGTCGTTGATACTCGGCGGATACACCACGAGTGGACTGATCTCGACGATCGTGTTGGGGGTGTGGTTCGCCGTCGGACTGGCGACGGTCTCGCTGTTCTCTTTCACCCCGGGGCAGTTCGTCGTCGGCATCCAGGTGGGTCGCATCGACGCCCACGCCCGCGTCGGCTTCGTCCGGGCGCTGGTTCGTCAGCTGATACTGCTCTTCGTCGTCCCCGCTGTCATCACCGACATGGACGGACGCGGAATGCACGACCGAGCAACGGGAACAGCCCTGCTGCGAACCCGTTGACCGGGCGCGCACCAGGGCTGCTGTGGAGCGTGGATCTTTGCTAGCGACGCTTCATGGTCCGCTGAACACCCTTCATCTTTGCCCCTCCGGGGATGGGGCCCTTCGGCATTGCCGGTCCACCCTTGGTGCCCAACGCGGCCAGCCGTGACTCGATGGTGTCCATCCGCTTTCCGTCGATGTTCTTCGGAAGCTTCGACAAGTACTTCTGCAGACCCGAGAGCGGAACCTGGTTCTCGCCGTTGCCGACGATGACGTCGTAGATCGGAGTATCGCCGACCAGTCGAGCGGTCTTCTTCTTCTCCTGTGCCAGAAGTGCTTTCACGCGTTGCGGTGCACCCTCGGCAACCAGAATGACGCCGGGCTTGCCGATCACCCGATGCACTGCGTCGAGATGAGTGGTGCCGGCGATGGCATTGGTCACCCGCCACGAACCCTGCAAGTTGTCCAGTGCCCATGCTGCCGCGCCGGCCTGGCCGTCTGCCTTCTTGTACACCGACTTCTGCACTCGACGACCGAAGATGATGAACGCGACCAACACGCCGAGCAACAGGCCGATGGGGAGCAGGAACCACTGGAAGCCGAAGGCCAGCCCGATGAGGAAGCCGAGCAGTCCCAGCCCGACCACCGCCCCGATCATCAGCGGCAGGAGGACCTTGTCGTCCTTGCGCTGCATCTGGAACGCCTGCCACAGTTGACTGCGGCGTTCCTTCGAGGCCTGCTTGCGGGCCGCCTTGGCGGCCGCTTTCACTTCCTTGCTGGGCTTTGCTGCTTTGCCAGCCTTACTGCCGTTCGCCATACCTCACAGGATACGTCCTGTGCGGACGCTCACTCGCACCGCTCCGGATTGGGGACGACGGATCAGCGAGCGGCCAGACGTGCCATCAACGAACTGGCTTCCTGCGATGCCTCGCCGCCGTCGGTGAGGTGGCTCATGCTCTCGGGGAGCTCACGTCCGTGATGAGCCATGGCCTGCGCGTACAGGCGGCCGGCCCGGTAGGACGAGCGGACCAACGGCCCGGCCAGCACTCCGGCGAACCCGATCTCCGTGGCGTAATCGGAGTGCTCGACGAACTCCTCCGGCTTGACCCACCGTTCCACCGGGTGGTGCCGCGGCGACGGACGCAGGTACTGGGTGATGGTCAGAATGTCGCAACCCGCTTCGTGCAGGTCTCGAATCGCTTCCTGCACTTCCTCGGGGGTTTCGCCCATACCGAGGATGAGGTTGGACTTGGTGACCAGACCGTCGTCGCGGGCCGCGGTGATGACGTCCATCGACCGCTGGTAGCGGAAGGCCGGACGGATCCTCTTGAAGATGCGCGGCACGGTCTCGACGTTGTGGGCCAGCACCTCCGGGCGTGAGGAAAACACCTCGGCCAGCTGATCGGGCTTGGCATTGAAGTCGGGGATCAGCAGCTCGACGCCGGTGTTGGGGTTCAGTTTCTTGATGAAGCGCACCGTCTCGGCATACAGCCACGCGCCGCCGTCTTCGAGATCGTCTCGTGCGACACCGGTGATCGTGGAGTAGCGCAGACCCATGGCCTGCACCGACTCCGCCACGCGGCGCGGCTCGTCTCGATCGAGATCTTCCGGCTTGCCGGTGTCGATCTGGCAGAAGTCGCAACGCCGGGTGCATTGTTCTCCGCCGATGAGGAAGGTCGCTTCGCGATCTTCCCAGCATTCGTAGATATTGGGGCAGCCGGCTTCCTCGCACACCGTGTGCAGACCTTCACGCTTCACAAGACCCTTGAGCTCGGTGTATTCCGGGCCCATCTTGGCTTTGGTCTTGATCCAATTGGGTTTGCGTTCGATGGGGGTCTCCGCGTTTCGGATCTCGAGGCGGAGCAGCTTGCGTCCTTCTGGGGCCACAGTCACGGTTTCGATGCTACGCGCCGAACCGAACGGTGGTGAACTGCGGGTTGATCGACGGGCCGACTGCCGTCACATGCCCGATGTCGTGGTCCTGCACCGGCATCTCCCCGTCCAAGGCGGCCAGGATCGCGGTGGTGACTGCGGCGGTGACGTCGCCGGTCGTCACGTCCCGACCGAGCTCGAGCGACAGCGACGTCACTCCCGCGTCGGCGATGCCGCACGGGACGATCGCGTCGAAACCCGTCATGGCCGAGTTGCAGTTCAACGAGAAGCCGTGCAGCGTCACTCCCCGTTGCACCCGAACGCCGATGGCGGCGATCTTGCGCTCGGGGAGCCACACACCGTCGCGCAGTTCGGCTGCCAGCCACACCCCTGAGCGCCCGTCGACGCGGCCGCATTCGATTCCGTACCCGGATACGACGGAAATCAACGCTTCTTCCACGCGGCGCACGTACTTGACCACGTCGATGGGCTGCGCCAGTTTGACGATGGGGTACCCGACCAGCTGGCCCGGACCGTGCCAGGTGATCTTGCCGCCGCGATCCACCTCGACAACCGGAGTGCCGTCTCGTGGCATGTCTTCCGGGGCAGTGCGTCGGCCTGCCGTGTAGACGGATGGGTGCTCGAGCAACAGCAGTGTGTCCGAGCCTCGATCCTCGGCGCGGGCGTCGGCTGTTTCACGCTGCAGAGCCCAGGCCTCGGTGTACTCGACCGTGCCCAGTTCCCGCACGTCGATGGGATCGGTGCTCGCACGTGCCGATACTCGGACGGACGTAGAGTTCGCGTCACTCATGGTTCGGAACGCTACGCCGCATCAGCTGCCCACAGCCACTCGCAGTGCCTCACCCACGGTGTTGTGCTCGAAGCTGTAACCCGCGTCCTCGAGAGCCTTCGGAATGGCACGTGGGCCGGTGAGAATCGCCTCTTCCGCGAATTCGCCGATGACTGCCTTCAAGGCGAAACCGGGGACGACCCACGGTGCCGGGCGGTGCACCGCACGCGACATCGCACTGTTGAACTGTGCGTTGGTCACCGGGGTGGGGCCCACCATGTTCACCGGTCCACGCAGGGCATCGTTCTCGATCCCGTGAACGATGGCTCCGATCTCGTCTTCCAGGGAGATCCACGGGAAGTACTGACGCCCGCTGCCGAGCCGACCGCCCAGAGCGAACAGATACAGCGGGCGAAGCTTGCCCAGCATCCCGCCGCGCTGAGACAGAACGACACCGCTGCGCAGCATGATCGTGCGGACACCGGCATCGGACGCCGCGGACGTGGCGTCCTCCCAGTCGCGACAGACTTCGGCCAGAAATCCTGCACCGACCGGGGCACTCTCGTCGACCACCCGATCGCCGGTGTCGCCGTAGTAATTCACGCCACTGGCGTTGATCAACGTCGGCACTCCGGCGTCTGCGGCAGCTCGGGCGAGCACTTCCGTAGGAGCGATTCGGCTGTCTCGCACCAGCTGCTTGTACGCGCCGGACCACCTCTTGTCGCCGATACCGACACCACAGAGGTTGACGATCGCGTCGGCCCCGTCGAGCGTGGCCGCGTCGATGCTTCCGCGGGACGGATCCCACTGGGACTCGTCCGGTCCTGCCGGCGAGCGCCGAACCAGCCGGGTGACGTCGTGGCTTCGGCCGCGCAACGCTGCGACGAGAGCAGTACCGATCAATCCTGATGAACCTGCAATGACTACGCGCATATGAACGAAAGCCTCCTTGACGCACTCCGGGGCACCATTCGCGAACGAATGATGCCCCGGATGCTCTGTTCGTGCCTCTGGTGAACGAGACCCCGATGCGAATGTTTCGCGCTCACTCGAGAATACGTGAGCGGGAAACTCGCCGGTTGTCTACAGACCCAGATCGGCCTCGAACGAGGCCACTTCGAGACGCTGCTTGATGGTCGTCAGGAAGCGTCCCGCGTCGGCTCCGTCCACCAGGCGGTGGTCGTAGGTGAGCGGCAGGTAGCACATCGAGCGAACACCGATGGACTCGTTGCCCGAGTCGTCCTTGACGACCACGGGGCGCTTGACGATTGCGCCCGTACCCAGCATCGCCGCCTGCGGCGGAACCAGGATCGGGGTGTCGAACAACGCGCCCTGGCTACCGATATTGGTGATCGTGAACGTGCCACCGGACAGCTCGTCGGGCTTGAGTCCACCCGAGCGGGCACGGGACGCGATGTCGTTGATCGCCCGGGCCAACCCGGCAAGAGACAGATCGCCCGCGTTGTGGATGACGGGGGAGAGCAGACCCTGCTCGGTGTCCACGGCAATGCCGAGGTGGACATCGGCGTGGTACGTGATCTCCTTGGCGTCCTCGTTGATGCTCGCGTTGACGTTGGGGTGCGCCTTGAGAGCCTCCACGACGGCCTTGGCGAAGAACGGCAGGTACGTCAGGTTGACGCCCTCGTTCTCGGCGAACGTTGCCTTGGCCTTCGTACGCAGACCGGCGATCTTCGTGACGTCGACCTCGAAGGTCTGCGTGAGCTGGGCAGAAGTCTGCAACGACTCGCGCGTCTTCTTCGCGGTGATCTGACGAATACGGTTGATCTTCTGCGTGGTGCCGCGCAGGTGTGCGAGCTCGGGACGAACTCCCGCGGTTGCCGGTGCTGCGGGCTTCGACGCAGCGGCGGGCGCTGCGGCTTCGGCCGGAGCAGCAGGAGCCTTCTTGGCCTCGGCTGCTGCAAGAACGTCCTGCTTGCGGATTCGTCCACCGACGCCGGTGCCCTTGACGGACGACAGATCGACATCGTTGTCCGACGCCAACTTGCGCACCAGGGGAGTGACATACGGGCTCGAATCGCCCGACGATGCCGGTTCCTTGGCGGGAGCGGCCTTGGGGGCCTCCTGCTTCGGCTCCGGCTTGGGCTCGGTCTTGGGAGCCTCCTGCTTGGGTGCTTCCTGCTTCGGGGCTTCCTGCTTGGGCTCTTCCTTGGGCTCTTCGGCCTTCGGGGCCTCGGGCTCCGGGGTTGCCTCGGGCTCGGGAGCCTTCTCGGCGGGCGAGCCGGAACCGATCACAGCGAGCTGTCCACCGACGGCCACTGTGTCGTCCTCTTCGGCGGAAATTTCGAGAAGGGTGCCGGCGACAGGAGACGGGATCTCGGTATCGACCTTGTCGGTGGAGACCTCGAGCAGCGGTTCGTCGACGGCAACCTCGTCGCCGACGGCCTTGAGCCAACGAGTCACGGTTCCTTCCGTGACGGACTCACCGAGCTCGGGCATCGTCACCGGCGTGCCGGATCCGGACGAGTCGGACGAGCTCGAGGACGAACTCGCTGCGGGAGCTTCCTGCTCGGCCTGAGGCTCGGGCTCGGCTGCGGGAGTGGGCTCCTCGGCAGGAGGTTCCGGTGCCGACTCCTCGGCGGGAGCGGCGTCCTCGGCGGGTGCGTCGGACGAGGAGGACTCGTCTGCGTCACCGATCTGAGCGAGCTCGCCACCGATCTCGACGGTGTCGTCTTCCTGAGCGACGATCTTGGTGAGAACACCGGCAGCAGGCGACGGGATCTCGGTATCGACCTTGTCCGTGGAGACTTCGAGCAATGGCTCGTCGACTTCGACGGTGTCGCCTTCTTGTTTGAGCCACCTCGTGACAGTTCCCTCGGTGACACTCTCACCGAGAGCTGGCATCTGGACGGAGAAGGCCATGTCTGTTGACTCCTCGACAGTTGTATGCGGGTGATGTAGTTCTTACGACTTGTGGTCGCAGACCATTGTGCTGGCGGAACAGGGTTCATGGACGAGAGTTACGTGATTCGGTTCGACGGAGGCACCGGTGCACCGGATGCCGACCGAGCATGTACGGCTCGACACAGCGCCCACGTCGACACTCCCTCTCGGCAATTCACTCACTCACTTCACGAGCCTCGGTTATCGATCAAGAGAGTTGAACCCTCTACAGGCATCCTTCCATTGATATCGCCTCGCCGTTCCCCTAGGGCGCATAACACGCCTGGCAAACTGGCGGGTAACAACATTTCCGGCCGGAGAGCCGGTGATCCGCTGTCGTACGCAAAGGATGTTCTCGTGGGATTGTTCGATCGACTCAAACGAAGCGGCGGGTCCGCGAAACGGGGCCCCGAGGGGTCTGTCGCCCAGTACCTGGCCGATTGGACGACCGCCCGAATCGGTGTGGAGGCCTACGTGGACCCAAGACGACGGTAACCCCGCTGACTGTCGTCTTCGTTGCGAACGACGGCGAATGGACCCGGCGACCCCTCGATGAAAAAAATGCACGAAAGATCGGACGCGACCTGAAGATTCCGGTGTACGACGTGCGCAAGACCGGTTATCCCCAGCGGATGCGCGATCACGATGCGCGCCAGAAGATCATCGAGAAGCGCGAACAACAACAGCGCGACCGGTGACCTTCGTCCGTGCGCGCAGATGCGCGCACGGACGAGTGCGATCAGCCGTTGTCGACGATGTCCTCGAGAACGGCGAACATCGTCCGCACGGGGACTCCGGTGCCACCCTTGCCGGTGTATCCGAAGGGTCCTCCGGTGTTGTAAGCCGGACCCGCGACGTCGATGTGAGCCCACTCGACACCGTCGGCGACGAATTCTTTCAGGAACAGGGCCGCCGCGAGCATTCCGCCTGCTCGACCGTTGGTCACGTTCGCCAGATCCGCGACCTTGGAATCGAGTTCGCGTCGAATCTCCTTCGGCAGCGGCATCGCCCAGCCGTTTTCGCCGATAGCGCGAGAGATCGCAGCGACTCGGTCGCGGAAATCGTCGGTACCCATCACACCGGGAGTCCTGTTTCCGAGTGCGACGACCTGAGCACCGGTGAGCGTCGCGGTATCGATCAGGTAGTCCGGATCGTCCTCGCAGGCACGCACGATCGCGTCGGCGAGCACGAGGCGGCCTTCGGCATCGGTGTTGATGACCTCGACAGTGATTCCGCCGTATTGCGTCAGCACATCACCGGGACGCTGCGCGGTACCCGACGGCATGTTCTCCGCCATCGGGACGGTCGCGATGACGTCGAGCGGCAGACCGACCTTGGCAGCCAGAATCACCGTCGCGATGACCGCTGCCGCACCGCCCATGTCCGAGGTCATGTTCTCCATGCCGGCAGCCGGCTTGATCGAGATGCCGCCGGTGTCGAACGTGATGCCCTTGCCCACCAGCGCCACCTTCTTCGCGCCGCGCTTGCCGCCCGAGTGCGTCAGGCGAACCAGGCGCGGCAAGCGGGAAGATCCTTTGCCGACGCCGTGAATGCCTCCGTAACCACCCTTTTCCAGGGCCTTGTCGTCGAGGATCTCGACCTTCAACCCTGCCGCGTATCCCAAGGCCTTCGCCTGTTCCGCGAACTCCTCGGGATACAGGTGGCTCGGCGGCGTGTTCACGAAATCGCGCGCCACCGCCACTGATTCGGCAATGGCGACCGAGCGCGCCAGCTCGTTCTTCGCGTCCTTGGAACGAGCATCGGCAACCAGCAACTCGACGCGGGCGAGGGGAAGTCCGTCGGACTTCGGTGCCGACAGTTCCGACTTGAATTCGGTGAACTGGTACGCGCCCAGGAAGAACCCCTCTGCGGCTGCTCCGAGATCGAGTGCGGACAACGTCGTCGCGACGGTATCGACACCCTTCAACGAGCGTGCCGCAGTACCGGCCGACTGACGGATGCGTTCGGTATCGATGTCCGCAGCGTTGCCGAGGCCCACAGCCAGGACGCTCGAGACGGACAGGCCGGACGGAGCCGGGATACGCACCAGCTCGTCGGCCTTTCCGGTGGCACCGACGGACTCGAAGGCGTCCAGGAGTGCGGCAGCAACGGCGTCGTCCGAGATGTCGTCGGTGATGGCGAGCTCGAGGCCGTCGTCACTGGTACTCAGCGCGACGACGAGAACGTCGACTTTCTTGCCGAGCTTGCCCGCGAGGACCAGGTCGGGTCCGAGAGTGCGGGATAGCGTCGAAGGTGAAGGCACGTGGCTGCTCCTGTAGGGGTTGACGTGTAAGTACCTCGATCCTAATGACGACCCACGGCGCAGCCCGAACGAGCCGTGATGTGAGCTAGCGTGGCCGCCATGACCGACACCGACCTGATCGAGGGACCGCTGCACGCCGTACACACCGAATTGGGCGCGACATTCGCACCTTTCGGCGGCTGGACCATGCCGGTCTCGTACGCCGGTGTCGTCGTCGAGCACACTGCAGTGCGCGAAACCGTGGGCCTGTTCGATGTCGGCCACCTGGGCAAGGCGTCGGTCACCGGACCCGGCGCGGCCGCATTCGTGAACTCCGTCCTGACGAACGACCTCGGCCGGATCGAGCCGGGTAAAGCGCAGTACACCCTGTGCTGCACCGAATCCGGCGGCGTCGTGGACGATCTCATCGCGTATTACGTCTCCGACGACGACGTCTTCTTGGTACCCAATGCTGCCAATACCGCAGCAGTGGTCGACGCGATGGCCGCCGCGGCCCCCGACGGAGTGTCGGTGACGAACCGGCACCGCGAGTTCGGAGTACTGGCCGTGCAGGGGCCGAAAGCGTCCGAGGTGCTGCAGGAATTGGGTCTACCGACCGATATGGACTACATGGCGTTCGAGGACGCGACCTGGAATTCGGTGGCAGTGCGGGTGTGCCGAACCGGTTATACCGGCGAGCAGGGCTACGAGCTGATTCCGCCGGCCGGGGACGTGGAACCGCTGTTCCGGGCGCTGCTGGCCGCGGTGCGATCTCGGAACGGCCAGGTGTGCGGGCTCGGAGCGCGAGACACATTGCGTACCGAAATGGGGTACCCACTGCACGGACACGAACTGGCGCTGGACATCTCGCCCCTCGAAGCCCGATGCGGCTGGGCGATCGGGTGGAGCAAGGACTCGTTCTGGGGCAAGGAAGCACTGACGGCCCAGAAAGCGAACGGCCCGGCGCGAACACTGCGCGGACTGAAGGCTCTCGACCGTGGCGTACTCCGGCCCGGTCTCAGCGTGCGATCGTCGGGCCGGACTCTGGGCACGACTACTTCCGGGACGTTCTCACCGTCGCTCAAGGTGGGTATCGCCCTGGCCCTGCTCGACGCCGAGGCCGCTCCGGCGGTAGGCACGGAGGTCGAGGTGGACGTTCGGGGTCGGGCCCTACGCTGCGAGGTGGTTGCTCCGCCGTTCGTCGCCGCCAAGACCCGGTGACCGCGCGAGGGCACCACGAACCCCGCGATAGGATCACCGGCATGACAGGTGTTTCCGAGTTCACATACGTGCAGCATCCCTCGCCCGCAACCCCCGCGGAGCGCGACGCGGTGCTGGCCGCACCCGGATTCGGAAAGCACTTCACCGACCACATGGTGAGTATCGACTACACCCGCGACGGCGGCTGGCACGATGCGACGATCGCTCCGTACGGTCCGATCGAACTCGACCCCGCCGCGATGGTCCTGCACTACGGTCAAGCGATCTTCGAGGGTCTGAAGGTCTACCGCCAGCCCAACGGGGCTTTGTCCACGTTCCGAGTGCAGTCCAACGCCGAACGATTCCGCACCTCGGCCAAGCGGCTCGCCATGCCCGAGATGCCGGACGAGTTGTTCATCGGGTCGATCGAGAAGCTGCTCGAGCTCGATCACGAATGGGTCCCGGCAGCGGGCGGCGAGGATGCGCTCTACTTGCGGCCCTACATGTTCTCCACCGAAGCCGGTCTCGGGGTGCGCCCCGCCGATTCCTACCGCTACATGCTGATCGCCTCGCCCGCAGGCGCGTACTTTCCGCGTGGCGTCAAGCCGGTGAGCGTCTGGCTGTCCACCGAGTACGTTAGGGCGGCACCGGGCGGAACGGGTGCCGCGAAGTTCGCGGGTAACTACGCCGCGTCGCTGCTGGCGCAGGCCCAGGCCAGCGACGAGGGTTGCGATCAGGTGGTGTGGCTCGACGCCACCGAGCGTCGCTACGTCGAGGAAATGGGCGGCATGAACCTGTTCTTCGTCTTCGGCTCGGGTTCCGACGCTCGGCTGGTGACGCCCTCGCTGTCCGGTTCGCTGTTGCCCGGAATCACGCGCGACTCGTTGCTGGCGTTGGCAACGGACTCGGGTATTCCCGTCGAGGAACGCCGCATCTCGACCGACGAGTGGCGCAAGGGTGCGGAGGCCGGTGAGATCACCGAGGTGTTCGCGTGTGGCACGGCAGCTGTCATCACCCCGGTCGGCAGCGTGAAGTCGGCCGAAGGATCGTTCGAGATAGCAGGCGGCGAACCCGGCGAGATCACGCTCGCACTGCGAGACACACTCACCGGTATCCAGCGCGGCACCTTCGCCGATACCCACGGTTGGATGACCACACTCCGCTAGCTCCCGACGAGCATGCCGATCGCGGTCAGGGCGGTGGTGGTCTCGATTCCGGCTCCGAGTACGTCTCCGGAGAGTCCACCGAATCGTCGGACACAGTGCCGCGTGAGAACCACACCGAGGGCGAGCACGGCGACGACCACCAGCGGTCCCTGCCACGGCCGGCCGGCCTGAGCGAACACCGATATGCCCAGTGCTGCGACGATCCACACAGCCCGAGCCGCCGTCGACTGGGTGCCGGCCACGAGCGCGCCGAAGCCGCTCGGCGCTGCCGCATCCACACCTGTGCGGCAGGCGAGCACCACCGACACGCGAGCGATCACCGGCACGATGACGATGGCCCACCACAGGTGTTGCTGAGCGAGCTGACCGAGGCTCGCGGCCTGAACTGCCAGGACGAGGGCGATGGCGGCCACTCCGAAAGGTCCGGCACTGCCGGATTTCATGACTTCTCTCGCGCGCTCGGGAGGCCCGTAGCAACCGAGCCCGTCTGCGGTGTCGGCCAGGCCGTCGAGATGCATGCCCCTGGTCAGCAGAGCAGCAGCGGCGACGCCGATCAGTCCGCCGAGAAACGGGGACAATCCGGCGACGACCGACACCCACAGCAAACCGGCGCAGATGCCGCCGAGAGCAAACCCGACGATCGGCGCGAACACTATCGCCCGCCCGGCCGAGTGCCGATCGACGTTGTTCGGCGCGCGCACGGGCAGCACCGTCAACCAGGAGAACGCGAGCACCAGTCCATCGGCTCGCCCGCGCACCGTCAGTTGTCCTCGATGCTGCTGCGGGCTTCGCTGTCACCGGTGGTGCTGACACCGGCGTCGGCAAAGGTCGCCATCGAGTTCAACGCGCCCACGCCCGCACGAACCAGAGGCAGCGCTGCGAGCGCACCGGTTCCTTCTCCCAGTCTCATGTCCAATTCGACGACCGGCTCGAGACGCAGATGGCGCAGTGCAAGTGTGTGAGCGGGCTCGGCCGAGCGGTGCCCCGCTATCCACCAGTCACGTGCCCCGGCCGCCCCGTCCTCGGCGACCAACGCGGCCGCCGTCACCACGAGGCCGTCGAGAATCACCGGGGTGCGTCGATGGGCGGCCTGTGCGAGAAATCCGGCCAGCGCCGCGAAGTCGGCACCGCCGGCCACCCGAAGTAGGTCCGTGGGGTTGTTGGCAACCGGTCGTGCTCGACGCATGGCATCGCGGATCGCGGCAGTTTTTCGGATCCACCCGGCGTCGTCGACTCCGGTGCCTCGACCGACGGCCGCAACAGGTTCGGTGTCGGTGAGAATCGCCGTCAATACCGTTGCGGGAGTTGTGTTTCCGATGCCCAGATCACCTGCGATGAGCAGATCTGCGCCGCCGTCGACCTCCTCGTCGGCGATGGCCGCTCCCGCAGCAAGCGCCGCTCGAATCTCGTCCTCGCTCGAGGCATCCTCGCGGTCGATCGACCCGCTGGATCGTCGAATCTTGAACGCGGACACCGAAGAATCGGTCTCGGCGTCCACAGCGATGTCGACCACCCGCACCGTGGCACCGGCGGTGTCCGCAAGGACGTTGACCGCCGCGCCGCCGGCGCGAATGTTCTCGACCATCTGAGCCGTCACCTCGGGCGGGTACGCGGATACACCGTGCGCTGCGATCCCGTGATCGCCTGCGAAGACGACGACACGTACCCGGTCGAGCGAGCGCGGCGGGCAGCTGTCCTGGCATGCCGCGATCCATTCGCCGAGCTTCTCGAGCCTGCCGAGGCTACCGGCGGGCTTGGTGAGTTCACGTTGACGAGCCCCGGCCGCCGACCGCGCGGAGTCCGATGGAGCGGTCACCGGACGAAACGGCGACGAATCTTCCGCCGAAACAGTAGTCACACTTGGCCTTTCGCGGTGAAGAAGTCTGCTGGTGGTTCCTTCAGAGTCAGTGCGAGTCCCGCGACCACCAGCAGAACCCTGTCACACACCGCAGCGAGTCGAGAGTTCAGTAACCCCAGTTCGTCACGAAACAGACGTCCGGATCGCGACTCGGGCACCACGGACAGACCTACTTCGGGACTGACCAACACCACCGTGGACGTGCACATCGCGACTGCCTCGACCAGATCGTCGACGGCCGGTGTGATCGTGCCGCGCGGCCGCTCCCACGCCCGAGCGTCGTCGAGCATCCCCGTCAGCCACGTTCCGAGGTCGTCGACCAAGGTGGTGCCGTCCCAGGATTCGGAAATCGATGCTGCCAACGTGGTGACCGTTTCGACGGTGGACCAGTGCTGAGGTCTCGACGCCCGATGGAGGTCTATCCGACGCTGCCAATCCTGGTCGGTGTCGTCGCGCCTACCGGTCGCGAGGTAGCGAACCGGCTCGGTGACGGCACACGACTCGGCGTATGCGGACTTACCGGATCTGGCTCCACCGAGTACGAGGGTTCGAACCGGTTCACCCACCGACGTCAGACAGCCGCGCCGGCGCTGACTCGCGGCTTGGGTGCACGCATCTTGCGGATCTGGGATGCGCGGACGAAGGCGTACCACCCGATCTTGAAGCCTCCGTCGGTGGTCTCGGGGAAGCGCACCCGAATCTTGTTGTTGATCATCTTGCCGAGGTAGATGCCCTCGCCGACCATGAACAGCATCATCACGAACATGCCCAGAGTGACGTACTGCTGCACTGCAGGCTGCAGGAACAGCGCAAAGATCAGAATCAGTGCGAGCGGCATGAACAGCCCGACGAGATTGCGCCGCGAGTCGACGATGTCGCGAACATAGGCGCGAACCGGACCCTTGTCGCGGGGGAGCAGGTACTTGTCGTCACCGGCGAGCATGCGTGCGCGGCGTTCGGCTGCGGCGGCGCGACGTTCGTTGGACGCGGCCTTGCGATCTTCCTTGCTGCCCTTGTTCGCCTTGCGCCGCTCGCGTGCTTCCTTGCTCGTCAGAGGAGCCGGGGCAACCGGTCCGCGCCTGCGAGACTCGGCGTCGCGGCGCTTGGGTGTCGGCCGGCCCTTGCCGAGGGACACCGGAGATGCCGCATCGTTCTCGGGCGCAGTCGACTCGGATTCGTGCGAGTTCTGTTCGTCCGGATTGTCGGAGTTTCCACGGCGTAGCAGCTTCACGCATCCAGACTATGGGATGACATATCGATATCGAACACCGGCCAGGTCAGCTCGTAGATCAACAGATGCCGTCAGGATGCTGCGGCCCTAGACTTTCCACGATGCGAGTGATGATTGCGCCGGATTCGTTCGGAGACACCTTGACCGCCGCGGCCGCGGCTGCGGCCATCGCCAGGGGGTGGGCGTCGGTTCGACAGCAGGACGAACTCGAGCTCGCCCCTCAATCCGACGGCGGGCCCGGATTCGTCGAGGTGCTGGCCTCGCGCATCGGCGCGGTGCAGGTGGCCGACGTGGAGGGACCACTCGGCACCCCGGTCCGAGCCCGGTGGCTGCTCGACGGCACCGCGGCCTATATCGAATCGGCGCAGGCCTGCGGACTGCATCTGCTCGACGGTCCGCCGAGCCCGTTGTCTGCGCTGAAGGCGAGTAGTTACGGCGTCGGCCAGTTGATCGACGCGGCGATCGGCAAGGGGGTCCGAACGATCTTCGTCGGGCTCGGCGGCAGCAGTTGCACCGATGGCGGTCGTGGACTGATCAGAGCGCTGGGTGGGCTCGGATCGGCGGTCGCGCGATTGTCGGAAATCGATCTGGTTGCCGCGTCGGACGTCGAGAACCCGCTGCTGGGTGAGTGGGGCGCGGCTCGGGTGTTCGGACCGCAGAAGGGTGCCGACGCCGAGACGGTCGATCGCCTGGAGGACCTGAACGCCGACTGGGCCGCCGTCCTGTCCGCAGCGGGTCACGACGTGGCGAACCGGCCGGGCGCGGGAGCTGCGGGTGGCCTCGGCGGTGCCCTGTTCGCACTCGGTGCCGCCCAGCAGCCCGGGGCCGTCGTGGTGGCCGAGCGCACCGCACAGCAGGAGCTGCTGGGAGCCGTCGACCTGGTTCTGACCGGAGAGGGAAAGTTCGACTCACAATCCTTGCGGGGCAAGTTGGTGACAAGAATCGCCGCGGCCGGTAGCGCGACCGGCGTCGAGACGATCGTGCTGGCGGGCCAGGTCACCTTGACCCAGGACGAACTGACAGCGGCAGGTATCGAGTCAGCGCACTCGATCACCGAGTTCGCCGGCTCGGTGGAGTTGGCGATGTCCGATGCGGCGAATCAACTGGAACTCCTCGCCGCGCGGGTCGCCGGCGATATCGCACACGCCGACGTCGATCCGAGGCGGCGGGCGTGAGGAATAGAGCCACCGAGAGTACGGTTGAGACGTTCACGGGTTTTGTACGACTGATAGGGAGAGCCCATGACCGTTTCAAGTGAGACCACAACGACCGAGACCACGGCGCACAAGGTCACCATGACCGAGACCGCGTCGGCCAAGGCGAAGGCGTTGCTGGATCAAGAAGGCCGCGATGACCTCGCGCTGCGCATCGCCGTGCAGCCTGGTGGCTGCGCAGGACTGCGTTACCAGCTCTTCTTCGACGACCGTAGCCTCGACGGAGACCTCGCGGTCGACTTCGGTGGCGTCACCCTCGCCGTGGACCGAATGAGCGCCCCCTACGTAGAGGGTGCATCCATCGACTTCGTGGACACGATCGAGAAGCAGGGCTTCACCATCGACAACCCGAACGCCACGGGCTCGTGCGCGTGCGGCGACTCGTTCAACTGAGCTGACTCGTATTCGACTGTGACCGATACACGCATGCGTGTATCGGTCACAGTCGTGTCTGCCTGCCCGTCAGCAATCCAGCACCTTCATCCGAAAGGCCCTTCTTCGTGACTCTCGCGGTATCCGGCTCGATAGCGACCGACCATCTGATGCGATTCTCCGGACGGTTCGCCGAGCAGATCGTCGCCGACCAGCTCTCGAACATCTCGTTGAGCTTTTTGGTGGACGACCTGGTCATCCGTAAGGGAGGGGTGGGCGGCAACATCGCCTACGCACTCGGAGTCCTCGGCGGATCGCCGCTGCTCGTGGGAGCCGTCGGATCCGACTTCGCCGAATATCGCAGCTGGCTCGAGGACCACGGCGTCGACTGCAGTGGCGTGAGCGTCTCCGCCACCGCACACACCGCGCGTTTCGTGTGCACCACGGACCAGGACATGGCTCAGATCGCGTCGTTCTATCCCGGTGCCATGAGCGAAGCACGAGATATCTCCATCTCGGCTCTGGCTGCGCAGCACGAGCTCGACCTGGTGCTCATCGGTGCCAACGATCCCGACGCGATGACGGCCCACACAGCGCAGTGCCGCGCCGCCGGAATCCCGTTCGCGGCCGACCCGTCCCAGCAGCTCGCTCGACTCGACGGTGAGCAGGCAATGGAGATGATCGACGGTGCCGCTTACCTGTTCACCAACGAATACGAATGGGCGCTGCTCAAGCAGAAGACCGGCCTGTCCGATGCCGACATCGCCGACAAGGTGGATCTTCGGGTCACCACGTTGGGCAAGCGGGGCGTCGACATCGTCACCAAGAGCGGCGAGCACACCCACATCGGTGTCGTGCCGGAGACGAGCAAGGTCGATCCGACGGGTGTCGGAGACGGTTTCCGGGCAGGCTTTCTGACCGCGCATCTGGCCGGCGCGAGTATCGAGCGTGCCGCGCAGTTGGGTTCTCTCGTCGCCGTTCTGGTTCTCGAGACCACCGGCACTCAGGAGTGGAGCCTGAACCGCGACGACGCTATCAAGCGTCTGGGCGCGGCGTACGGCACCGAGGCGGGCGACGAGATCGGCGCGATGCTGCCCGCATGAAGCCGCAGCTTCCCGCCCCGGTGGGGGCGGGAAGACGTCGGTTCAGATGTTGACCGGGTACTCGGGTTCGGCAATCTGCGGCACGATGCGCTTCTCGACGAAGATTCCGTGCCAGACCATGAAGATCAGCAAGGTCCAGAGCCGGCGGCTGTGATCGGACTTGCCTGCACGGTGGTCGTCGAGCATGGCGATGATGGCGGGTTTGTTCAGCAGGTGATCGGTCTGCGAGTCCGCTATCTGCTGGTGTGCCCAATCGAAGAGCTCGGTGCCGCGTAGCCAATGGCGCAACGGCACCGGGAATCCCAGTTTTGCGCGATGCAGTACGTGACCGGGAATGATCCCTTCCAGGGCCTGTCGAAGTGCGTACTTGGTGGTGGTCTTGGTGATCTTCTGTTCGAGCGGCAGTTTCTCGGCTACCCGGTAGACCTCCGAGTCGAGAAACGGAACTCGCAGTTCGAGCGAATTCGCCATGGTGATCTTGTCGGCCTTGACGAGGATGTCGCCGCGCAACCACGTGAACAGATCCAGGTGCTGCATGCGAGCCACCGGATCCCATCCCTGCGACTGCGCGTATATCGGCGCAGTGACGTCCTGGTGGGTCCATTCAGGGCGGAATTCGCGCAGCACGGATCGCAGCTGAGCATCGTTGAAGCTGCGGGCGTTTCCGTAGTACCGCTCTTCGAGGGTCATCGACCCACGGTTCAGCAGGCTCTTTCCGCGCGTGCCTTCCGGAATGCGCTCGCTCAACGAGCCGGCAGCGCGCCTGAGGAATGCAGGCAGCGACTCGAACGGCTTCAGTGACAGCGGCTCGCGATAGATGGTGTACCCGCCGAACAACTCGTCCGCCCCTTCGCCGGACAGCACGACCTTCACGTGCTTGCGCGCCTCTTTGGCGACGAAATACAGGGGTACGAGGGCCGGATCCGCCACCGGATCGTCCAGATACCAGACGATCTCGGGGATGGATGCCGCGAACTCCTCCGGCCCGACGACCTTGACGATGTGACGTGCACCGATGGCGGCCGCAGACTCCGCAGCCACGTCGACCTCGGAATAGCCCTCACGCTCGAAGCCGGTGGTGAACGTGATCAGATCGGGATTGTGTCGAATTGCCAGCGCGGCGATGGCCGTCGAATCGATGCCGCCGGAGAGAAACGAACCGACGGTCACATCGGCGCGCATGTGCTTGGCGACCGAGTCTTCCAGCGCCTCGGCGATCTCCTGGTAACGGGCCTTCTCGCTGCCGGGCGCGAAGGGGCGGACCGGGAACGTGGGCGTGAAGTATCGAGTGACCTTCGGTGCGGTGTTGGGGGAGAGGGTGGCGTAGCAGCCGGATTCGAGCCGTCGGATCCCCGCGTGGAGAGTTTCGGGCTCAGGGACGTACTGGAGCACCGTGTAATGCTCGATGGCCCGCGGGTCGAGATCGAGATCGACTCCCAGCACCTCCATCAGCTCGAGGACGCTCTTCTTCTCACTGCCGAACGCGGTTCCGCCCGGGCCCGTGGCGTAGAACAGCGGCTTGATGCCGAAGGGATCGCGTGCGATGAACATCTCGCGAGTCTCGGTATCCCAGATGGTGAAGGCGAACATGCCGCGCAGTCGCTGCACCGCGGCAGCGCCCCAGTAGTGGAATGCCGCGACGATCGATTCGCTGTCACCTTCGGTCGCGAATTCGGCCCCGTGATCGCGCGCCAACTCTGCACGCAGCTCGAGGTAGTTGTAGATCTCGCCGTTGAAGACGAGCGCGTACCGGTTCGGAGATTCGGGCGGACCCCATCGCATCGGCTGATGCGAGTGCTCGATGTCGATGAAGGACAACCGATTGAACCCATAAACCACGTCGTCGTCGTGCCAGGTGCCGCCGGGCTCGTCCGGGCCTCGGTGGCGCATGCAGTGGGTGGCCGATTTCACCAGTTCGACTCCGGCGGCGGTCGTTCCGTGGGATGTGAGTACTCCGAGCAGTCCACACACAGCGTCTGCTACCTCTTCTCGCAGTTGGGGACAGTGCAGGGGGCCTGATCTCCGCGAGTGTCGTCAGCGGGACAGTAGGTCAGGAACCGAGTATGCCGCAGACACGCACGAACATCGGTAACGACCCGAGGGTGGTCCCCGGCCGGCTTTGGTCTACGCTGCGTAGTACTAGGGCATCTCCATGTGGAAGCCCTTATTCTTCAGTGGTGGGCAATCAGGAAGGCGTGAACGTGGCGCATAGTCGGATCCTTCGGCGAGCGGGGCTGACAGCATTTCTCGGTGTAGCCGCGTTGATGCTGTCGGGCTGTTCCATCAGCAGTGACAACGTACTCAATTTCGGCTTCGCCTCCGGCGTCACGCCGCAGGGAAAGCGCATCGGTGACCTGTGGACCTGGTCGGTCATCGCCGCCCTGGTCATGGGCATCGTGGTGTGGGTCCTGATCTTCTGGGTGGTGCTCTTCCACCGTAAGAAGAAGAGCTCGCCGGAGTTCCCCCGCCAGACCGCGTACAACGTTCCGCTCGAGCTGTTCTACACGGCCGTGCCGTTCGTCATCATCGCCGTCCTGTTCTACTTCACCGTCGTGGTGCAGAACTACGTCGACGAGAAGCAAGCAGATCCCGACGTACAGGTCGACGTCACCGCCTACCAGTGGAACTGGAAGTTCGGATACCGAACCATCGACCTCAAGGACGGTGCCGCCAAGTACGAGGGCACCGACGAAGAGGAGCAGGCGGCCGCGGAAGCCGCAGCTACTCCGGGCGAAGGTGCCGAAGGCAGCGAGGACGGCGAGTTCGTTCCCGGAGCAATCCACGGAGCAATCCCGCAGGATCTGTCCTACCTGCACTACAACAAGATCGAAACCGTCGGATCGAGCGCCGAGATTCCGGTACTCGTGCTGCCCACCGGCAAGCGCATCGAGTTCGTGCTCGCGTCCTCCGACGTGATCCACGGCTTCTGGGTTCCCGAGTTCTTGTTCAAGCGTGACGTCATGCCGAACCCCGAAGAGAACCACTCCGACAACGTGTTCCAGATCAGCGAGATCGAACGCGAAGGATCGTTCGTCGGTCGGTGCACCGAAATGTGTGGCACCTTCCACTCGATGATGAACTTCGAGGTTCGCGCGGTGTCACCGGACAAGTTCGAGCGGTACATCGAATCGCGTAAGCCGGTGTCCGAGGGTGGCGAAGCACTCACCAACGCGCAGGCGCTCGAAGCCATCGGTGAGAGCCCACTCGCAACGAGTACCTCCCCGTTCGAGACCGATCGCACCGTCCGTACCGCCACCGTCGCCGAAGGCAACTGACCAAGGAAGCATGCTGATATGAAAATCGAAGCCAAGATCTTCGAGATCCTGACTGTTTTCTTCCTCCTGGTCGGCATCGTGTACGCGTTGTTCACGGGCCTGAGCCGTACGGGCGTGGAGTGGGCCGGCGTCACCGCGATCTTCCTGTCTGTCGGTCTGACGTTGATCGTCGGCACGTACTTCCGGTTCGTTGCCCGACGCCTCGACACCCGTCCGGAGGACTTCGACGACGCCGAGGTCAGCGACGGTGCAGGGGATCTGGGCTTTTTCAGCCCCGGCAGCTTCTGGCCGATCGTGCTGGCAGGCGCTGCCTCCATCACAGCCCTGGGATTCGTGTTCTTCCAGCCATGGTTGATCGCCCTGGGAGTGGTGTGCGTCATCGGAGCAGCCGCAGGATTGGTGTTCGAGTACCACCTCGGTGCCGAACGCCACTGATCTCCACAGCTACGAAAAGGGCCCCGATCGTTCGCGAGAACGATCGGGGCCCTTTCCGTCTGTGTCTGTGTCCGGGTTTGTGTGAGGGAGTGGGCCTGGCGGGCCTCAGAGACCGCAGGGTGCCGCGGAGGACTCGGTGCAGCGCAACCAGACTCCACTGCACCGCAGCAGGCTCACTGCACCGCAGCAGACTCCACTGCACCGCAGCAGGCTCACTGCACCGCTGAGGCCGACGGTGCGCGCTGGGTGGTGACGGTGCGCGGCTAGTTGGCGACGATGCGCGCTAGGTGGTGACAGTGCGCGTCAGGCACCGACATGACCCTAGAGCGGCCGACAGTCGAACGATGCGTGCGCGCCGGGAAAGTGCCGTGCTTTTCGATATCGTTCTGCGGAATGCGCAGTGGCACGTATCAGGAGGCGTCGGCCTCGGAGTGCCCGGAAGCCGAGTCCGATGTCGAATCGGCCACGGCGTCCAGTGAAACGTTCAGAGCCTCGCACAGTGCGGCAACGGTGAAGAACGCAGGAGTCGGTATGCGTCCGGTCTCGATCTTTCTGAGCGTCTCTACCGAGATCCCGGCGGTGTCGGCGACGTCGCTCATGGTGCGGCTGCCTCGGTGGCGTCGTAGAGCTGCGCCGAGCCTGGCACCGCGAGCGAGTTCGCCGGGGGTGAGGGGAATGCGGACCATGAGCCGATAGTAATACCGGTACGGCCGATCGACGCGATCGGTGGCGAGCGCACCGGACACAGCTCCACGAGGACGAGAGTTCGTGGAGGGCGGCACCGAGGCCGGGGGAGGGGAGCGGTGCCTCGGGCGAGCCACATGGTCTCGAACCCGATCGGGTCGGTGGAGAACGCAAAGAAGGGCGGCACCGTTGCCGGTGCCGCCCTTCTTCGATGCTGTGTCAGATGTCAGTGATCTCTGTCGCTGTCCTGACGACCCGACGTGATGGCAGCGTCTTCGTGACCGTTGCCGTTTGAGTGACCATTGGAATGGCCGTTGCCGTTGGCATGTCCGTTCGAGTGACCATTGCCATTGGAATGGCCGTTGCCGTTCGAGTGACCGTTGCCGTTCGAGCCGTTGCCGAGAATTCCCGCCTGGTAGTTGCGGAGCATCGCGAGCTGCTCGTGTTCGCCCTTGTGCAGTGCATCTTCGAGTGCCTTGCTCTGCGCCACAGGGTCCGGGGTGAACAACGATCCCGAGCCGGGCTTACCGGCCGAGCCGAGCTTGTTCATCTTCTTCGGTACCGGCGCGCCCTGGTAGTCGAGGGGAATCGGATGTCCGTGATCGTCGACCGGTCCGAGCGGCTGGTGGATTTCCACGTACTGGCCGTGCGGGAGTCGCTTGATGATTCCGGTTTCGATTCCGTGCTCGAGCACAGCCCGGTCGCTTCGCTGCAGACCGATGCAGAACCGGTAGGCAACGAAGTAGGCGATCGGAGGCAGGATCAGGACGCCGATGCGACCGATCCATGTCATGGCGTTGAGCGAGATGTCGAACTTGTACGCAATCAGGTCGTTGACGCAGGACAGCGTCAGGACGACGTAGAACGCGATGGCCATCGCGCCGATGGCCGTACGGACCGGCACGTCGCGGGGACGCTGCAGCAAGTTGTGATGCGCAGTGTCACCGGTGAGGCGCTTTTCGATCCACGGGTAGACGATCATGACCGCGAACACGAGACCCATGATCATTGCCACCCAGAACGCGGCCGGGATGGTGTAACGACCGGCGATGTAGATGTCCCATGCGGGGAAGAGTCGAGCCAGACCGTCGGTCCACATCATGTAGAAGTCGGGCTGCGAACCTGCCGACACCTGCGACGGATTGTATGGGCCGAGGTTCCAGATCGGGTTGATCTGGAGCAAACCACCCATTGCAGCCAGAACACCGAAGGTCACGGCGAAGAATGCACCGGACTTGACCGCGAACACCGGCAGAATACGAACGCCGACGACGTTCTTCTCGGTGCGTCCCGGTCCGGGGAACTGAGTGTGCTTCTGGTACCAGACCAGCGCGAGGTGAGCTGCAATCAACGCCAGGATGATCGCGGGAAGTAGCAGCACGTGGGCTACGTACAGGCGAGGGATGATGATGGTCCCCGGGAAGTCGCCGTCGAAGATCAGCCAGTGCATCCAGGTGCCCACGATCGGGATGCTCATCGTGATACCGGAGAAGGCGGCGCGAAGACCGGTGCCCGAGAGCAGGTCGTCGGGGAGGGAGTATCCGAAGAAGCCCTCGAACATCGCCAGGATCAGCAGCAAGCAGCCGATGACCCAGTTGGCCTCGCGGGGACGACGGAACGCACCTGTGAAGAAGATACGGGCCATGTGCACGATGATCGACGCGGCGAACATCAGTGCCGCCCAGTGGTGAATCTGTCGCATGAACAGACCGCCGCGGACCTCGAACGTGATGTCGAGGGCAGTGGCGTACGCACGCGACATGGTCACGCCGTTGAGGGGGGTGTACGAGCCCTGGTATACGACCTCGCTGAGCGACGGATCGAAGAACAGGGTGAGGAAAACGCCGGAGATCAGCAGGATCACGAAGCTGTACAGCGCGATCTCACCGAGCAGGAAGGACCAGTGGGTGGGAAACACCTTGTTGATCTGACGGCGCAATCCTGGTGCCAAGTGATAACGACTGTCGACGTCGTCGGCCTGCTTGGCTGCGAGGGTTTGCAGTGAAGGGCTCATGAATCACGCTCCGGTTTACGTTCCCAGAAGGCGGGACCCAGTGGTTCCTTGAAATCGGCTCGTGCCACTAGATATCCCTCCTCGTTGACAGTGATGGGAAGCTGGGGCAGCGCGCGCGCGGCCGGTCCGAAGATCGGCTTGCCGTACTCGAGCGCGTTGAACTGCGACTGATGACAAGGGCAGAGAATGCGGTTTGTCTGCTGCTCGAACAACGATGTCGGGCAACCCAGGTGCGTGCATATCTTGGAGTAGGCGTAGTAATCGCCGTAGTTGTAGCTCTCCTGGCCTTTGCGTTTGATGACCGTGCTCGCGGCATCGGGACGCAAGCGGATGAGCATGACGGCGTTGCGGATTCCACGCAGGGACGTGAGCAGTTCGTGTTCGCTCTCGCGGTCCGCTTCGCGGAACGGAAATACGGTCTCCATGGCACCAGCGTCCAAGTCCTCGGGCCGAACGAGAACGACATCTTCCGGTCGCCCGGTGTCTCGTCGGAGGTAGATGGTCTCCCCATCGTACCGAGGAGTCCAGCCGGATACCCACAACGGAGAATCTTCGCCCTTGGCCCACGGGTTCTTGATCAGGCCGCCGAGCGGCAGCAATGCCATGACACCGAGTGCGCCGCCGCCGAAGAAGAGTGAGCGCTTGATCACCTTGCGGCGACCGATGGTCGACGTGTCGAGAGAGTCGCCCAGTTCTGCGACCAAGGTCTTTCGGTCGGTCTCCGACGAACTTCCGTCGTGACGGTCCTGGATGGAGACCTCTTCGGGAATGAACTTCTTGGTGAACTGCACGGCACCGACGCCCACTGCGAGGATCGCCAGGCCCATCGTGCCGCCGATGAGGGGCGTGTACAGCGAGTAGAGGTGGTAGTTTTCGTCACCGATTCCGGCGTACTGCCACGGCCAGAACAGGTAGACCGCGATGAATGCGACGGCAGAAAGACCTGCGATGGCGAACCAGATCGCTACGCTGCGCTCGGCACGCTTCTCGGCGCGCGTTCCCTCGACCGCCCAGCGGTTGCGACGAAACGCAACGTCGACGCCGTCGAGATTGGTGCCCAGTTCGACCAGCTGGTCGCGGCTCAGCGCACCCAGTTCCTCGTCGGTGTACTTCTTGTCGGCATCCACACCACTGGTGTTCGCCGCGTCCTTGCGGCCGGAATCACCGTCGCTCATGACCTTGCTCCGATCCACAATGTTGCGCCGACGACAGCGGCGATTCCGACAACCCACAGCGCGATCGCCTCGGTACCGGGACCGAAGCCCGCCAGGCCCCAACCGCCGGCAGCTTTGGTCTCCTGAGCCGACTTGACGTACGCGATGATGTCGGACTTCTCCTCGAGCGTCAGCTGACGATCGGAGAACTTCGGCATGTTCTGCGGACCGGTGACCATCGCGGTGTAGATCTGCTGCTCGTTGGCAGGACCGAGGTCCGGAGCGAACTTGCCGGAGGACAGGGCACCGCCCTGACCGGTGAAGTTGTGGCAGGACGCGCAGTTCAGACGAAAGAGCTCGCTGCCGCGGGCCACGTCGTCGCCGACCAGTGACTCCTGAGCAACCTCGCCGTTGTCGTCGAGGATGACGGTGGGGCCACCGCCGTTGGCCTGAATGTAGGCACCGAGGGCGTCGACCTGCTTGTCGTCGAACTTCGGCGGCTTGCGGAGCGCCTGGGCCTCGTTACGAACAGCGGGCATGCGGCCGCTCGACACCTGGAAGTAGACAGCTGCTTCGCCGACGCCGATGAGGCTCGGTCCGCGGTCCTGAACACCCTGCAGGTTGGCACCGTGGCACGTCACGCAGGACGTGTCGTACAACTGCTTGCCTTCGCGAATCAGCGCAGCCGAGTCGGTGTCGGCCGTGGCGACCTGCGGAGTCGGAGTGAGGGCCGAAGCAAGGAAGCCGGCGCTCAGAAGGCCCATCATCAGAACGAGAGCACCTGTGATGCGACGGCGCGTCTTACGCTGCCGTCGCGTCTTGGCGGCGGTTTTGTCGACGGATGCTGCTGGGGGAGATGTACTCATCTTCTATCCCTTGTCGTGTCGGGACGGGCCGAACGTCGGGGGCTGAATCCGTTCGTTCGTTATCTTTGGCGTGCTGACTGTCACTAGCGGATGAAGTAAATCGTCGCGAACAGGGCAATCCAGACGATGTCGACGAAGTGCCAGTAATACGAGACGACGATTGCGGCGGTGGCCTGCGCAGGCGTGAACTTACTGACCAGCGTTCTGGTGATCAGGAAGACGAAGGCGATGAGTCCGCCGATGACGTGGAGTCCGTGGAAGCCGGTCGTGATGTAGAAGACCGATCCGTACACGCTGCTCGACAACGTCGTGCCCTCGTGCACCAGGTGGTAGTACTCGTACGCCTGGCCGGACACGAAGAACGCGCCCATTGCCAGCGTGACGATGTACCAGCGCCGCAGACCGAACACGTCGCCGCGCTCGGCAGCGAACACGCCCAGCTGGCACGTGAACGAGGAAGCGATCAGCACGGCCGTCACCGGAACGGCCAAACCGAGGTTCAGCTCGGTCGGCTCCGGCGGCCAGTTTCCGTTCGCCTGCGCGCGTGCGACGAAGTACATCGCAAACAGCCCGGCGAAGAACATGAGTTCACTCGACAGCCACACGATCGTGCCGACGCTGACCATATTGGGACGGTTCAGCGAGTGCACGCGTTGGGTGATTGCCGATCCTTGAGTCCCTACTGCGCTCGTCACAGAAAGAAGTATGACCCGTCGTAGTACGGAAGGCATATCCGGGTCCGCTCTGGGCGCGTCGCAACACAACGAATCCGAATGCGCTGTGGTTCCCGTCCAGGTGGGAGGCCCTGTACGGGCCGGTAGGGTCCAGTCGTGCAAGGCTGGCCTCATGGCAAAGAGCAGTGCAGGTGGGTGGTTTCGAAGGTTGTTCTCGCGGTCGAAAGCGGAACGTCTGGACCCCACGCGCGATGATCTGGTGATAGTGGCGAGTTGCTTCGACGACGCACAGGCGTGCTCGGCCGTCCTCGACGACGCGGCGCGAACCCCGCCGGTGTGGACGGAGGCGTCGGAAGTGCTGCTTCGGCACCATCTGCTGCTGCCGGCGCACGAAGTGGACGACGCGGCCGCGGTCGCCGCCCAGGACGACTACGAAGTGGGTCCGGCGGCCGAAGTGCCGGACGTCGACGGATATCGCCCACAGGTCGACGGCGGAGTTCCCTTGGTTCTGCAGCGTGTGCAGGTGCTGGACGCGCTGCATTGCTCGCAGGAGCGATCGCGAATGGCCGGCCTCGCCCAACGCCGGGGTGGAGCCGTGCTCGGCTGGGACGCACTGCAGCCGGCCGAGCCCGACCCGGCCTCTGGCTAAGATTCCACCGCCCCATGTCCGTCGCCACGGACCGACGAACGGATCCAGCCATGAACGCACCGACCACTGACGAGCAGCCGCGAACCTGGCGTCGAATCCTGGGTGCGCTCAGCACTGGTACCGATCTGTCCAGCGCCGACACCGGCTGGGCGATGGACGAGATCATGGCCGACAACGCGACAGCGGCACAGATCGCGGCGTTCGGGGTTGCTCTCCGAATGAAGGGTCCCACCCCGGCGGAAGTGAGCGGGCTGGCCGAGTCCATGCTGGCCCACGCGGTGCTGGTGGACACCGATACCGATGCCGTCGATGTCGTGGGCACCGGAGGCGACGGCGCCGACACCGTCAACATCTCCACGATGGCGGCGATCGTTGTTGCCGCCAGCGGAATACGAGTGGTCAAACACGGTAACCGCGCAGCGTCGTCCAAGAGTGGCACCACCGATGTGCTCGAGGCGTTGGGTGTCCGGGTCACTCTGGGGGCCGATGCCGTGGCGTCGAGCGTCGAACAGGTGGGAATCGGGTTCTGCTTCGCGCCGATCCATCACCCCGCGCTTCGCTTCGCGGCGGCCCCGCGCAAGGAGATCGGCATCCCGACGGTGTTCAACGTGCTTGGTCCACTGACCAACCCGGGCCGCCCACGCGCAGGCCTGATCGGCTGTGCCTTCGAAAGTTTGGCTCCGGTGATGGCCGACGTGTTCGCCGGCCGAGGCAGTTCGGTGCTCGTCGTGCGGGGCGACGACGGACTGGACGAGATCACGCTGTCCACCACCACCACCGTGCACGTGGTGGCCGACGGCTCGGTGACCGTCGAATCGATCGATCCGGTGGACTTCGGAATCGACCGGGCACCGATCGAGGCGCTCAAAGGTGGCGACGCGGAATTCAATGCCGCAGTGGCGCATCGCGTGTTTGCGGGCGAGCACGGACCCGTACGCGACGCCGTATTGCTCAATGCCGCCGCGGCTATGGCCGCTCACCAGGGCGTCTCGGGAAACCTGCACGAGCGGATGGAAGCCGGATTGGTAACTGCGGCAACGGTTGTCGACAACGGTTCCGCTGCACGCCTACTCGCCGACTGGGCTCGCTGCACCACCGCTCTCGCCGGCTGACGAACAACGCCTTTCTGGGCGCCCCTATTCGCCGATCGAAAATCCTGCGTCGACGTCGGCGCTCGAATACGACTGGAACGCAATATGAGTCGTGGTGTTCTTCACTCCACGCACCCGGTTGATGTGCTGGGTGATCACCTCGGCAATCGAGGCATGATCGCGGACTTTTACGATCGCAATCAGATCGACGTCGCCGGCGCAGGAGTAGACCTCCGAGACGCCGTCGACATCGGCAACGGCCTGCGCTGCCTCCGGAATCAGATCGGCCTCGGCGTCGATCAAGACGATGGCATTGATCATCTGTGCTCCTCATGCGTCCCGAGCCCGATATCCGACGAGCCTCACCAGAACTCTAGTTCCGCGGGCTCCACTCCTGCCTCAAGGGTCGTTCCGCGGGCTCCACTCCCGCCCTAAGGGTTGTTCCGCGGGCTCCACTCCTGTCGCGCGGCTTCTCTCGCCGTTCGACACCACTCCTCCCAAGAGCCCGCCGAGCGTGCCGGACTGCAGTAGCCGCTGCTCGTTCGGACGATGCGGACTCCCTCGGTGCGTAGCCAGGACGCGATGAGGCCTACCTCTTCCGGGGGCGCGCCTCGCAGCGGTGTCATGTCGGGTATCACCGTCTCGGCGGACGCGGTGATGGCGTCGACCACCGGCATGGGGTGCACTCCGCGTGGCGCAACCGCAGCTCCTGCCAGTCGACCGAATCGCACCACGATCAATTCCCAGCCGCCGTCCACGGTCCGCCGCGCCGCCACGAGTTCGGCTATCGCGGCGACCGCCGCCGATCGATGCATTCTACGTAGCGCGTCCACGGTGATTGCGATCCGGTCGCGCAGGCGCGCCGCGGTCTCGTAGAGCTCCCTGTCCGCGAGTTCGGCGACTCGCCGACGCATCGAGTACAGGATCGCATCGTCCTGGCCGCACACGAGCGCAAGAAACTGCGTGGGTGCACTTGAGTACTCCTCGGCCGTCAACGGACCGGAGAAGGCCGCTGGGCACCCGCCGACGTCCGTTGCCGGGCAGTCGTCGCCGTGCCGAAGCGATCGAGCCAGCCGGCGAGTGCACGTACGCAGACGACAGAACTCGGCCACGAGTGCGGAAGCCTCCGCGGCGTCACCGCGAACCGAGAACGGCCCGAGACTGTTGGGCGTCGGCGTGCGGACTATCGACAGACGTGGAAATGCCTCATCGGTAAGGGTGATCCACCAACCCTTCTTGGGAAACTTGGAACGGCGGTTGTACGGAGGGATGTGCGCGGAGAGCAGCCGCAGTTCTCGGACACCGGCTTCGAGTGCGTGCGCGCACTCGACGTGATCCACGCGGGTGGCCAGAGAGACCATCTCCTTCATGCGGCCCCTGGTCTCCGAACCGGTGAAATAGTTGCGCACCCGGCGTTTGAGGTTGTTCGAGGTGCCGACGTAGAGCACCTCGTCGGACGGTCCGCGGAAGAGATAGACGCCGGGCGTGCCGGGCAGGTGAGCGGCCAGGCCGCGTTTGGCGCGCTGGCCGGCGGACACTGCGGGAAGGTAGTCGACCAGTTCGGCGTAACTGTGCACGCCCTGATTTCCCACTCGTTCGATGAGGCCGTGCAGCACGTCCACCGTCGCACGAGCGTCGTCGAGCGCGCGGTGGGTGGGCCGAGTGCCTGATCGGAACAGGGTGGACAGCGCCGAGAGTTTGACCGATGGTGCCTCGTCGCGCGTGAGAACTCGTCGAGCCAGCTTGACGGTGCACAGCACCTGAAACCGGGGCCACACGATGTCGAGTCGACTGGCTGCGGCTTTGAGGAAGCCGGTGTCGAAGCCTGCGTTGTGGGCCACCAACACCGAGCCTCGGGCGAACTCGAGGAATCCGGGCAGGACGCGCTCGATTCGAGGCGCGCCGATCAGCATTGCCGACGTGATGCCGGTGAGTTCGACGATGTACGGCGGAATGGACCTACCGGGATCCACGAGGGTGGCGAACTCGCCGAGGATTTCACCTCCGCGAACCTTGACTGCTCCGATCTCGGTGATGGCCTCGGTATCCGCGCTGCCCCCGGTGGTTTCGAGGTCGACGACGACGAACGTGGTGTCGTGCAGTGGGGTGTCCAGTTCGTCGAACGACAGCTGGATGGGCAGGCTCACGCGGACGACGGTAGGTCCGACCCCCGACAAGAACTCGGATTGCTCGATTGCACCCGGACCGTGTCGTCGTACCCCGTCCGTGACGGTTCACGAAACCTGTCGGTGGCGGGCGCTACCTTTCGCTCGATCGGCCGATTCGGCCGCCGGAAACAACAAAGAGACGAGGATCACAATGATCATCGACTGCAGTGATTGCCTTGTCCGTGACATCGCCTGTGCAGACTGCGTCGTGACCGTGCTTCTGGGGCCGCCGGGAATGCCGTCGAGATCGGACGGACGATGGGTCGGACCACCCGCGCCGATCACGCTCGAGCAGGAAGAACTCGGTGCTATGGGGGTACTCGCGGATGTCGGTCTGGTGCCCGCGCTCAAGCTCGTGACGAACGAGGACGACGCCGACGGAGTTCCGTCGTTACCGACTCGTGACACACCGGGGGATCAGCGCGCCGGTTAGCGAATTTCGGGCCGATTTCCGATGCTTCGGCGCGTTGGGGTCGACACAGGGGTATGCCATTTCGTAACCTTCCTGAGACCTTGCGGAGTCTCGCCAGTCCAAACCGGAGTGGCGTCGCAAGTCACCGCCTAATCGTTCACTCGCGAGAGTGTTCGTACCGGGAACCCGATATCTACTGGGGTGAATCCCGCTGAGCCACGCACAGTGGCCGGTGGGTAGGGCTGCTCTTCCCAGCCCGAACCCGTCAGCTAACTCGGTCGGCGGACGATAGGAAGAAACGGAGCACCATCTTTCGTGGCGTCACAACTTTCCAACCGATCATTGCGACGAGTACTCGTAGCCGGAGCGCTCACGGCAGGCGTGGTCATTCTTCCCGCTGCACCCGCAATGGCGGCCCCCCTCACCATTCCCGGCGTCGGAACTTTCGAGATTCCTGACATCCCGGGCCTCCCTCCCCTCAACATTCCGGGCCTGCCCGCTCCGGGTGCGGCGATTGCGCCCCAGGTCACGCCCGCGGCCAAGGCTGTTCAGGCTGCAGAGTCCAAGATCGGCGCTCCGTACGTGTACGGCGCATCGGGCCCGGATTCCTTCGACTGCTCGGGCCTCGTCCAGTGGGCGTACAAGCAGGCCGGCATCAGCCTTCCTCGCACGAGCTACGACCAGGCTGCCGCAGGCACCCCGGTCTCGCGCGACAGCTTGGCCCCCGGTGACGTCGTCTCGTTCTACGGTGGCTCGCACTCGGGCATCTACGTCGGCAACGGCAACGTCGTGCACGCGTCCACGTCCGGCGTGCCGGTCAAGGTCGCTCCGCTTGCCTCGATGCCGTTCGATGGTGCTCGTCGTTACTGATTCGACCAGATCTGATTCGAGCAGCAGACGTCTGCTGTGATCGACCGACAGGGTCGGGCCGCACACCGGCCCGGCCCTGTCGTCGTTGTCCGGGCACCGTGCAGACGACATGCCGGTACGGTGGACAGCAAGGGCCGTCTTTCGTAATCTGATCGAGACCTGGTCGACGTTTATTCTGTGATCTATCACCGACGAACCCCTTCGATTTCAGACGGTGTTCACGTCCGTGCCGGCATGAGCATGGGTATGGTTCGTTTCGGACTTCTTATCCAACCGCCGCCTCGTGAAGGCGGCAGAACGAAGGACGGAGAGTCGCTTTTCGTGGCGAAATCGAGATCGAACCGAGGATGGCGGCTGGCCCGCAACTCGGTGGTTGCTGCCGCGTTGGCTGCTTGCATCGTCGTCGTGCCGACACAAACGGCCGGCGCTCAGCCGGGATTCGACTCGGCGTCCGACGCTCAGACCAAGCTCGCCGAGCTCTCCCGAGACTCCGAACAGACGAACGAGTCTCTGCACAACGCTCAGATCGACCTCGACGCCAAGACCGCGCAGCAACTCGATGCTCAGGCGGCCGTCGATAACAGCCGCGCTGCTCTCGACGCAGCGCAGGCGCAGTTGACCCAGCTCAAGCCGGCCATGGACAAGGTGGCCAACGTCAACTATCAAGGTGCACGGACGAATCGTCTGTTCGCTGTGATGGTCAGCGACTCACCTCAGCAACTGCTCGATCAGATGTCGGCGCTCGATGTGATCTCGGCGGAGACGGCCGGTCAAGTAGCCCAATTCCAGCAGGCGAGTTCGGACGCTGCTGCGGCCGAGCAGGCGGCCACGACAGCCGCAGACCAAGCTCGAGTCGCGGCCGAGCAGGCCAAGGCAGTCAGTGACGATCTCCAAGCCAAGCAGAGCGAACTGCAGGGACAGATCGCCGAGGTGATGGCTGCCTACAGTGCGCTGTCGTCGTCCGAGCAGCTCGCGCTGGCCGGATCCTCCCTGCCCGACGGTTTCGATCCCACGACGATCCTGCAGAACTTGACGCCGGGGTCGGGTACCAGCGCACTGCAGGCCGGTCTGACGCAGATCGGCAAGCCGTACGTCTGGGGTGCCACGGGACCGGACGGCTTCGACTGTTCAGGGCTGGTGGTGTGGGCGTACAAGCAGGTGGGGAAGACGCTCCCTCGGTCCAGTCAGGCGCAGGCCGAAGGTGGGACACCGATCGACCAGAAAGATCTGCAGCCAGGGGACGTGGTGTTGTTCTATCCGGACGCCTCGCACGTGGGAATCTACGCCGGTAACGGAAACGTGTTGCATGCCTCCACATTCGGCGTTCCCGTCAAGGTGCAGTCGATGGCATCGTTCCCGTACTACGGGGCGCGTCGCTACTGAGGTGACCTTCGCTGACCGATCGATGCTCGTATGACGCGGCCGGTGCGGAACAGGTGGATTGCGGCCGTTCTCGTCGCCGTGGTGGCCATCTCGATCGTTGTGCTCCATCGAGCCGACAGCACCGAGACTTCGTCCGAGGGAGCTCGTGCCGAGACGTCCGAGCGTCAGACCCAACCGACCTACGATCAGCAGCGGCGAGCCGACGTGACCGTCCTGCTCGACCAGTGGGCGGGAGCGGTTCGGTCCGGTGATGTGGAAGCGCTGCAGGGTCTGATGGACCCGCGAGCCGATCCAGATTTCGTCGAGGCGCAACGTCGCCGGACAGCAGTCGTTCCGAGCGTGCCCTTCTCGGATTTCGGCTACGACCTGGGCGACGAACCGGAAACTCCGGTGCCGCCTTCGATCGCCGAATCTCTGAACGCCACAGACGTCTGGGCACCACCGGTGTATCTGCGTTACGCCGTGGACGGTCCCGACGCGTCGTCGACGCGTCGACCGGTCTCGCTAGTCGTCGCCGAGCGTGACGGACAGTGGAGGCTCGTCGACGACGCGGACCTGCCCGAATATCGACGCCACACGTGGCGTGGGCCGTGGGACTTCGGACCGTTGAACGTCTCTTCGGTGCCCACCGCGGCCGGGACTTCGGTGGTCATGGGGCATCCGGACCGGGAGCAGTTCGCCCGGAACCTTGCCGCCGAGCTTCCGTCGGCAATCGATGCAGTCACCGACTTCTGGGGAGACGACTGGGCGCGCGACGGTCTGGTGTTCGTTGCATCGTCCGCGGAGGAGTTCGGCGAGTTGACACGATCCGACCCGTCGACCGACGTGGCCGCGGTGACGGTGTCCGACGCGGTAGTTGCGGACGGCTCACGTCCGACCGGCCAACGGGTCGTCTTCGGTCCTGACGCCGCGGCGCGGTTGACTCCGTTCACCGTCCGGTCGGTACTTCGACACGAGTTGACCCATGTTGCGGCGAGGGCTCGTACGGCGGAAGGAACGGCGCTGTGGGTGGCGGAGGGGTTTGCCGACTACTCCGGCTATCGCAACTCCGGTGCCGATTTTGCCCGGCTTGCTCCGACCCTCACGGCGATCGTGAAGTCGGGTGGTCCGCCGTCGGTGTTGCCGAAGGACGAGGATTTCGGTGCCGGTGGGGCTCGGTCGAGTGTGGCCTACGAGTCGGCGTGGTCGGTGTTCGCCTTCGTGGCCGATCGGTACGGTGAGTCGACGTTGCGCCGCCTGTACGAGGCGCTGGCGTCTCGACCGATGTCCGACGATTCGATCGATTCGGCCTTCGCGTCGGTCCTCGGAACGGACCGCGCCCAGTTCGTCGCCTCGTGGGGTAACTGGGTGGCTGCCACGGTGCGCTGACGTCGGGCGCTACGGTTGACGCCATGCGTCGTACTCTGCTCGTGACGAACGACTTTCCACCTCGCCCGGGTGGAATCCAGTCCTACCTGCACAGTTTCGCCTCGCAACTGCCCGCGGACGAGCTCGTGGTGTATGCGCCGCGGTGGCGCGGTGACTCACACCGGAAATTCGACGCCCGGCAGCCGTTCGAGGTAGTCCGCCATCCGACGACACTGATGCTCCCGACTCCGCTCGTTGCGCGCCGCGCGGCTCGCATACTGAAGTCGCGTCGGTGCGATTCGGTGTGGTTCGGGGCATCGGCACCGTTGGCAGTGATGTCGTCGCACTTACGCAAGGCCGGGGCCGAGCGCATCGTGGCGAGTACCCACGGTCATGAGGTCGGCTGGTCGATGGTGCCGGGCGGGCGGGCGACCCTACGCACCATCGGCGAGAACACCGACGTGGTGACCTACGTCAGCAAATACACCCGGGGTCGATTCAGCTCGGCTTTCGGTCCGAACGCGGCGCTCGAGCACCTGCCGCCCGGAGTCGACACGGATCGCTTCGTCCCCGACGACGCCGCTCGAGCGGAACTTCGCGCGCGCTACGGCCTCGGCGACCGACCTACCGTGCTGTGTCTCTCGCGACTCGTGCCCCGAAAGGGACAGGACTTCTTGATCCGAGCGCTGCCGGGAATTCGTCGGGCCGTCGACGGTGCCGTTCTGGTGATCGTGGGAGGCGGGCCGTACGAGAACACTCTGCGCGAGCTGGTCCGAGCGACCGGAATGGAGCAGCACGTGGTGTTCACCGGTACGGTGCCGTCGGTCGAGCTGGCCGCTCATCACACCATCGCGGACGTGTTCGCAATGCCGAGCCGCACCCGTGGCGCGGGTCTCGACGTGGAGGGCCTCGGAATCGTCTATCTCGAAGCGTCGTCGTGTGGTGTGCCCGTCGTCGCCGGAACGTCCGGGGGTGCGCCGGAAGCTGTGCAGCACAACAAGACCGGGCTCGTGGTCGACGGAACGTCGGTCTCGGAGATCACCGACGCCATCGTGCGCATCCTGTCCGATCGCACGATGGCAACGCAGATGGGTAACGCCGGTCGCGCGTGGGTGGACGCCGAGTGGCGTTGGGACGTACTGACGGAAAAGCTGCGATCGTTGATCTAGCGTCCGTCTTTCCGATCGGCGCGCCTCAACGCGCGTAGATGGATTCGATCTCGTCGGCGTACGTCTTGGTGATGACGTTGCGCTTGAGCTTCATCGTCGGGGTCAGCTCGCCGCTTTCCTCCGAGAAGTCATGGGGGAGGAGTCGATATTTTTTGATGGACTCCGCATGCGAAACGGACCTGTTCGCGTCGGCGACGGCAGCATCGATCTCGGCAACGAGATCCGGATCCTTCTGCAGATCTGCCGCGGTGGCCTCGGAATCCTTGCCGTGCTCGGACTTCCAACGATCGAATGCCTCCGGGTCGAGGGTGATGAGCGCACCGATGAAGGGCTTCTGATCTCCCACGACAACGGCCTGACTGATCAGAGCGCCCGCCCGGAGCTGGTCTTCCAGGCCGGCCGGTGAGACGTTCTTACCGCCGGCGGTGACGATCAGTTCCTTCTTGCGACCGGAGATGGTGATGTAGCCGTCCTCGTCCACGCTGCCGAGATCGCCGGTGCGGAACCAGCCCTCGTCCAAAGATTCTGCCGTTGCGTCCTCGTTGCGCCAGTAGCCGTCGAACACGACAGGTCCGCGCAGTTGGATTTCTCCGTCGTCGGCGATGCGAACGGTGTTGCCGGGCAGAGGCCGCCCGACGCTACCCACTTTCTGAAACCCGATGGTGTTCACTGCGAACGCCGCAGTGGTTTCGGTCAGTCCGTAGCCCTCGTAGATGGTGACCCCGATGCCCCGGTAGAAGTGGCCGAGCCGGCTACCGAGGGGAGCGCCACCGGAGATGGCGAGTTCGCACTTGCCCCCGAGCGCGTCGCGTAGCTTGCCGTACACCAGCTTGTCGAACACGGCGTGCTTGGCGCGCAACACGATTCCGGGACCACCGGTGTCCTGGGCTTCGCTCCACGCCACCGCGCACTCGGTGGCCGCGTCGAAAATCTTACCCTTGCCGTCGGAGTGGGCCTTCTGCTTCGCGGTGTTGAAGACCTTCTCGAAGACGCGCGGCACCGACAGGATGAAGTCCGGTCGAAAGGTTCCGAATGTCGCGACCAGGTTCGGGATGTCGTGGGTGTGGCCGACCGTGACCCCGGCGTCGAACGACGCGATGCTCACCGCTCGGGCCAGGACGTGCGCGAGAGGAAGGAACATCAGGGTGCTTCGGCCCTGCGTCATCAACGATTTCAGAGACGTCTCGCGAATGCCGAGCGACTCCGCGAGGAGATTGGCGTGGGTCAGCTGGACGCCTTTGGGGCGACCGGTGGTACCCGAGGTGTAGATCAAGGTTGCCGGGTCGGCAGAGCTCAGTGCCGAAACTCGTTGATGCACCGAGTCTTCGGTGACATCTGCTCCGCCGTCGATCAGTTCCTGCACCGCGCCGGTGTCGGCCGACTCGATGACGAACGTCCGACGCACCGACTGCGCCGCTGCCACGACGTCCTTCGTCTCCTGCACGTGCTGCTCGTTCTCGAGAACGAGCAACACCGGCTCGGCGTCTTCGAGAATCCACTCGACCTGCCCGGCGGAGGAAGTCTCGTAGATCGGTACGGTCACCCCGCCCGCGGCCCAGATCGCGTAGTCGATGACGGACCACTCGAATCGCGTCGACGACATCAGCGCAACTCGGTCGCCCTGTTCGATGCCTGCGGCGATGAGTCCACGCGCAACTCCCACGACCAGCTGCTCGAATTCGCCCGCGGTGACGTCGGTCCATCGGCCGTCGACGAGGCGGCGGAACACGACGGCGTCGGGCGTGTTGCGCGCGCGGAGGAACACGGTGTCGACAGCCGAGTCGGTGTCTTCGATGACGTATTTTGCGGCGGCGGTGAACTCGCGCACGGGATTACCTCCGGGTAGAACGGGGTGAACGAAAGTCGACAGCTCGGCTTCACGCTTACTCTAGACCCGGCCCGAGAAGGCATGAATGCGCCTCGACGCTCGCGGGTCGAGGCCCGTGTGTGAAGCTCTGTCGATGAGCAGTATTCAAGTTGCGGATCAGACATTCGTGGCCGCTCCCGGTGAACGGGTGGCGCAGGCTTTCGCCTCGCCCGAGCGCTGGCGTCGATGGTGGCCGGATCTGAACCTGACCGTCACCGAGGACCGGGGAGAGAAGGGGATCCGCTGGACCGTGCGCGGCGGCGTCGTCGGAACGATGGAGCTGTGGCTCGAGCGCGCGCTCGACGGAGTGGTCGTCCACTACTTCCTCCATGCGGAGCCCGTCGGTTCCGGCGAGACCGCGGAGCTCCAGCATGCTCGTCGGGTCGCAGGCCGCGCCATGACCTTCGAGCTCAAACTCGAACTCGAGGCCGGTCGGCCTGCGGGTGAGGCACCGAGCCACGTAGCGTGAAACCAGCTCACGATCGAACCCTGCGCTGCGGTCGACCGGTTCGCATTGTGCGTCCCCGGATCGATCGTGTGAGATAGGCCTGCCGCCTGTGTCACGGCACTACAGCGTACGAATCGGTCGAAGTACCCGAAAGGAAGCGGACGAGAAGTCATGGCGGAGAAAACCCAGAGGTCGATCGTCGTCGAAGCCCCGCCCAACCAGGTCATGGATGTCATCGCCGATTTCGATGCGTACCCCACGTGGGTCTCGGCCGCGAAGTCGGTCGAGGTTCTCGACGTGGGCGCGGACGGACGCGGTAAGCGCGTGAAGTTCGTGCTCGATGCGGGCATGGTCAAGGACACCTACGAACTCGAGTACGACTGGGCGGCCGACGGAAGCTCGGTCTCGTGGAACCTCGTGTCGGGTGAGATGCAGAAGTCGCAGAAGGGGTCGTACACGTTGCGCGAGACCGGCAGCGGCACCGACGTGACCTACGAGCTCACCGTGGACCTGAACATCCCGATGATCGGCCTGTTCAAACGCAAAGCAGAAAAGGTCATCACCGACACTGCACTCAAGGAATTGAAGAAGCGGGTCGAAGGCTGAGCGAAGCTCGCTCCGAACCCCGCACCACGGTGATGCTGTTCCTCGGCAAAGGTGGTGCGGGTAAAACGACGCTGGCGGCGGCGACGGGCCTACGGCTCGCACAGGCCGGCGAGCGGGTTCTGATCGCGTCGGTGGATCAGGCGCCGTCACTGGTCGACGTGTTCGCGGGCATACCCGTCGTCGCACCAGGTGACGAAACCGCGCAGACGTCCGTGGTCCGACCCGTCACCGAGGGCCTCGACGTCGTGGAAATCGACACGCTGAATCTGCTGGAGACGCGGTATCGAGGACTCGGTTCGTTGATGGCCATGGCGTCGGCGGGCCACGAGCACGGGGTGAGCTTCGGGGCGATCGAGCCGGAGGAACTGCTGGGCTTTCCGGGAATCGAAGAGCTGCTGGGAATGCACGAGGTCTGTCGTCTGGTGGACGAAGGCCGTTGGGACACAGTGATAGTGGATCTGCCCGCATCGGCCGATGCGTTGAGAACTCTGCAGTTGCCCGATACCGTGACCGCGTACGTGGAGCGCATCTGGCCGCGTCACGACCGAATGGTGTCCGGTACCGGTTCCAACGTCCGGCTCACGCTCGTGGTGGCAATGATCGAGCGAGTTCTCGCCCAGGTCGACGCGGTTCGGTCGCTGATCACCGACCCTGCGCGCACCGGCGCAACCGTCGTCGTCACTGCCGAACACCTCTCGGTTGCCGACGCAGAACGAGCTCTGTCGGCCGCGGCACTGCTCGGAATCGGAATCGATCGGGTTCTCGTCAACAAGATTCTGCCGCGGCTCAACTCGTCGTCGGTTGGCCTGGTCGGCGCTCATCCAGCGGTGTTCTGGTTCGAGAGCTGGCGGGCCGCGCAGCAGGGTGCCATCGCCGAGTTGCGTCGACGTATCGGCACCGTTCCGATAGTGGAGGTGGAACGAGCCGCTGGTGAACCGGTAGGGTTGGGCCCCTTGCAGGAGGTGGCCGATCGGCTGGAATCGACCGTGCTCGAACGGCGTGCGCCGGACCGGGGTGAGCTGCCCTCCCTGGTTCTCGAGTCGGGGCGTGGGCTCGAATCCGTTTACGCGATGAGAATGCTTCTGCCGGTGGTGGATTCGACGACATTGGGTGTAGGGCGAGTGGAGGACGACTTGATAGTCAGTGCCGACGGGAGGCGACGTCGAATCGGATTGGCGTCGGTGCTTCGTCGGTGCGTCGCAGATTCCGCCGAGCTCGACGGGCCTTACCTGGTTGTGCGTTTCCGCCCGAATCCCGATGTGTGGCCACTGTGAGCGGACTCGCGGCCTTCGGGAGAACATGGAAGCCATGTTCGACGGCATTGCGGACGACAATCGGTGTGCAGCGATGAGCTCCGGGCATTCCGAGTTGGGGGCCGATCTGTTGGCCTTGGCCGACACCGTGTTGACGCGACTCGACCCCATTCTGCGCCGCGTTGCGGAGACGCAGCAGGAGCGTGACCAACAGAGCTGCAGTTGGTGTCCGGTGTGTGCGCTTGCTGCACTCGTACGCGGCGAGCGGCACGATCTCGTGGAGCTGGTGGCTTCCGAAGGCACAGTGATCATCGGGCTGCTGCGCCAGCTTCTTGCCGACCACACGAGCACCGACCACACGAGCACCGACCACACGAGCACCGACCACGCGAGCACCGACCATACGAGCACCGAACGGGAGGCTGCTCGGACCGGTTCCACCGCCGCGGAACCCGCGGCCTCGGGGCCAGGGCCGGACAACGATTCGTCCGATCCGCTCGATCTCTCGAACGTGTCGGTGGACACGAATCTGCCGGGCGAGCGTCGAACCGCGTTCGTTCCGATTACCGTTCGAGTGAAGAATTCGGGATCGGATACTGCGGGTCGCTCGTGACGGGCGAGTCTGCGGCCGATCGGTGAGGGCCGTGTGGGGGACGGCGGAGAAAGGCATCGAGAAATGAAGCGACATCACGAGCGGCTGACGGTCGGTATCGACGTGGGCGGGACGAGCCTGCGTGCCTCCGTCGTCGACGCCGATGGGCAAGTGCTCGACTCGACGGCTGCTCCCACCCCGCACACCGCACGCGCTCTCGAGCGTGGTCTCGATCGCGCCGTGCAGGAGTTGGCCGGGCGACACGACATCGCCGCCGTCGGTCTCGCGGTTGCAGGATTCATCGATTCCGAACGCACGACGGTTCGGTTCGCTCCGCATCTGCCGTGGGTGGACACCCCCGTCGCTACCGAGATGAGCAAGCGCCTCGGACTGCCGGTGCTGCTCGAGCACGATGCCAATGCGGCAGCGTGGGCGGAGTATCGCTTCGGTGCGGCATCCGGTGGTCGCAACGTGGTGATGGTGGCCATCGGTACCGGAATCGGTGCGGCGTTGTTGATCGACGGCAGGATCTATCGCGGTAGTCACGGCGTCGCCCCGGAACTCGGCCACATTCAGGTGGTCCCGGACGGCAGGGCTTGCCCCTGCGGCAAGCGCGGCTGCTGGGAGCGGTATTGCAGTGGTACTGCGCTGGTGGACACCGCGGTCGAGTTGCTTGCCGCCGACCCGTCGTCGTCGACGACTCTGGCCCGTGAGGTGTTCCTCGATCCGGGTTCGTTGACCGGCCGTCGGATTGCAAGCGCGGCGCACGACGGTGATGCGATCGCGCGGCGCACCATGGAAGATTTCGCGCAATGGCTCGGCGTCGGGCTGTCGATCGTCGGTGACGTGTACGACCCCGATCTGATCGTGCTGGCCGGGGGTGTGGCCACGTCGTCGAGTCAGTTTCTCGCACGCGCCACCGACAAGTACGCAGAGCTGGTGACCGGTGCGGGCCATCGTCCCTTGGCTCGTATCCGCAGTACGCAACTGGGCGAGGCCGCGGGCATGATCGGGGCTGCGGAGCTGGCCCGAGCCCAGTTCGTCACCGGCGTACGCTGACCGCGCGAGCCCGGATCGTGTGAGCTCCGTCCCGGAGTCGCAGACGATGTGGCTGGTGTCATAAACCGTGGGTACAGTTCACTACGCGGCACGGTTCGAGGACGCACGGCCGCGGTCGGTTCTCGCTCGCGGGAGCCGGCACCAAGTTGTTTCGGACCATGATCAGGGAGCACGTCAATGTGGTACTGGCTGTTCAAATTCGTAATCGTCGGGCCCTTGCTCGTCGCCCTGGGCAGGCCCACGATCGAGGGTGCGGAGAACATCCCGACGCGAGGGCCGGTGATCCTGGCGAGTAACCACAAAGCCGTTCTCGACTCGTTCTACCTCCCGCTCAAGACTCCGCGACGCATCACGTTTCTTGCGAAGAGCGAGTACTTCACCGGATCAGGACTCAAGGGCGCGTTCCAGAAGTGGTTCTTCACCGCCGTGGGTCAGGTGCCGATCGATCGGACCGGAGCCGACGCGGCGCAGGATGCACTCAATGCCGGTGTACGAGTGATCGAAGCCGGCAAGGTCCTCGGGATCTACCCCGAGGGCACGCGCTCGCCCGATGGTCGGCTGTACAAGGGCAAGACCGGAATGGCCCGTTTGGCGCTGCAGACCGGCGTGCAGGTGGTGCCGGTCGCGATGATCGGCACAGAGAAGATGAACCCGATCGGTTCGCGAGTGTGGCGTCCGGCGAAGGTCACCATTCGAGTGGGCAAGCCCATCGATTTCTCACGGTTCGAGGGGATGGCGGGCAACCGGTTCGTCGAGCGCGCCGTCACCGACGAGGTGATGTACGATCTGATGCTGCTGTCGGGTCAGGAGTACGTCGACGTCTACGCCGCTTCTCTGAAGAAGGTTGCACCGGTGGAGGATTCAGCTCCCGCGGCTCGGCGCATCCCGGACTCCAAGGCCAGCTGAATTTCCCACCGACGTCGTGATCAGTCGGTCACGGCGGTGCCCGGCACCTGGGCACGAGGGGTGAAGGTGATGGCTGCGAGGGCGATTATCGACGCCAGTGCCCACCACACGTAAGCGGAGGCCGCGAACTGGTCCACCAAGGGCCAGCCGAGCCCGCTCGAGCGTCCCTCGCCGAGCTTCCAGTGCGGCGGATACACCATCAGCGCCAATCCGACGGCAACCAGCGTCAGCAGCAGCGCATTGCGGCGGCGATAGCCCAGGACGGCCAGCACCACGGTGAACGGAATCGCCCATACCCAGTGGTGGGACCACGACACCGGTGAGACCAGCAAGCCGAACATGGCATTGATCGTCAGAGCCAGGGCGGTGTGCTCGGCCGCGAATGCTTTTCGCATCGCCACTGCCGCGATGGCGAGTACCACCACCGACAACGCGATCCACAGGATCGACCGGGGCAGCTCGTCCAATCCCAGGCGCGCGAGCACGCCGGTGATCGACTGGTTCGGCGGGTATGCCGGGCCACCGATGCGATCGGAATCAACGATGGTCTCGGTCCAGTACTTGACCGAGTCCGACCACGTCAGTAAAAACCCGATTGCGGTGAAGGCCGCGAAACTCAGGACCGAGATCACAGCTGCGCGAAAGTCTTTGCGCAACAAAAAGAAAAGGACGAAGACGGCAGGAGTGAGCTTGACGGCGGCCACGAGACCGATCAGGACCCCGCGTGGCCACGGAGTCTTCTTCGGCAGGCAGTCCAGCGCCACGAACGCCATCAGCACGATGTTGATCTGCCCGTAGTTCAGCGTCGAGGTAACCGGTTCCAATACGAGCACCGACAACGCGAACACCGCTCCGGCGAACCACCACACGAGGGTGCGCGGACGAATACCGAGCGAGGTGAGGGTGATGACGAGGGTGAGCAGTAGCAGCAGCATGGACAGCACGGTGACGGTTATCGACGCGGCGTACAGCGATACCGACGACAGCGGGCTGAAGATCGCCGCGGCGATCGGGGGATAGGTGAACGGCAGCGTCGTGCCGGTCGCGATAGGCGGCAACTGGCCGTAGAGATCTCCGCCCTCGGCGAACACCTGACCGCCGAGTCGGTACACGTCCAGATCGAGTCGATAGTGCTCGCCCAGCATGCGTAGACCCGGAAACCCGTTGATATGGAACGTGACGCCGACTGCGGCCGCGATCAGGACGACGACCCTGCTCGACGCGACGGCCCACCGTGGCCACCTACTCGGCGTCGGGCCGGATGGCTCCGGAGCCTCGGCGAGCGGACGGTTGGTGTCGGGCGATGTCACAACGTGGCCTTTCGAGACTGTTCGGGTTCGGCAACCGGTGCAGGGGGAGGTGTCGGGACACGCGCTAGGGTGAGCCGCGTGCGCTACTTCTACGACACAGAGTTCATCGAGGATGGTCGCACGATCGAGTTGGTCTCGATCGGTGTTGTTTCCGAGGACGGTCGCGAATTCTATGCGGTGTCCTCCGAGTTCGATCCCGAGCGGGCAGGCCGCTGGGTTCGGCGCAATGTGCTGCCCAAGCTGCCACCGTACTCGTCGCCGTTGTGGATGAGTCGTTCTCGAATCCGTGACGAGCTACTCGAGTTCCTGGTGCCGCACTACGGGGCCGAGGTCGAACTGTGGGCCTGGGTGGCGGCATACGACCACGTAGCACTGTGTCAGCTGTGGGGTTCGATGACGGAGTTGCCGCGATCTCTGCCGCGGTTCACTCGTGAACTGCGTCAGCACTGGGAGGATCGGGGCAGCCCCGAGTTGCCGTCGGTGCCCGATGACGCTCACGACGCGCTGGCCGACGCACGCCACAATCTGGCCAAATTCCAGGCGATAGAGGAGTACTCGCACCGCGGGTGAACACCCGTTGTCCTGCGGCGACGACGGTACGAATATCCTGTACCGGTGAACTGGACTGTCGACGTACCCATCGATCGCTTGCCCGACCTGCCACCGTTGTCGCCGACGTTGCGCACTCGATTGGACGACGCGTTGGCCAAGCCGGCTGCGCAGCAGCCGCAATGGGATCCCGAGCAGGCCGGCGAGATGCGTAAGGTCCTCGAGAGCGTTCCGCCGATCACCGTTGCAGGCGAGGTCGAGGCACTCTCGGACAAACTTGCCGCCGTCGCCCGCGGCGAGGCGTTCCTGCTCCAGGGTGGCGACTGCGCCGAGACGTTCGTCGACAACACCGAGCCCCATATCAAGGGCAACATCCGCACACTGCTGCAGATGGCTGTGGTGCTCACCTACGGTGCGAGCATGCCGGTGGTGAAGGTGGCGCGCATCGCTGGCCAGTACGCCAAGCCTCGCTCGTCCAACATCGATGCGCTCGGACTGCAGTCCTACCGAGGCGACATGATCAATTCGTTGGTGGCCGACGAAAGCGTGCGCGGCCATGATCCGTCGCGACTGGTGCGCGCCTATGCCAACGCCAGCGCGGCGATGAACCTGGTGCGCGCATTGACCGGTGCCGGAATGGCAGATCTGCACAAGGTGCACGACTGGAACCGGGAGTTCGTGGCTCAGTCACCTGCGGGTGCTCGCTACGAGGCCCTGGCCGGGGAGATCGATCGCGGCCTCCGGTTCATGGATGCCTGCGGTGTCTCGGACCCGAATCTGCACACCGCCCAGATCTTCGCGAGCCACGAAGCGCTGGTTCTCGACTACGAGCGAGCGATGCTTCGCCTGGACAACACCGACGATCACCCCAAGCTGTACGACCTGTCGGCGCATTTCCTGTGGATCGGGGACCGCACCCGTCAGCTCGACGGAGCGCACATTGCCCTGGCCGAGCTGATCTCGAACCCGATCGGCCTCAAGATCGGACCGACGACGACGCCGGAGATGGCCGTCGAGTACGTCGAGCGCCTCGACCCGACCAACAAGCCGGGACGATTGACGCTGATCTCACGGATGGGCAACGGCAAGGTGCGCGACATCCTGCCCGCCATCATCGAGAAGGTCCAGGCCACCGGCCATCAGGTCATCTGGCAGTGCGACCCCATGCACGGCAACACCCACGAGGCGTCGACCGGATACAAGACGCGACACTTCGATCGCATCGTCGACGAGGTACAGGGCTTCTTCGAGGTGCACAACGGCCTCGGTACGCATCCGGGCGGAATTCACGTCGAACTGACCGGTGACGATGTCACCGAGTGCCTCGGCGGTGCCCAGGACATCTCGGATCTGGACCTCGCCGGCCGCTACGAGACGGCCTGCGACCCGCGGCTGAACACGCAACAGAGCATCGAACTGGCCTTCCTCGTGGCGGAGATGCTCCGCGACTGATTCGGTCGCGAGTCCGGCTCAGGGCAGCGAGACGACCATGACCTCGGAGCCCGGTTCCACCCGGGAACCGGCTCCGGGGCTCTGGGTGATCACCAGCGAGCCGTTGGTATCGACCACCTGACGGACGTCGATCGTCAGACCCAGTGCCGCGAGGGTTGTGCGGGCAGACCCGACCGACCGTCCGAGGAGCGACGGCACGGTGACGGCGGTCGAGACGTCGAGGACGGCTGTGGTCCCGGACTTGACGGTCTGGCCCGCTTTCGGATTCGTGCCGATTGCTTTTCCGCCGTCGGTGTCCTCGTCGAACGTTTCCCGAACCTCGCCGACGGTGATGCCCACAGATTCGAGCGTCGTGCGAGCCTGGTCGACGCTCTGACCGCGGACGTCGGGGACCTGCACCGGCGGAGCGCCCTTGCTGCGAAGCACCGTGACCGAGCTTCCGGTGTTCAAGACAGTGCCGGGCGGCGGGTCCAACGCCGCGACTCCACCGATGGGAGCGGTGGTGCTGAAGGCCTCGCCACCGTCCACGGGAGTGAAGGTGCGGTCGCGCAGCTGCTGTTCCATGTCGTCGACGGACGCACTCGCATCGATCGAGGGAACACTCGGACTACCCAGTGACACCAGGAGAAACACCGTGTCGCCCTTGGCGATTCGTGAACCTCCGGTGGGGTCCGTGCCGATCAGAAGATCGGTGTCGACCGAGTCGGAGTAGGTTCCTCGCACCTCGGCCTCGAGTCCTGCGGCCTCGACGGCGCTGGTGGCACCGGTGGTGTCGAGACCGTCGACCATCGGGACAGCGGTGTAGCGACCGGACCCCATCCACCAGCCACCGAAGCCGACGAGTACGGCGAGCAGGACGACGACGAGAAGCCACACGACGATGGCGCGACGCGAGCGCTGCCGATCTGCCTCGAAGTCCGGGAAACGGTACTGCCCTCGGCTGCTGGTGGCCGGTGGGTCGGCAGGAGGCGAATCGTCGTATTCGGGGCCGTACTCGGCATCTCGGGAGGTCGGTGACGTCACCACGCGGGTGTGCTGCACCCCGTGTTGCGGTGGCGGGGGTGGGGAATCCTGGACCACCTGGGTGCGAGCGGACGGGGCGCGATCACCGGCCACCGTCGTCGGCGCTCCCGCCGCCGCGGAGCTCAGATGCTCGGCCGACCGCTTGGGCGCGGGTACTCGGTACTCGGGCAACGCCAGCGCCGACGCAGCCCCGCGCAGCGCGCGCGCCATGTCGTCGGCATTGCGGTACCGATGTTCCGGAGCGCGAACGGTTGCGTGTCGAACCACCTCGTCGAACTCCGGCGGAACACCGGCAATGAAGGTGGAGGGAAGCGGTACGTCGTTGTCGATGCGCTGATAGGCGATGGACAGCGAGGTGTCGCCGGTGAACGGGGTCCGTCCGGTCAGCAGCTCGAACAGCACCACCCCGACGCCGTAGACATCGCTGCTTGCGGACGCCGATCCGGTAGTGACCTGCTCCGGAGACAGGTACGCGGCGGTGCCCAGAATCACACTGCTCGACGTGACCGTGGACGCAGCTATGGCGCGTACGAGCCCGAAGTCGGCGATCTTGACGTCGCCGTCGTCACTGATCAGGATGTTCTCGGGTTTGATGTCGCGGTGCACCAACCCTGCTCGGTGGGCGACGGCCAGCGCTTCGAGAACCGGCCGGACCACGGCCACCGCCGCGTGCGGCGGCATCGGGCCACGCTCGCGCAGGAGCTCACGCAGCGTGCCACCCTCGACGAGTTCCATGACCAGGAAGGCGTGTTCGCCGTCCCGCCCGTGGTCGTAGACGGCGACGAGGCCGGGATGGCTGAGCCTGGCCACTGCCCGCGCCTCGAACTCGAATCGCTGCACGAACTGTGGATCCTCGGCGAATTTCGGATCCATGATCTTCACCGCGACCGGGCGATCGAGCCTGGTGTCGAGGCCGCGGTAGACGGTCGACATGCCGCCACGTGCGATCGGTCCGTCGATACGGTACCGACGATCGAGCATCGAACCCGGTATCACCGAACCTCCTCTCGTCGTCCTCTGTACTGGTTGGCGCGCAATCCGCTTTCGGGACCGGACCTTCGGTACCGGAACCACGACCCGATCGTATCGGTGCCTCGTCCGGCGATCTGCGATCGTGTTCGTGGTCTCCCTGCCGCGTCCGCCGCTTTTGAAGTCTCGAGGCCGGACCCGTTAACGTTACCTGCGTGAGTGCCATTCCCTACGCCGACGACGTGCTCGATCCGTCGGTATCTGTGCTGCAGTTCGCCGACGTCGCGAAGATCCTCGACGTTCCCAAGACACGTGTCGAACAGCTCGTACGAGATCGTCAGTTGCTGGCTCTCAAGCGCTCTCGCGTGCCCGGTGTTCCCGAGCAGTTCCTCGATGCGGACAAGGGAACCATCGTCAAAGGTCTGCCCGGCCTGTTGGCCGTGCTCCACGACGGCGGCTACGAGGACGAGGAAATCCTGCGGTGGCTGTTCACCGAAGACGAGAGCCTGCCCGGCACGCCCGTCGTCGCGTTGCACGGCGACCTGATGCGCGAAGTGATCAGGCGCGCACAGGCGATGGCCTTCTAGCGAACGGTCGCGCGCTTGAAGCCGGTGACGGCGAACTGCGGAAGTGCGATTCGGGCTCGTGTCCACTGCGGTACCGTCGCCCGCTGGGAGAGTACGCGGTAGCCCTGGGACTCGACCTCGTCGAGAATTCGGCCGTACAAAATCGACGCCGTACGCATGGACGGACGCACCCGCGGATCCAGCATCTCGATGCCGGCGTCGGAGGTGCGATAGATCGAGCGGGTGACGGCGATCAAGTGTGCGAGCGCGCGGGTGACCCGGGCATCGACCTGCCCCGTCGTGCGACACCACCGGAGAATGTCCTCGTCTACTCCGAAGGCTGCCAGCTCGTCGGTGGGCAGATAGATGCGATCGCGATCGAGATCCTCGCCCATGTCCCGGATGAAGTTCGTCAGCTGGAACGCTTCGCCGAGCGCCGCGGCAGGGGGCTCGGCCTCGCTCCGTTCGACGACGGTCCCCAGAATCGGCAGCATCTGTAGTCCGATGACTGCAGCGGAGCCGTACATGTACTCCTGTAGCTGTTCCATCGTTCGGTAGCGCGAGACGAACACGTCGCTTCCCGGGATGTCCATGCGCATCGAGTGCATGAATGCGAAGAAGTAGTCGTGTGGGATGTCGTACCGCATCACGGTGTCGCACAGGGCACTGAGAACCTGGTCGGTCACGCTGTGCGGCAACGGTTTTCCGGCCAGGGCGTCGCGCACCCGGGTTTCGATCACGTCGAGCTCGACGATGCGGCGAGCGTTGAGCTCGTCCGATCCCACGGCGATGTCGGTGCCTTCGAGGTCGACGATGTCGTCGACCATGCGGGCGAATCCGTACAGGGCGTGCACGGCGGCGCGCTTGTCGGTCGGCAGCAGGCGGGTTGCGAGGAAGTAGGTCTTGCCGTGCTGGGCGTTGAGCTCGCGGCAGATCCGATACGCCTCGTGCAGCGCCGGATCGATGTTGTCCAGTTCTTTCATCGCGGGGACCTCATCACGGGGATTCGTCTCCGGCCGGTTCGGCTGTGGAGGTCTTGGGGGCGTTCGGCACGGCACGGTGTTCCCTGGACCGGTCCGATCGTAAACGCAGCGGGTCGACGCGCGTCAACGCGAGTGCGGCGACCACGGCAGCGATGACGGCCAACGCCACGTGCACCACGTTGTACAGCCCGATGGCACCGTCGGGTTGGAAGACGAGCATGAGCCACGTCGACAGGCCGGTCAGGATCATCAGCGTCGTTCGAGACAATGCGAACCCGGCGGCGATCGCCAGCGGCCACGAGTAGTACCAGGGCAGTGCGGCAGGGGAGAGGACGACCGTGGCGACGAGGGCGATCAGGATGCCCTTGACGGCGTCACGTTCGGACCTGCGGCCCCACCACCAGGCTGCAGCGAGTATTACCACCAGGGCGACCGAGCACAGCAGACGCGTGACGTAGAGAACCGGATCGAGGCGAAGATCGAGGAACCACGAGGTACCGACCGTCACCAGGTGCGCGAGAATCGTGGGGAGCGAGAGCCAGTTGATGATCTTGGCCGACCCTGAGAGCGCCGTGAGCCACCCGATGCCGACGCCGGCGACCAGAGACGAGACGGCGAACACCGCAACGAAGACCGTGGCTCCGATGCCCGCGGTTCTCGTGAACGTCAGCCACGGCGACGGCGGCGTCCGACCGTCGGTGCGCGCTCGGTCCCGGATGTGCAACATCCAGATCCAGACCAGGAAGGGCAGGGCCAGGCCCGCCGTTGCCTTGATCGCCACCGCGATCGCCACGAGAGCGATGCCGGCAACGTGGCGATGTTCGAGCGCCAACACGATCCCGGCCGTCATCAGACCCACCATGAGCAGCTCGTTGTGCACTCCGCCGATCAGGTGGATCAGAACCAGGGGGTTGAGTACCGCGAGCCATACAGCAGTCGTTGCTCGGCCTCCGAGGTGCTTGGCCAGCCGCGGGACCGCCCACATCATCAGCGCCAGACCGGGGAGCATGGTCAGGCGCAGGAGCATGGTCCCCGCGATGACGTTGTCGCCGGTCACGCTGGTGATGCCGCGACCGAGCAGCAGGAACAGCGGTCCGTACGGGGCTGTCGTGGTGGTCCAGACGTTGCTGACGTTGTCCAGCAGAACTCCTGGATTGGCAACGGGGCCGACGCCGTACGGATCGAAACCGTCACGCAGCAGAGCGCCCTGAGCCAGGTAGGAGTAGGCATCGCGGCTGAACATGGGTACCGACAGCAGCAGCGGTGCCGTCCATGCCGGCACGATCCATCTCAGTTCGCCGACCGTGGTGCGTCCGTGCAGGGTGGCGCGCCCGAGCCGAACCCAGGCGGTGATCATCAGCAGTACGCCGACCCAGACGATGACGGTCGACAGTACGAATCCGTGCCCGAATCGCAGCCACGACAGGTGCATTTCCTCGAGCAGCGGATCGCGTCGGCGCACGCTACCTGCGCCGAAGCCGCCGAACGTGATGCAGATGGCACCGACCACACCGAGAACGGCGGCTTTGCCCTCCGGACTACGCAGGAAGTTTCCCGTGGCCGTCCTTCTCGACGGCCGCGGTGCCGTCGACGCGGGGGAGTCGTTCGACGATCGATCCTCGGAGGTGGAGTGCGACGAAATCGAAGACATTGCCGCCTACTCCTCCTCTGCAACGAAATGGTTCGCGATCAGCACGTGAATCCGATGTGATGAAAGCCGGTCGCCGAACGATCATGGTCGCAGCAATGAACGCGACCGGCAAACGATCGCGTTCAGCTTAGTTGGTCGCTGCAGTGAATCGAACGAAGCTACCGTCCCGAGCGTCCGGTCACCCGCTCGGCGGCGAGCTTTCCGGACACCAGAACCGTCGGAACGCCCACACCCGGCGTCGTGCCCGAGCCGGCGAGAACCACGTTGTCGAGTCCGGAGACCATGTTCTTGCGTCGGAACGGCCCGGTCTGCCGGAAGACGTGAGCGGACGAGAACGGCGACCCTTCGATCATTCCCTTCTGCGCCCAGGTCTCGGGTGTGTCGATGTGATCGAGTACGAACCCGTCCAGGAGCCCGGTGTACCCGCGCCCCTCCATCGTCGTCAGGATCTCGCGGAGATAGGGCTGCGCCAACTCCGACCACGCCAGCGGGGCGCTGTCCAGGTTGGGACACGGTGCCAGGATCGACACCGGCTCACTGCGGACACCGCCACGCACCACTTCGAGGCCGGGATCGCTCACCGAAGGCCGGGTGATGAGCAACGAGGGATCGGCCATCAACGATCCCTTGCCGGACTTGGCAGTGATCCGGCGGAAGGTCTCGGCCCATTCGTCACCGAAATCGATGGTGTGATGCGCGCGAGCGGGCCACTCGGCGGTGTGTTCGACGGCAATGGTCCCGTGCGCGACGACCGCCGACGGCGACACGACGCCGTAGCCGTTGCGCCTGCCCTTCTTCGACACCGATGCGCGGTCGAGGAGTCGATCGACCACCGGCAGGTCGGCGGTGAGAACGAGTGCGTCGCACGCGATACGACTGCCGGTCGCAGTCAGCACGGAGTCGGCGCGGCCGCGGTCGACGGTAATGTCGACGATCTCGGTACCGAGCGCGAGAGTTCCGCCCGCGGTGACGAACGCGTCGGCCATGGCTTCGGCGATGGAGGCCATGCCGCCGTCGGGGAAAAAGACGCCGAGCGAGGTGTCCATGTGGGCGATGGCCCCGTAGACCGCGAGGGCTTTCTGCGGTGCCATGCCTGCGTACAGCGCTTGGAACGTGAACACCCGTCGGAGCCGGGTGTCTTTCAGGAACTTGTCGACGCGAGGTCCGAGCTTGCCGAAGCCGCCCAGCTTGACCAGCGTGGCGGTGTCGCGCACGGCGGCCTTGGAGCCCACGAGATCGAGCGGGGAATCGAAGTTCGAGTCGATGTACCGGTCGAATTCGGCATCGAAGATGTCGGCGAGCCACCGCCGCAGGTTGCGGTATCCCTGCGCTTCGGCGGGCCCACAGGTCCGTTCCACCTCGGCCGTCATGGCTTCGGGATCGGCGTAGACGTCGATCGACGTGCCGTCGGCGTACCGCGTGTGATACGACGGCGACAGAGCTTTCAGCCGGATCTTCGGTGTCGTCGATTCGAAGTCGGCACCGACGGCAGCGAGGGCCTCGAGTACGAGATTCGGCATGGTCAACACACTTGCACCGTTGTCGATGCTGTACAGATGGGAGCCGTCGGTATCGGACACCGGGTACACACCCACCCGGCCGCCCACGGTCTCTTCACGCTCGACGACGGTGACCTTCTTACCGGCACCCAGCAGATGCAGACCTGCGGCCAATCCGGCCAATCCGGCTCCCACCACCACAACGGTGTCGGTGGGTCCGGTGACCGTGCGAATAGAAGACATGCCGCTCACTTTCAGTACTGCCGCTTGATTGCGGCGGTTGCCATGGCGCGCAGATGCGCGGCAGCAATCGGCTCGATCGAACTCTTGTCGAGGGTTGCGACGGCCCGAGTGCCGAGATCGTCGATCTGCCGTTCGACTGCGTCGACCGCTCCGAGTTCGACCAAAATCGACCGGATGTCGGCCACAGCGTCCGCGTCGAGTTCGGTTCCGAGGCTGGCTCGGATGGTGGCTGCGAGATGAGGCCGGGTCTCGTCGGCCACCTTCAGCGCCGACGCGATGAGCACGGTGCGTTTGCCCTCGGTGATGTCGTCGCCCGACGGTTTTCCGGTGACCTCGGGATCGCCGAAGACTCCGAGCAGATCGTCGCGCAGTTGGAACGCGATCCCGATGTCGGCTCCGAAGCTGCGATACGCAGCAATCAGGTGATCGTCTGCATCGGCCAGAACTGCGCCCAGGTGCAGCGGTCGCTCCACGGTGTACGCGGCGGTCTTGTAGCGATTGACTCTCATCGCAGCGGCAACGCCCTCGTCGGTGCCCGCTTCTGCCTCGATATCGAGGAGTTGGCCACCGAGAACTTCCGTGCGCATGGCCGACCACACCGGCTGCACCCGGCGCGCCGCGTCGTCGTCGATGCCGGATTCGCGGAGGAGATCGTCGGCCCAGCACAGTGCGAGGTCGCCGACGAGGATGGCGGCCGACTCACCGAAGTGAGAGGAGGAGCCGGACCAGCCCGCGTCGCGATGCCGTTGGGCGAAGCCGACGTGCACGGTCGGAAATCCGCGTCGCGTGTCGGACGAATCGATGATGTCGTCGTGAATCAGGGCGCAGGCCTGAATCAGTTCGAGCGCCGAGCAGGCACCGAGCACCGCGTCGGCTCGCGCACCGCTGGGAGCGCCGCCGGCACCGAGCCATGCCGTCCAGGCGAACGCGGGGCGCATGCGTTTGCCACCGCGCAGCACGAAGGCTTCGAGATCCGCCACGGCTGCGGGGTAGCCGCCGCCGACGGTGTCGACGACCTCGCGGCGCGTGGCGAAGAACTCGGCGAGTCTTTCGTCCACGGCAGCGCGCAATGCCTCCGGTCCGAGTGCGGCGGGGGTGTCGGCGACGGGCGAAGACAAGTCTCCGGACAGAACGATCCTCCAAGGTGTGCAGTGGGTGCGTCGGGATGTTGTTCCCAGACTAGTGGCCGTTCACACCCCCGCGCCGACGTGCGACGAACACCGACGCCCGGGCGGCCCGACCGGCTGCGCCGGTGCGCAACCTATGATCTTCGGGTGAGCGAAGATTCCGTCCGGGGGCGATCGAGCCGAGGGTTCATGACGAATACTCCGTCGATCGTCGACCGACTGCGCACCGAACCGGAGGCCAGAATCCCGTTCTCGGTCGAGTTCTCGCCGCCGCGCGATGCAGCTGCCGAGGCGAGACTGTGGCGCGCCGTACGAGAATTCGAGCAGTTGCAACCGGCGTTCGTGTCGATGACCTACGGCGCAGGGGGCTCCACCCGCGACCGAACCGTGCGGGTCACCGGCCAGATCGCCGAGGAAACGACGCTGCTTCCGGTGGCACATCTCACAGCCGTCTCGCACAGCGTCGACGAACTGCGCTCGATGGTCGGGTCCTATGCAGATCGCGGCATCACCAACATCCTGGTGCTGCGCGGCGACCCGCCCGGAGATCCACTCGGTGACTGGGAGAAGCATCCCGAGGGAGTCGAATACGCGGAGGAACTGGTCAGGCTGGTGCGCGATCTCGGCGACTTCCACGTCGGCGTGGCGTCGTTCCCGGAGGGACATCACCGGGCCGGCGACCTCGAACAGGACACCAGATGCCTGGTCGGCAAACTCCGGGCCGGGGCCGAGTACTCGATCACCCAGATGTTCTTCGATGTGGACGACTACCTGAGGCTGCGCGATCGCGTGAGCGCATACGACCCCGAACAGGGTGCCAAGCCGATCATCCCCGAGATCATGCCGATCACCTCACTTCGGTCCGTTCGCCGCATGCTCGAGCTCTCCGGCACGACGCTGCCGCCCGCCTTGGACGAAAAGTTCACTCGCGCAGCAGGATCCGGTCCCGAGGAGGACCGCGCCGCCGTTCGTGAGGTGGGTATCGAACTCGCCTCGAACATCGGCGAGCGGTTGATTTCCGAGGGTGCTCCCGGATTGCACTTCATCACCTTGAACTTCGCTCGCGCCACCCGTGAGGTGTTGAGCAACCTGGGGCTCGCCCCCGCACGGGTGTAACCGGGTCGGCGCTACGGCGAGGGCAGCGAACGCGACTTCCACGTCAACGACCCGCGCAGCCTGCGGACATGGGATTCGGCGACGAGCGTGCCGAAGGCGAGAATCGACACCGGGTGCAGCGCGGCATCGACAACGTCGTCGACGCCGAAATGCGGTCCCGATTCGCGTCGACGCGCGGCCATTCGAGAGACGGTGCCCGCGAGGTATCCGGCCCAACCGAACCGACGCGCAGAGCCGGAGGCCGTGAGCGCCGCTACCGGCGGCACCAGATAGATCGCGGCCGAGGCGAGGGTTGCGGTGGCCGAACCGACCGGTCCGCCGAACTCGTTCCACAGCCACCGGCTGTACCCGGATCTCAGGTCGGCAACCGAACCGTACATCCGACAGCGGACGAAACCTGCTCCCGAGACCACCACCGTCGACTTCCCCGCACGGCGGAGGGTGCGTGCCAGGTCGAGGTCCTCGGTTGCGCTGGCCGCGACGCTGCCGTGGCCTCCGATGGCGCGATACGCAGCGGCGTCGAACGCCATGAACTGTCCGCAGGCCACTGCCATCGAGGGCAGCAGCGTCCAATTGGCCACCGGCACGGGAAGCGTGGACATCCACGACCACGCGAGCAAAGGTTGAACGAGTCGCTCGGCGACACTGCCGAGCAGCTGCTCGGGCCACGGGCAGAGCAACGCAGCGTCGGAAAGCCGTAGCGCTGCGGCCGCGGCCGCCACTGCATCGGGACCGAGTCGCACGTCGGCGTCGACGAACACGATCAGCGACGGGTGCGGGTCGCCTTCGTCGGCCAGGCGTGCCAGCTCTGCGCAGGCCGCTGCCTTACCGGTCCAGCCGGCCGGGGGAGCGGCGTGGGAGGTCACGACGCGGATCCTGGAGTCACCGGCGGCGGCCGTGCGGGCCACCGAGGCCGTTCCATCGCTCGAGTCGTCGTCGAGGACGATGACCTGCAGATCCGTGCACGATCGCTGACGGGTCAGATCGCCGATCAACGACGGTAACGTCGCCTGCTCGTTGCGGGCGGGTATGCAGACGACGATGCGTTCGGTGACGTCGTGGTGGGGAGCATGCAGGCCGGGCATGAAGCGAGAATTGAGCAGCGCCATGGCAGCCGACGCCGCGGACAGGGCCGCGGCGGTCGCCGTTGCTCGGGTACGACGTCGTCCGGTCACACCGACGTTCTGTCGATCGGGCTGTCCGACTCGGGGCCCCTCGTCTGTCGAGTCCGTACCGGTGGGTTGCGCGAGACCCAGGCCATGGCGCCGATGATGGCTGCGACGCCGACGGTCACTCCACCGACGATGCCGGCCCAGCCGGCGAAGCTCCTGGTATTGGGATCGGGGTAGTTGACCTCGGCGCGCACCGACGTGACTTCGCCGGCAGGCAACTTCCAGGAGATCGAGTTGTCGCTTTCGCGAGTGCCGTTCGTGGTTCCGATGCGGGCGGGGAATGCGATCGTGAACTGCACGTCCGAACCCTGAGCCGGAACCGAGGACAGATCGGCATTGCCTGCGAGCGTGACGGTGTCGCCCGATCGCTGGAGCTCGAGCTGGAACGATCCTGCGGCGTTCTGGAAGATGGACCCGAGGGTCTGCACGTCGCCGAACGAGAGATCGTCGAAGATTGCCTGGGAGCCGACGTATCCGTCCTGGTTGTACGGCTCCACCCGAACCTTGTTCTCGATCGAGGACGGAACAACCAGCTCCGGACCGGTATCGGAGTCGGAGGTCGGCACGCTGGCCGCAACGATCTGGCCCGCCACCCGATCGTTCGCCGACACTCCCATCGTGACCTGCACCCGCAGGCACCCGGCCAGCATCGGCGCAACCAGCAGCGCCAGTGCGACCACCGACAGAATTCTGCGGCGGTGGGTTCGGTGAGATGTTCGCGATGTCGACTGCACAGCGACATCGTGCCAGGGCATCGACCCGATGTCAGTCGGCAGGGGTTGTCAGCGAGGCGTGTCGGTACCGCGACCGGAGACCGCTGCGCGCGATCGTGCGCGGAGCGAGCGCTCACGGCCCGCCATCCACACCAGCGGTACCCCGACCGCACCCATCACGAGGAACCCGTACACCGCGGAGAATCGAAGTTCCGGTCCGTCGAGGAATACCGCGTGCGCCAGGGCCGATCCCAGCCACGTCCACAGGAACAGTGCGATCGGTACCGCATCGTCGAACGGTTGCAACCGGACGTCGGACGATCGACGGGCGTCGACGGCACGGTCGAGCGCCTCCACGACCGCTGCCATCAACGTGGCCACGACGAGCCAGCCGAGGTAGTTGGTCAGCGGAATCGACGGCACGCCCGGCAGACCGGCGGCACCGGACGTCCAGGTCCACTGGCCGTCGGTGACCATCTGCGGATCGAGATAGAGATCCCAGCCGACCATGCCCACCGCTACCGCGGCGATCCGGAGGCCGGTGGAGCGGAACCGTGTCGTGTCGAGACGGCGGACGACGAAGGTCACCGCGCACCAAATCGGATAGAAGCCGGCCGTCCAGGCCAGCGGGACCACCACCGGCACCTCGAACAGGCTGGGGCCCAGACGATTCTGGGCGTAGAAGTACTCACCGAACGGGAATCCGGTAGCTGTGCCGACGAGTTCGGATGCGAACCCGGTGCCCGCCGTAACGACTACCAGGACTGTGGCCCACAGCGGTCCTCGATGCAGGACGGCATGCAGGATCGAGGCAAGTGCGAGCAAACCGACCACAGCCACCGTCACCGCGTCCCGGGTCGACCCCGACACCAAGGGGTAGACGATCTGGCAGCCGACAGCAGCGGCCGCCACGACGATGGGTGCAATCCTCATGCTCGGCTCCTCCGGAAGAACTCGCGACGGCGTCCGGCGCGGGCGTCGGCGATCGCGATTCGTGCGGCCGACCGGCCACTGGCCGCGGTGACCCCGCCACCGGGGTGGGTGGATGCTCCGGTCAGATACAGCCCCTGTGCCCCGGGGACCCGGTGACCGGCCAGTTGGGGATGGGGCCGCCACATCATCATCTGGTCCAGAGACATGTCCAGGTGCATGATGTTGCCTCCGATCAGCCCGAGTTCACGCTCGATGTCGGGCGGGGACTGGACGTGTCGATCGAGCACCGCATCGGCGAACCCCGGTGCGTACCGCTCCATTTCGGCCACTATCCGGTCCGCCTCGAACTCGGCGAGCGAGCGTTCGCCCGGAACGTTCGAACGCCATTGCCTGCCGTCGGCGAGCGTGTGCGGATGCCACTGCGACCACAGCGAGATCTGATGTTGTCCCGGCGGCGCAATGGTGGGGTCGATGGAACTGAACGACATTCCCAGCACGGCCGGGGTCGGCGGCAGATCACCGGCCAGTGCGTGGCCGTGCGCCAGGCGCAGCTGGCTGCGATCGCGTACCAGCAGCGCGAGGCCGTGGGTACCGTCCTCGACGTTCTCGGCGCTCGGATAATCAGGAAGGGCGTCGGTGGCCAACCGGACCGCAGTTCCGAGTCCCGGACCCACCCGAATCGTGCTGCGCCACCGGGCAACCTGCGCCGGGTCGTGCCCGCCGGCGACGAGCAGGTCGAGGGTCGTCGAAATATGACAACCGGCCACGACCACTCGACTGTCGACCTCTCGTCCCGACGCGGTTCTGGTGGTCCAGCCATGGGGACGGCGCGTGAGAGAGGTCACGCCGTCGCCGAGGGCGAGTACAGCGCCGTCCTGTTGTAACCGGGCGATCATCGCTTCGGTCAGTGCACCACTGCCGCCCACGGCGCGGCCCGGCGGAAGGGTGTGCATGAGAGCGGCGAAACCGACCATCGGTGCCGTCCCGGGCTCGGACATCGGCGGCCCCGATTGCGCGCCGAACCACGCCAGTGCGGCTTTGAGTCGTTCGCTCGAAAACATTTCATCGAGTAAGGAATCGCCGGTGGCGAGAAACTCCCGGGAGAGCATGCTGCCGCCGTCCGGGGCACCGAGACCCCAGAAGGAGCGCAGTAGCTTCGGTCCGGTGGGCGGCCCGCCGAACGCGCGCATCGTGCGTTCGCTGCGGGGACCCCAGACCGAGACGAAGGCGCGGTAGGCGCGGGCGTCCGCCGTCCCACATGCGGCCGCGATCGACTCGCAGGTGCGCTCGAGGCTGCGGTGGAAGACGATGGCGCGCTCGTCGGTGTCGACGGCACCTGGTGCGAACGCCCACGGATCGCAGTCGATGTAGCGCAGGCCGAAATCGGCGAGGCCGAGCTCCTCGATGATGCCGGTGTGACGAATCATGATGTGGGCGGACGAACCCCTGTCCACCCGGTGTCCGGGAAAACGCTCCACGGTCGACACCGCGCCACCGGCGACGGTGTCCCGTTCGAGTATCTCCACGGACCATCCAGCGTCGGTCAGGTAACAGGCGGAGGTCAGGGCATTGTGGCCGGAGCCCACCACCACAGCGTCGATCACGTCTTCAGGCTACTGGCCCGTCCAGCGGCAGCCTGCGACCCAAGACGGCGAAGGGCCGTCGATCACCCGCGAACGTGAAGTCGCGCAGCACGTCGACGAAGCCCAGTCGCCGATATAGTCGCCAGGCTCGGTTGTCCTCCCGTGCCACCTCGGGTGTGGACAACATCACGTTGTCCGCGCTCACACCGTCGAGCAATCGACGGCACAGTCGCCCGCCGAGGCCGTGCCCCTGACCACTGGGAAGCACGTGCAATTCGGTCAGCTCGAAGTAGTTCTCCAGCGCCGACTCGACGCTGCGCGTGGTGTGCCCCGAGCGACGTAGGCCGTCGCGAACCTGCTGATGCCACCACTGGTGCGGTGCACCGTGGTAGCCGTATGCGACGCCGACCAGTGAATCGGGCCGGTTCGGGTCTGAGTCGGGGAGCAGAGCTCCGACCGCTCGCCAGCCCGGACGGTGCAGATGTTCGCTCCACATCGGAGCCCGGCTCTGCTCGGTTCCGCGTGGGTAACCCATGGCCTCGACGTAGATCGCCAGTGCTTCGAGCAGCCGCTGGCGGAATTCCGGGGGCGTCAGATCGACCAGGTACGGCGTTGTCCGCGCATCGGTGACGACTGTTCTCAACCTTTCTTCGGGAACTTGTCGGTGGGCACAGCTATATTGAAAGCGTCGAACGGGTGTTCGATGATCGGGGCCGAGTGCGCCGGTGGCTTCGTCTCGGATCACGGGTCGAAACTCCCGGAGTTCGACTGTAAGGCTTCGCCACGGTTCCGGGCGCGTCAGGTACGCACCGGAGATTCGAACTGGAGGTGTTCGAGTATGACGATCACGAGGGCATTCGATGCCGGCGTGCGGTCGCCGGTGCCGCGCCAGGCCCGGGTCCTGCTCGGTCGGGCAGACGCACTGCTGTCGGAGTCGATCGGGGAGAGCGACGCGGGAGATCGGTTTCTCGCAAGTTATGCCGCGGCGCTCAAGGGAGCGGCAGCGGTGCTGGCGTCGCTGCCCAATTCGATCGGTGCACGCCCGCGTTCGCGGAGCGCGTGGGTCTTGATGGCGAAGGCGGCACCGGAACTCGCTGTGTGGTCGGACTACTTCGCGTCATTTTCGGCCACTCGTGCCGCTGTCGAAGCAGGCGCGTCGAGCACGATTGCCGATCTCGATGCCGATGACTTCTATCGACACGTGAGTCGTTTTCTGAACTCGGTCGACGATCGACTCGGCGGTCAGTCGCGGTTCGCCTCCGTCGATCCGATGGCCACCCCCTTGTCGGCATAGCCGACCGAGTCGTTCGCCGGGCGTGAATCGCCACGTCACACGGTGTTCGGACGTAGTTTCCGGGACGGCCGTCTCGAAAACTTGGGCGATTATCAGGAACACATCGTGCGAGTAGGTGGTAAGCAGCGGATTCAGCTCGTATCATCGACACTAGGTAGCCGCCAAGGTCAGCTTCCCGTCGTTTCTCAACCGAAACGACCTTCGATATCTGTGCAGGGGGAGGTACCGTGCCACTCTCCGAGCACGAGCAGCGCATGCTCGATCAGATCGAGAGCGCTCTCTACGCCGAGGACCCCAAGTTCGCGTCTCATGTGAGAGGCGGTCGCGTTCGCGCGGCGTCGAGCAGAAGGCGGTTTCAGGCTGCCGCGTTGTTCGTAGTGGGACTCGTGTTGCTCGTCGCCGGTGTTGCTTTGTCGACGAACAGCTTGGCTTTTCTCGTCGTCAGTCTCATCGGATTCTTGTTCATGTTCGGTGCCGGTGCACTGTTCTTGTTCGGCGGCTCCAAGAAGGGAGCCGCAGCGACGTCGGACGAAGGTGGCGCCGCCAACAGTGCCTCCGAATCTTCCGGTCGTGGTGCCGGGTCGAAGTCGAAGGGTGGTCGCAAGAGCGGCAGCTTCACCTCTCGCATGGAAGACCGGTTCCGTAAGAGGTTCGAGCAGGACTGAATCGACCGGGTTCCAGCGAACCCGTACCGCATCGGTCCTCTCCCACAACTTCACGCGTCACGTACAACAGCACCTCACCTTCGGGTGAGGTGCTGTTGTCGTTCGAAGCTGTCAGGTACCGACGCGCTGCGTTGCGGCCTCTGCTGATCGGACCCCGCCCCGGCCGGTGCGGCCGCAAGTGTCCGTGCACGCACGCATCTGGGGCTGCCGCCCCACTTCGCCCCACGATCAGCGAATTTCCCCACTTCCCCCCACATCGGCATGTTGTGGCGTGTCATGACCATCCCGGTTCACCACTACTCGCGCAAAAGCGCTGGTCAACCTGCTGAACAGCAGGCGACGGCACGTTACCGGCCCCGTGGACGTGGCCGACCGATTGCCCGATGACAGTGAAAATTCGAGCCGTCCTGACGCGGCTGAGCTGCAGAAATGCGGATTCGACCAGAAAATTCATGCTGGGAATGGTTCGAAGTGGGGGAGAGTGGGGTAAAGTGGTCCGCAGCGGAGAGTCGAGGCTGGAGGTGGCGAGTGTTTCTCGGTACCTACACGCCGAAGCTCGACGACAAGGGTCGACTGACGTTGCCGGCCAAGTTTCGGGATGCGCTTGCGGGAGGTGTCATGGTGAGCAAGGGGCAGGATTTCAGCCTCGCGGTCTACACCGCGGCAGACTTCGCGGAACGGTCTCGGAAACTGACGGCGGCATCTCGTGCCAACCCGAAAGCCCGTGCCTACGTTCGTCAGTTCTTTTCGGGAACCGATGAGCAGAGGCCGGACGGACAGGGGCGGATCACCATCAGTCCGGAGCACCGTCGCTACGCGGGACTCGAACGAAACTGCGTGGTGATCGGTTCGATGGATTTCATCGAAATCTGGAACGACGAAGCATGGGCTCGCTACTCCGCTGAAAACGAGCAGGACTTCTCCGACGCGTTCGACGAATCCCTCGGAGGAATCTTGTAACCCGCCCTGGTCGCCTGCGAGTGCAGCGAGGCCTCTGCCCGATCAGAACCCTGACGTTCTTCCCCAACGCCAGGTTTCGCAGATCAGGACCCTGACGTTCTTCCCCAACGCCAGGTTCCCCTATCGGACAGGGACCTCGAAGCATTTGCACCGGCGCCCGTGGGCACCCGCACGGCCCGGACCCGGGCGAGAAGTACGTACGCACGACCGGGAGGAACCATGGCGGAGGGTGACGGGCCGGACGAGAACACACCGTCCGCCGATCGAACCCACCGTCGATCCGCAGGTCCGCTCCATGTACCGGTTCGGCTCGGTCGGGCCGATGAATTACTCGGCCCCGCAATCGATTCCGCCGACAGCCCCCGCGTGATGATCGACGCCACCCTCGGGCTCGGCGGTCATGCCGAACACTTTCTTCGCACCTACCCGAACCTGCACCTGATCGGACTCGATCGTGATCCCGAGGCGCTGCGATTGGCCGGCCTCCGGTTGGCTCCCTTCGCCGATCGAATCACATTGGTACACACAACGTACGACGGTATTGCCGAGGCACTCGACGAAGCCGGACTGCCGGAGCTCGGGTCCGTGCACGCCATTCTGTTCGATCTCGGGGTGTCGTCGATGCAACTGGACGAGTCCGATCGTGGGTTCGCCTACTCCGTCGATGCGCCACTGGACATGCGGATGAATCCGACGGTGGGCATCACTGCTGCCGACGTACTCAACACCTACTCGCACGGCGACATCGCGCGGGTGCTCAGCACCTACGGCGAGGAGCGATTCGCGGGCAAGATCGCCTCTGCCGTTCTTCGACGGCGCGAGCACACTCCGTTCACCACCAGTGGTCCGTTGGTCGAATTGCTCTACGCCGCAATCCCGGCCGCCACCCGTCGTACCGGTGGGCACCCGGCCAAGCGCACCTTCCAGGCCCTGCGTATCGAGGTCAACGGCGAGCTCGACTCGCTGAAGTCCGCGGTTCCTGCCGGGCTCGACGCGTTGGCCATCGGTGGCCGAGTGGTCTTCATGTCCTATCAGTCGCTCGAAGATCGAGTTGTCAAGCAGGAGTTGGCACCTCGGATCAAGTCCCGGAGCCCCGAAGGGCTGCCGGTCGAGCTTCCCGGACTGGGTCCGGAGTTTCGGCTCCTGACCAGAGGTGCCGAGCGTGCCTCGGATGCAGAAATCGACGTCAACCCACGTTCGGCCCCGGTGCGTTTACGAGGTGCCGAACGGATTGCAAGGAGAGCGGAATGACGGTTCCAGACGCCACTGTCGGAACACGACGCAATCGGGTTCCGGCAGCCCGGAACAGGGTCGTTCCACAGGCTCCACTCTCGCGCCCCGAACGTACGGGTAAGGGCGGTGGACGATCCGGTGCCGCTCTTCGTGCGTACGAGCGCAGGCAGCAGCGCGCATCTGTACACACGTCGGATTCCGCTCGGGGGTCCGGCGCTCGTCGGTCCATCGACGGAAGCGCTATCGCTGCGCGAATTCCGTTCGTGGCGTTGATTATCGGCTTGCTTGCCCTCGGTCTCGGTATGACGCTGTTGCTCACCACGCGGTCTGCGGGCGACTCCTACGATCTCAGCGCCGCCAAGGCCGTCAACACCGAGCTGGCTCAGCAGCGGGCAGCATTGCAGCGCGACGTCGAGTTGGCGGAGTCGGCTCCCGAGTTGGCGCGCAAGGCCGCCGAGCTCGGAATGGTTCCGGCCAAGAATCCGGCCCGCCTGATCGTTGGTCCCGATGGCAGCAAGCAGGTCGTCGGCACGCCGGCTCCGGCCGACGGTGCGCCGGTGGCTCCGCTCGATCCGGTCGCTCCCACAGCGGCAGGCGACGCCTCTGTGCCGAACGCGTCGGCACAGTCGCAGCAGCAGAGCCCGCGCAGTGCTTCGCAGCCCAATCGGACGCCGGGCACGGTGGATACCCGTGCCGCCACGCCGAACACGAGCAATGGCGCTGGAAACACCGCGCTTGCTGAACAATTCATTCCTATGAGCATCCCCTCGCTCGAGACGCCGTCGGCCGAAGCCCCGTCGTCCGATACTCCCGCGGCTCCGGCCACCGACGAAGCCGCGGGTGACGGGCAGTGACCAGGCCTACGCCTGGTCCCCGCCGACGGCCGCCGAGCCGAAAGCGTCTCGACTCGTCCACATTTCGGTTCCGGCACGGGACCGGCCGAATTCTCATGTATGTCGCGCTTGCCGTTGCTGCGGCGCAACTGCTGTGGATCCAGGGGTTCGACGGTCCGAGACTGTCGGCCGAATCTGCATCGCAACGCACCACCACCCTCGTCGATCCGGCGATGCGGGGGTCGATTCTCGATCGCAACGGGAACCCGATCGCCTTCACGATGGAAGCGAAAGCGCTGACGTTCCAGCCCGTTCGGGTTCGTCGTGAACTCGACGAGGCCAGGGCGAAGGATGTGACCGAACCGGAGACCGAGCAGTATCTGAAGGACATCGCTGCGCGGATCCACGGTGATCTCGGTGACGTGATCAGCGAGAAGGATCTGTTGGCGAAATTGAAGAGCAACGACGAATTCACCTATCTGGCACGGGGTGTGGACGCCACTGTGGCGTCGAAGATCAGCGCGGATTTCAAGCAGGTGGGGCTCGAGCGCCAGGACATTCGAGAGTATCCGGGTGGATCGCTGGCCGCGAACATCGTCGGGGCCACCGGCTGGGACGGGCACGGCCTGCTCGGTCTCGAGGATTCACTCGACGCGACCCTCGCCGGAACCGACGGTTCGCAGACCTACGACCGCGGGTCCGACGGTGCGGTCATTCCCGGTAGCTGGCGCGACAAGCAGCCTGCGGTCAACGGTTCCAACGTAGAACTGACCATCGACGCAGACCTCCAGTATTACGTGCAGCAACAGGTGCAGTTGGCCAAGGACCTGTCCGGAGCCAAGAATGCGTCGGCGTACGTGCAGGATTCACGGACCGGTGAAGTGCTGGCGATGTCGAACGACAACACCTTCAACGCCGGCATCGGTGTCGGCAACAACGAGCGCACCAAGGAGATGGGAAATCTTCCCGTCACCACTCCGTTCGAGCCGGGCTCGGTGAACAAGATCATCACTGCGGCCGCGGCGATCGAGTACGGACTCACCACCCCGGACGAGGTGCTGCAGGTGCCGGGAAGCATCTTCATGTCCGGTGTGTCGGTCAAGGACGCGTGGGACCACGGCGTCGCGCCGTACACCTCGACCGGAGTGTTCGGGAAGTCCTCCAACGTGGGCACCCTCATGCTGGCGCAGCGGGTCGGCGAGGACCGATACGCCGACATGCTCAGCAGGTTCGGCCTGGGTCAGCGCAGCGATGTGGGGCTGCCCAACGAGAGTGCCGGAAGCGTGCCCAGTCGGGACCAATGGTCGGGCGGTACGTTCGCAAACCTTCCCATCGGTCAGGGTCTGTCGATGACGCTGCTGCAGATGACGGGGATGTACCAGGCGATCGCCAACGACGGTGTCCGCATTCCGCCGCGGATCGTGGAAGCGACCGTGGACGCGAACGGTCAGCGGACCGAGACCCCGCAGCCGGACGGGGTCTACGTCGTCAGCCCCGACACCGCGAAGACCGTGCGCAACATGTTCCGTTCCGTCACCCAGGACGACACGGGTAACCAGCGCGGAACGGGAGTGGCCGCCGGAGTCGAGGGCTACCAGATCAGCGGCAAGACGGGTACAGCGCAGCAGGTCGATCCGGAATGCAAGTGCTACTCCAACTCGAACTACTGGATCACCTTCGCAGGGATCGCGCCCGCGGACAATCCGCGCTACGTGATCGGAATCATGCTCGACGCTCCGACGCGCAGCGCCGACGGCTCGGGCGGCCAGTCGGCAGCGCCTCTGTTCCACAACATCGCCAGCTGGATGCTGCAACGGGACAGCGTGCCCATGTCGGCAGACCCCGGACCCAAGCTGGTGCTGCAGGCGGACTGACTCGACGAACGTGCCGGTCCCTCTGGTCGGGGCGGCAACATCGCGATCCCGCCCGCCGGTAATCTGACACATCGGTCGGTCGCGTCGGTACGCGACCGTTGCGGCGTGATGGAGCCGGGTCAGGCGCGCGCCCGCAGTAGAGAGGAAGGGAGCAGGAGTGACAGTTTCGACGGATTCACAACCCGCTCCGGGTACACGTCCGGCGCGCCCACCGCACACCGAGGTGTCCGAGGTGGCGTCCGCGGTCGGAGCAACCATCGGTTCCGGAAACCCCGCAGGCGTGGTCGTGACCGGCATCGATCTTCGCGCGCAGTCCATCCTTCCCGGGGATCTCTTCGCGGCGCTGCCCGGTTCGGCTCGGCACGGAGCGGAGTTCGCGGCAGATGCGGTCGGTCGCGGTGCTGTTGCAGTTCTCACCGACCCCGCCGGCCTCGAGACCGTGGTGTCCGCCCTCGCCGGCGTCGACCGACCGGTCCCGGTTCTGCTGCACGAGCGTCCGCGCCAGGTACTGGGGGCCGTGTCCGCGCTGATCTACGGCAATCCCTCGTCGAAGATGACCGTCGTCGGAATCACCGGTACGTCCGGCAAGACGACGACGTCATATCTGGTCGAGGCGGGCCTGACGGCCGCAGGGCGTCGATGCGGGCTGATCGGCACCATCGAGACGCGGGTGGCCGGTCGATACGTTCCGAGCGCCCTCACCACACCCGAGGCACCACAGCTGCATGCACTCTTCGCGGTGATGGTGGAAGAGGGGGTCGACACCGTCGTGATGGAAGTCTCCTCGCACGCTCTGTCGCTGGGCCGAGTCGACGGAACCCGCTTCGCGGTGGGAGCGTTCACCAATCTTTCGCAGGACCACCTCGATTTCCACGACTCGCTCGAGGATTACTTTCTGGCCAAGAGCCGGCTGTTCGCGGCCGACTCGGCGGTCCGCGCCGACACCGCTGTCGTGTGTGTCGACGACGCGTGGGGTGTGCGAATGGCGGACATCGCCCGAGCTGCCGGGTCGACGGTGGTGACCGCCTCGACCGGTGACGAGTCGCAGTGGACGGTCTCGGACTGGGCCAAGCACGACGACGGCACGCAGTCGTTCGTCGTCGCCGATCCCGACGGCGTCGCGTTGCCGGTCTCCGTCCGCCTGCCGGGCCGCTACAACGTGGCCAATGCCGTGCTGGCGCTGGCGACCTGCGCGGCGACCGGTGCGGACGTGCCGACGGCGGCGTCGGGGCTCGCGGCGGTCGACGTGCCCGGTCGCGTTCAGCGAATCGATCGAGGTCAGGATTTCCTGGCCGTGGTGGACTACGCGCACAAGCCCGCGGCCGTCGAGGCCGTGCTGGCAACGTTGCGTGAATCGTCCCGTGGACGGATCGCGGTGGTCCTCGGAGCCGGTGGAGACCGCGACACCGCCAAGCGCCCGCTGATGGGCGCGGCCGGGGCCCGCGGAGCCGATCTGCTCGTGGTGACCGACGACAACCCGCGCAGCGAGGACCCGGCCGCCATTCGGCAGGCCGTGGAGGACGGGGCGCTGTCGGTGCCGGACGATATTCGTGGTGAAGTCAGAAATGTGGCAGGCCGCGCGGCGGCGATCGAACAAGCCGTGGTGTGGGCGCGCGAAGGGGACGTTGTGTTGATCGCAGGAAAAGGGCACGAGACCGGCCAGGAGATCGCAGGAGTGAAACACCCCTTCGACGACCGGGTGATACTCGCCTCGGCTATCGACGCGCGGCTGGTCGGCACGAGCGCGGGCGTCCGGTGATCCCGCTGACTGTCGGCCGTATCGCCGAGATCGTCGGAGGCACACTGCACGACGTGCCCGATCCCACGGTCGAAGTGTCCGGTCCGGTGGAGTTCGACTCCCGCAAGGTGACATCCGGCAGCATCTTTCTCGCCCTTCCCGGGGCAAAGGTGGACGGTCACGTGCACGCCGCCGACGCGGTTGCCGCAGGTGCGGCGTTGGTCCTGGGCGCGCGTCCGGTCGGAGTGCCGGCCGTGGTGGTGCGCCCGGTTCCGCACGAGAGCAACGCGATGGCACTCGAACACGATCCGGACGGCTCGGGTGCTGCCGTATTGACCGCACTCGGTGCTCTGGCGCGTGAATCGGTGCTGGAGCTGACCGCGCAGCACGGGCTGACGGTCGTCGGTGTGACGGGGTCGTCGGGAAAGACCTCCACCAAAGACCTCATCTCGGCGGTACTCGAACCGCTCGGATCGGTGGTGGCCCCGCCCGGGTCGTTCAACAACGAACTCGGTCACCCGTGGACGGCTCTGCGAGCAGACGCCGACACCGACTTCCTGTGTCTCGAACTGTCGGCCCGAGGAATCGGCCACATTGCCGAACTCGCCTCGCTCGCGCCTCCGCGGATCGGGGTGGTGCTCAATGTGGGCACGGCGCACCTGGGCGAGTTCGGGTCGCGTGCGGCCATCGCTCTGGCGAAGGGCGAACTCGTCGAAGCACTGCCGAGTGCGGCCGACGGGGGAGTGGCGATTCTCAACATCGACGACCGACTGGTTGCCGAGATGTCAACGCGCACCACGGCATCCGTCGTCACGGTCGGACGCAGCGCCGACGCCGACGTCAGGGCTGTCGACGTACAGGTCGACACCGACGCCCGGGCGTCGTTCACGCTCGAATGCGCGGCGGGCACGGTAGCGATCACCCTTGCGGTACACGGTGAGCATCAGGTCGGCAACGCGCTCGCGGCAGCCGCCGTCGCGCTCGAATGCGGCGCAACGTTGGCACAGGTGGCCGACGCTCTGTCCACCGCTGCCCCCACGTCGATCAGGCGGATGGACGTGCGTACGCGCGCCGACGGGGTCACCGTCGTCAACGATTCCTACAACGCCAATCCCGATTCGATGCGCGCCGCACTCAAGGCGCTGGTCTCGATGTCCCGCCGTGACGACGGTCCGAAGCGTCGCAGCTGGGCGGTGCTCGGAGAGATGGGCGAACTCGGTGCCGACTCGGTGGTCGAGCACGATGCGATCGGCAGGCTGGCCGTCCGACTCGATGTCGACCGGTTGATCATCGTCGACTCGGGCCGTCCCACGCGGGCACTGCATCAAGGCGCCGTCATGGAAGGTTCGTGGGGCGAGGAGTCGATGCTCGTACCCGACCGCGAGACGGCGATCGCCGTGCTGCGCGAGGAGGTGCTTCCCGGCGACATCGTCCTGGTGAAAGCATCGCAATCCGGAGCCATGTGGACCGTCGCGGATGCCGTGCTGGCCGACACGAGCGGTCCGGCGGAGGACGAGCAGTGAGGCAGATCCTGTTCGCAGGTGGCATCGCGCTCGCCGTTGCGATTCTGCTCACGCCGATACTGATCAAGACCTTCTCGAAACAGGGCTTCGGTCAAGAGATTCGCGTGGAAGGGCCCGCTAGTCACCAGTCCAAGCGCGGCACGCCCACGATGGGCGGCGTGGCAATCCTGGTCGGAATCTGGGCCGGCTATTGGGGCTCGCACCTGATCGGGATCGGGTACGACGCCGAGGGTCCGTCGGCCTCCGCTCTGCTCGTACTCGGACTGACGACGGTGCTCGGGCTCGTCGGTTTTCTCGACGACTTCATCAAGATCCGCAAGCAACGCAACCTCGGCCTGAATGCGACCGGCAAATACGTCGGCCAGATCACCGCGGCCGTGCTGTTCGCAATCCTGGTCCTGCAGTTCCGCAGCGACAGCGGGCTCACTCCCGGCAGTACCCAACTTTCCTACGTTCGCGACATCGCCACCTGGTCGATGTCTGCTGTCGTCTTCGTGTTCTTCGTCTGCTTGCTGGTGATCGCGTGGTCCAACTCGGTCAACCTCACCGATGGCCTCGACGGCCTGGCCGCCGGGTCCATGACGTTGGTGCTCGGTGCATACACGGTGATCACCTTCTGGCAGTACCGGCAAGCGTGCGCCGGCCTCGCCGGGCCCGCTCCCGGGTGCTACGACGTTCGAGATCCGCTGGATCTGGCGCTGGTCTGCGCGTCCGCTGCGGGTGCCTGCATCGGCTTCCTGTGGTGGAACGCCGCGCCGGCCAAGATATTCATGGGTGACACCGGATCGCTGGCTCTCGGCGGTCTGATCGCCGGTCTGTCGGTGGTCACCAAGACCGAGTTGATCATGGTCGTCATCGGCGCGCTGTTCGTCGCGGAGGCCGCGTCGGTCGTCATCCAGGTGGCGGTGTTCCGTTCCAGTCGCCGACGCGTGTTCCGCATGGCCCCGTTCCACCATCACTTCGAGTTGGCGGGATGGGCCGAGACGACGGTGATCATCCGGTTCTGGTTGCTGGCCGCGATCGCGTCGGCCGTCGGACTCGCCCTCTTCTACAGCGAGTACCTCGCTGCAGTCGGCGGATAGGGCATGGACGTATCTCCGACCGACCTGTCCTGGTTACGCGGTAGTTCGGTCCTGGTGACCGGTGCCCGCGTATCCGGCCTCGCCGTGGTGCGTCCGTTGCTGGATCTCGGGGCTGTCGTCACGGTCACCGATTCCGATCGCGGTGCACTCGATGCGGCGTCGAGCATCGGTGCCGCGGTGGTGCTGCAGGACGACCTGCTCGGCGATCCGGCGGCTCTGGCAGCGTTCTCGCTCGTCGTCACCAGTCCCGGCTTCCGTCCCGATTCGCCCGTGTTGGCCGCTGCTGCGGAGCTGGGCATACCGGTGTGGGGGGACGTCGAGTTGTCCTGGCACGTGGACCGCGCCGAGCTCTACGGCCCCAGAACTCGTTGGCTGGTCGTCACCGGAACCAACGGAAAGACGACCACCACCTCGATGCTGGCGTCGATTCTCGACGCTGCCGGTATCGATTCGGTGGCCTGCGGCAACATCGGACTCCCCATCGCCGACGCGTTGCGCGGTACCCCACGGCCGAGCGTGCTCGCCGTCGAGTTGTCGTCGTTCCAGTTGTTCTGGGCTCCGTCGGTGCATCCGGCGGCGGGGGTGGTGCTCAACATTGCCGAAGATCACCTCGATTGGCACGGCGGCATGGACGGTTACGTCCTTGCCAAGGCTCGAGCTCTGTCAGGTGATGTCGCCGTCGTCGGTCTCGACGATGCGCGAGCGGCGAGTCTGGCTGCCGGTTCGCCGTCCGGCCGGGTCGTCGGTTTTCGGCTGGGCGAACCTGCCTCGGGTGAGCTGGGAGTGCGGTCCGGGGTTCTGGTGGACAATGCCTTCGGTGAGAACGTCGAACTTCTCGCGGCCGGCGACGTCGAGCCGAGCGGCCCGTCAGGGGTTCTCGATGCCCTCGCGGCGGCCGCACTGGCCCGCTCGATCGGGGTGCAGGCCGAGGCTGTCGGACGCGGTCTGCAGAGCTATCGGGTGGGACCGCATCGGGCGGCGGTGGTGCGCGAACTCGGCGGAGTGACGTTCATCGACGATTCGAAGGCGACGAACCCGCATGCCGCTCGCTCGTCGATCCTGGCGCACGAGCGAGTCGTGTGGATCGCGGGTGGGTTGCTCAAGGGTGCCGTGATCGACGATCTGGTGGTGGAAATCGCCGATCGACTCGTTGCTGCGGTGGTGCTCGGCCGCGATGGGATGCAGATCGCAGAGGCTTTGGCGCGACACGCGCCCGATGTTCCGGTCGTCAGGCTCCCTTCGGGAGACGATGCTGGTGTGACTCATGGTGCTGAAGATGCTGATGCGGTGATGCGGGCGGTTGTTGCCCACTCGGCCGGACGTGCCGCGCCGGGGGACACCGTCCTGCTGGCTCCCGCTGCAGCATCGCTGGACATGTTCGTCGACTACGGCCACCGCGGCCGAAGCTTCGCCGAGTCCGTGCAGGCGCTGAGCGTGACCGACATCGGATCGCCCCGCTCGTGAGCACCGCTGGTCAGCCGCCGCGCCCACCTCGTCGTACCTCGCCGCCCCGCACGCGAATCGGCCTGTGGTTCGGCCGCCCGTTGGCGTCGTTCCACCTCATCGTCACCATCGCCGTACTCCTCACGGTGCTGGGTCTGGTGATGGTGCTGTCGGCCTCGTCCGCCGAGTCCTTCGCCGCCGACGAGTCCGGCTACGCGCTGTTCACTCAGCAGCTGATCGGCGTCGCACTGGGAGTCGTTGCGTTCTACGTCGCTCTCCGGCTCCCGGTTCGCTACCTCAGGAAACTGTCGTTTCCGTTGTTCCTGGTCTCGCTCACGATGCTGATGCTCGTGCTGATTCCCGGCATCGGCGCTGCGCGTCAGGGTGCACGGCGGTGGTTCGATTTCGGCGTCGTCTCCTTCCAGCCGTCCGAGCTGGCCAAGGTCGCGTTGGTGCTGTGGGGCGCGCACCTGTTGGCCTCACGGCGCAGCGAGCACGGCAACATCAAGTCGTTGCTGGTGCCACTGCTGCCTGCGGGTCTGCTGATGTGTCTGCTGGTGGTGCTGCAGCCGAACCTCAGTACGGCGATCGCCCTCGGCATCATCCTGGTGGCGCTGTTGTGGTTCGCCGGCCTCAATGCCCGGCTGTTCGGCGCGGTGCTGATGACGGGCCTCGCGCTGGCGACGGTGCTCGCGTTCACCGCCGGTTATCGCTCCAACCGCGTCAAGGCCTGGCTCAACCCGGGAGAGGACACGTCGGGGCTGTCGTACCAGTCGACGCAGGCCAAGTATTCGCTGGCCGACGGCGGGTTGTTCGGTCGCGGATTGGGGCAGAGCCGCGCCAAGTGGAGTTATCTTCCGAACGCGCACAACGACTTCATCTTCGCCATCATCGGTGAGGAGCTCGGCACGATCGGTTGCCTGGCCGTCATCGGCTTGTTCGGCCTGTTCGTCTACACCGGCCTGCGCATCGCCATGCGTTCGGTCGATCCCTTCCTGCGCCTGCTGACGGCCGGTGCAACCTGCTGGGTGTTCGGTCAGGCCATGATCAACATCAGCTACGTCGTCGGATTGCTTCCGGTGACCGGTCTCCAGCTACCGCTGGTGTCCTACGGTGGCACGTCGACGGCGATCACCCTGCTGATGTTCGGCATCATCGCGAGCGCGGCCCGCCACGAACCGGAGGCGATCGCGGCCCTGCATGCCGGGCAGGAGGGTCGGATCGCTCGTGCCCTCAAGCTTCCGTTGCCCGCGGTGTTCTCGCCTCAACGTGCCGCGATGGCCCGCTCGAGGTCCACTCGCCCCACCCTGGCCGCGCAGGACCGCAAGCGTCTCGAGGCCCGCAGGGGCAACAACGGTCGGCAAGCGCGGACACCCGAGCCGGGACGGATCAGAGCATCGAGTTCGCGCACCGATACGATGTCGCCGAAATCGACCGAGCGACGGGGCGAATCGGTCCGCGGTCGGGCCCGCAGGCCCGAACCGCAGCGCCGTGATCCGGCCGGGTACCCCGCCGGATCCCGGTCGTTCCCTCGGCCGCGACCGGAACCTCAGAATTCGTATCGTCCGCGACCGGAACCGGAACCCGGTCGCCCACCCGTTCGTTCGGGTGAGCGAGGATATCGACGGTGAAGCAGACTTCCAGGCCGATTTCCGTCGTGGTCGCCGGGGGAGGGACGGCCGGGCACATCGAACCCGCGCTCGCCGTGGCCGATGCCCTGCGTGTCCTCGACCCCACCGTCACCGTCACCGCTCTGGGTAGCAGCCGCGGACTCGAGACGACGCTCGTCCCGGCACGTGGCTACGCCCTCGAATTGATTCCACCCGTTCCGCTGCCGCGCAAACCGACCGTCGATCTACTGAAACTTCCGGTCCGCGTCGTGCGATCGGTACGCCGCACCAGGGAGATCTTCGCGACCGTCGAAGCAGACGTCCTCGTCGGGTTCGGCGGTTACGTCGCGCTGCCGGCGTATCTCGCTGCGCGTGGTCGGCTGCTCGGTCGAGGCGGCAGACTTCCCGTGGTCATCCACGAGGCCAACGCCAGGGCGGGCATAGCCAACAAGGTCGGGGCACGGTCCGCGCAGCGAGTGCTGGCAGCCGTTGCCGGATCGGGAATAGCCGCGCACGGCGCAACCGACGCGGAAGTGATCGGAATTCCCGTGCGCCCCAGCATCACCGGACTCGATCGACCGGCGATGCGCGCAGAGGCCCGGAAGCACTTCGGTCTGCCCGAGCACGGCCCGGTGCTGCTGGTGTTCGGCGGTTCGCAGGGAGCCCGGTCACTCAACGAGGCAGTGTCCGGTGCTGCGTCCGCTCTCGCTGCGGCCGGTATCTCGGTACTGCACGCGCACGGACCGAAGAACTCGCTCGACGTCGATCAGCGCAATCCGGACGCGCCCTACGTCGCGTTGCCGTACATCGACCGGATGGATCTGGCGTACGCGGCGGCCGACCTGGCCATCTGTCGGTCCGGAGCCATGACGGTTGCCGAGGTGTCCGCAACCGGCCTGCCTGCGTTCTACGTACCCCTACCTCATGGCAACGGCGAGCAGGAGCTCAACGCCCGTCCTGTCGTCGACGCCGGAGGTGGCATCCTGGTGTCCGATGCGACACTGACCGAGAACTACGTGTCCGACACGGTGGTCACGCTGCTGAAGGACTCGGAGAAGATTGCCGTCATGTCCAGGGCCGCGGCCGGTGCCGGGCACAAAGGGGCAGCAGCTGCCGTCGCGCAGATCGTGCTCGACACCGCGCATGCGGCGAGGCGCTGATCCGGGCGGTGTCGCGCTTGCGAAGAGAACGAGGGAGACGTCCGCGTGACAATTGACGGTGCAGCGAGGTCGGAGTTGCCGGCAGAGCTCGAACGTGTACACATGGTCGGCATCGGCGGTGCCGGGATGTCCGGGATCGCGCGCATTCTGTTGGCTCGCGGCGGACAGGTATCGGGATCTGACGCCAAGGAATCTCGCGGGGTGCTCGCGCTACGTGCACGTGGCGCACAGGTTCGTATCGGTCACGACGCCGGCGCACTCGACATGATCGACGGCGGCCCCACCGTCGTGGTGACGACTCACGCCGCGATTCCCAAGACCAATCCCGAGCTGGTCGAGGCCCGCGAACGCGGAATTCCAGTCATTCTGCGCCCGGCCGTGCTGTCCTCCCTGATGCAGGGATACCGCACTCTTCTGGTCTCGGGTACCCACGGAAAGACGTCGACGACGTCGATGCTGGTGGTCGCGCTCCAGCACTGCGGGTTCGATCCATCGTTCGCCGTCGGGGGAGAGCTCAACGAGGCCGGGACCAATGCGCACCACGGGAGCGGCGACGTGTTCGTGGCCGAGGCCGACGAGAGCGACGGTTCACTGCTGCAGTACACGGCCGACGTCATCATCGTGACGAACATCGAGGCCGATCATCTGGACCACTTCGGTACCACCGAGGCCTACGTGCAGGTGTTCGACGACTTCGCCGCCGTGCTGCGCCCCGGCGGCGTACTGGTCGCGTGCATGGACGACCCCGGTTCGGCAGCCCTGGCCCGTCGGGTGGTCGAGAGAAATCTGCCCGGCGTCACCGTGCTCGGCTACGGTTCGTCCGACGTGGACGCGGGACCGGTCGAGATGGCCGTTCGTCTGCTGGCGTGGGAGCCCGAGGACGTGGGCGGCGTCGCGCAGCTACAGATCGCCGGCGAGGATGCGGCGCGCACGGTTCGGCTCGGAGTTCCGGGCCGGCACACCGCACTCAACGCCCTTGCGGCATTCGTCGCGGCGCGTCAGGTGGGTGCCGGTACCGAGGAGCTCCTGGCGGGGCTCACCGGGTTCGGCGGAGTCCACCGACGTTTCCAGTTCACCGGTCGAGAGCACGGCGTTCGAGTGTTCGACGACTATGCGCACCATCCCACCGAGGTGCGTGCGGTGTTGACCGCAGCGCAGGCTCTCGTCGACGGTCAGGACCGCGCAGGTCTCGAACGGGGACGAGTCGTGGTGGTGTTCCAACCGCACCTGTATTCGCGAACCGCCACCTTCGCCGAGGAGTTCGGTGCCGCATTGTCGTTGGCGGACGAGATCGTGGTGCTCGACGTGTACGGCGCGCGGGAGGAGCCGCTGCCCGGTGTGACGGGGGCACTGGTTGCCGCCTCGGTGACCAAACCGGTGAACTACCAACCGGATCTGTCGTTGGTGGCCAAGCAAGTTGCGCATCTGAGCGTGCCCGGCGACGTGGTCATCACCATGGGTGCCGGCGATGTGACAATGCTCGGCGGGCCGATCTTGGACGCACTTCGCTCGAAGACGGATTTCGGTGCTGCGACCGGCCGCGGCGTCTCGAAGGATCGGCCGACACCGTGACCCGCCGCTCCGATCGAGTTCGTTCTTCGAGGTCGGGAACAGCTGCAACAGAAAAAGATTCGCCACCCCAGATGAGCGACAAGCAGGTACGCGCTCAGGCCAGGGAAGAGGAGCGGGCGCGGGTGAAGCGCTCGCGTCGCAAGGCCGTGCTGATCGTGCTCGCCGTCGTCCTGGTGGTGGTGGGATCGGCTGCGCTGGTGTACTTCACACCGCTGCTCTCCGTTCGAAGCATCTCGGTCACGGGGGAGTCGTCGGTGTCCGAGCAGGAAATCCTCGAGTTGCTCGATGTTCCCGCCGGTATCCCACTCGTTCGGGTCGACACGGCTGCTGCCGCGCAGCGGGTGGCGACGATTCCGGCGTTGGCGACGGTGCGGGTGCAGCGCAAGTACCCGTCGACCGTGCAGGTGACGGTGGAGGAGCGAATACCGGTGGCGTTTTTCGATTCTCCGGACGGCACGCATCTGCTCGATTCCACCGGGGTCGACTTCGCCGTCGCACCGCCGCCGCCCGGAGTCGTGCGATTGGTCACCGAGAACCCTGTGTACGGCGATCCGGTGACGAAAGATGCTCTGGCGGTGCTCGATACGTTGCCGCCGCTGTTGCGAGATCAGGTGGGCGAGCTGCGAGCGAGCACCCTGTCCGACATCTCGATCCGGCTGCTCGACGGACGCACCGTGGTGTGGGGAAGCAAGGACGACTCCGACCGTAAGTCCGCGGTGGCGATCGCGTTGCTCTCACAGCCGGGCCAGATTTTCGACGTGTCCAGTCCGGATCTGCCCACCACGAAATAGTTTCGGCGCGAAAGACGCATATTTCCGGCGTGGCGTCGGCGCGCCTAATGGCGATACCCGTCGGGGATGAATAGCGTTCCGAGCAGTTCAGTACTTGACATAACTCTAAGCCTGTGGTTTAGGTTGAGAGTTTTCCACATTTCACGCAACACTCCACGGAAGGCGAGAGCCCATGACGCCCCCGCACAACTACCTCGCCGTAATCAAGGTCGTCGGCATCGGCGGCGGCGGCGTGAACGCGGTCAACCGCATGATCGAACAGGGACTCAAGGGAGTCGAGTTCATCGCGGTCAACACCGACGCTCAGGCCTTGCTGATGAGTGATGCAGACGTCAAGCTCGACGTCGGCCGCGAACTGACCCGCGGGCTCGGCGCAGGTGCCGATCCCGAGGTGGGCCGCCGCGCAGCAGACGATCACAAGGACGAGATCGAAGAGGTGCTCAAGGGTGCCGACATGGTGTTCGTCACCGCAGGTGAGGGCGGCGGCACGGGTACCGGCGGCGCTCCCGTCGTGGCCAACATCGCTCGCAAGCTCGGTGCGCTGACCGTCGGCGTCGTGACCCGGCCCTTCTCCTTCGAGGGCAAGCGCCGCGGCGGGCAGGCCGATACCGGCATCCAGCAGCTTCGCGAGTCCTGCGACACGCTCATCGTCATTCCCAACGACCGCCTGCTCCAGCTCGGCGACGCCGCAGTGAGCTTGATGGATGCGTTCCGCAGCGCGGACGAGGTACTGCTCAACGGTGTCCAGGGCATCACCGACCTCATCACCACCCCGGGCCTGATCAACGTCGACTTCGCCGACGTCAAGGGCGTCATGTCCGGCGCGGGCAGTGCACTGATGGGCATCGGCTCCTCCCGCGGCGAAGGCCGCGCGATCAAGGCCGCCGAATCGGCGATCAACTCGCCCTTGCTCGAAGCATCGATGGAAGGGGCGCGCGGTGTGCTCTTGTCCATTGCCGGCGGCTCGGACCTCGGCCTGTTCGAGATCAACGAGGCTGCGTCGCTGGTGCAGGAAGCAGCCCACATCGACGCCAACATCATCTTCGGAACGGTCATCGACGACTCGCTGGGCGATGAGGTCCGCGTGACCGTCATCGCCGCAGGCTTCGACGGCGGCACCCCGACGCGCCGACCGGTGGAAGCTGCCACCTCCACGCGTGGTCCGATCGGATCGGCCCGCTCGGGCGAGGTGTCTTCTCGCACGAACGAGAGCTCCGAGGGTGCCGTGTTCCGCGACCCCGTCGGTGCACCGAGTGGCAGCAGCCTGCCACCGCTGAACTCGTCGAGTTCGTCCAATCGTGAATCCTCCAGCCGCGAATCGGGCCACGGTCGCGATTCGGGTGGGCAGGGGCGTGAGTCCGTCGGTTCCGGCCGCCGGGTTCCCGTCGCCGAGGACGACGGCGAAGACGAGGTCGACGTGCCGTCCTTCATGCGGCGGTGACCGACCCCGTATCCGCTGGTTCGTTCCGCGTTCGACGCGTCTCGACGACGAGGGCGGGCGGTGTGTCGGCACCCCCGTTCGACACCTTCAATCTCGGCGATCATGTGGGTGACGAGCCCTCTGCGGTCGAGGCCAATCGCCGTCGTCTCGGCGAGAGACTGGGAATGGGAGTCGAGCGGCTCGTCTTCATGGAACAAGTGCACGGACGCACCGTCACCGTGGTCGACGGGCCGGTGACCGAGCCGGTGCCGATGACCGACGCGTTGGTGACGACGCAGCGTGATCTGGGGCTCGTGGTGTTGACCGCCGATTGCGTGCCGATCCTGCTGTCCGACGAGGACGCCGGCGTGATCGCCGCCGTGCACGCGGGCCGGGTGGGGGCGCGTATAGGCATCGTGCCCCGGGTCCTGAAGGCCATGATCGACCTCGGCGCGGTGCCCGAAAGAATCGGTGCTTTTCTGGGCCCTGCCGCCAGTGGACGCCAGTACGAGGTGCCCGCGGCCATGCGTGCGGACGTCGAGAAGCATCTCCCTGGCAGCGCGACCACAACGGTTCGCAAGACTCCCGGGCTCGACATCCCCGCCGGCGTGCGGGCCCAACTGCTCGCGGCGGGAGTGTCCGCGGTAGCGCAGGATCCGCGCTGCACCATCGAGGACAGAACTCTGTTCAGCCACCGCCGAGAAGGGTCGACCGGCCGGATTGCGAGCGTGGTGTGGATGGACAGTGCATCGACCGGCGAGCGGCCCACAGCGGTCGATCGCTGAACCGGCGGAAAGGGATGTCATGAACGAGCCCATCGTCGACGGCGGGGCGGGCAGCGCGCGCGCCGCCGAGATCGAGACTGCATTGACGGCGGTGCGCGAGAGACTCCGTAGTGCGTGCGTGGACGCGGGCCGTTCACCTGCCGAAGTGGCATTACTCCCGGTGACCAAGTTCTTTCCGGCATCGGACCTACGCATTCTGTATCGTCTCGGCTGCCGCGACTTCGGCGAATCCCGAGAGCAGGACGCCTCTCCGAAGGTGGCCGACACGGCCGAGGAATTCGTCGGTGATCCGCCCCGGTGGCACATGATCGGACATCTGCAGCGAAACAAGGCGAAGGCCGTCGCGGCCTGGGCGCATTCCATCCACTCGGTGGACAGCGCGAGGCTGGTGGCCGCGCTGTCCAAAGCGGTCGCATCGGCCCTGGACGACGGCGTACGGCAGAGAGAACTCGATGTGCTCCTGCAGGTCAGTCTCGACGGGGATGTGCACCGCGGAGGAGTCGAACGTGACGACCTCCACGAGCTCGCCGAGACCGTGTCGAACGCACCCGGTCTGCGCCTGGCGGGGTTGATGGCAGTGCCGCCGCTCGACGCCGAACCGGACGCCGCGTTCGCCGACCTCGAGAACCTTCACCAGTCCCTGTTGCTCGATCATCCCGAGGCAGTCGAGTTGTCCGCGGGCATGACCGGAGACCTGGAAGCTGCTGTGCGCCACGGATCGACGTGCGTGCGTGTCGGTACCGCAATACTCGGGGCCCGGCCGATAACCTCGCAATAACGGTCCAGGATCACATCAGTCACAACAGACACTTGCGAACCTGGGGATCGACGGTAGACACACCTCCACGGAAGGCAGAACGATGAGCACCCTGCACAAGTTCAAGGCGTACTTCGGCATGGTTCCGCTCGCCGACTACGAGGACGACTACCTCGACGATCCCGATGCGCGGCGTAGCCCTCGCGGTGGGCGTGACAGCTACGACGACATCGACGAGCGCGAGTTCGTGAAGCCGTCGTTCGGTGGATCTCGGCATGCGCAACTCGACGACGATTACGACGACTACGAGGCACCGCGTCCGGCTGCCGCACTCGCCCCCATCGGTGGTCGGGGACGTGGTTCGGCTCCGTCCACGCGCGGCCCGGCAACTCGAGGAGCGCTGGCGATGGACACTCGTATGGACGTGCGTGCGGAGACCCGCCGCAGCCCGATCGCCGACGACGGTGGCCCGCTGTCGAAGATCACCACGCTGCGCCCCCGTGATTACAGCGAGGCTCGTACCATCGGTGAGCGGTTCCGGGACGGCACTCCGGTGATCATGGACCTGGTGGAGATGAGCAATGCGGACGCCAAGCGATTGGTCGATTTCGCTGCAGGCCTGGCCTTTGCGCTTCGCGGATCCTTCGACAAGGTGGCGACGAAGGTCTTCCTGCTCTCGCCGGCGGACGTCGATGTGTCGCCGCAGGAGCGCAGGCGTATCGCCGAGACCGGCTTCTACAGTCAGCAGTGAGAGATTCTCAGTCCGCATCGGTAAATCGGGGCTGTGACCAGCGCGCTTTGCTCAGCTCGGCGAAGTCAGGCAGAGTATAGCCGTGATCGTGTTCACGGTGATCAACATCGTATTGTTTCTTTTTTGGCTCCTTCTCATCGGTCGAATCATCGTCGAGTTCATCAGAACTTTCGCGAGGGATTGGCAACCGACGGGGGTCGTCGTCATCTTGCTCGAGGCGATCTTCACGGTCACCGACCCGCCGGTGAAGTTCCTTCGGAGGATAATTCCGCCGCTCAACCTGGGTGGAGTTCGGCTGGACCTGTCGATTATGGTCCTGCTGTTCGTCGTCTTCATCGCGTGGAATGTGACCAGCGGTCTCGCCGCCTGAGGTCGAAGATGGAATGTTAGAACGCGGGACGCGCGCAGGCTGCGTGTCCTGTGTGACAGAATGGACGCCAGTTACAGTTTGATTGTTCTGCACTCGCGCGGAATGGCATATAACTGAATGCTTGCTCTACCGCCCCAAGACGCGTGAAGGGATCCTTCCATGCCGCTGACTCCAGCTGATGTGCACAACGTAGCGTTCAGCAAGCCGCCTATCGGTAAGCGTGGTTACAACGAAGACGAGGTCGACGCTTTTCTCGACCTCGTCGAGCAAGAGCTGTCGCGACTGATCGAAGAGAACGCCGACCTCCGCCAGCGAGTCGGTGAGCTCGATCAGGAGCTCGCTGATGCAAAGAGCTCGGCTCGGCAGAACCCGCAGCCCACCCAGGCTGCGGCTCCGAAGGTCGAGCCGCCGCGCCCGGTGGATCCTCCCAAGCCCGCGCCCGTGGTTCAGCAGCCCGCACCGGTCGCACCGGTAGCTGCAGCCCCGCAGCAGGGTGGCGACTCCAACATGCAGGCCGCGAAGATCCTCGGTCTCGCTCAGGAGATGGCCGACCGTCTCACCGGTGACGCCAAGTCGGAGTCCGAGCAGCTGCTCGGCAACGCTCGCACCAATGCCGAACGTCTGGTGTCCGATGCGCGCACGCGCTCCGAGTCGATGATGTCCGAGGCACGCCAGAAGTCCGAGTCGCTGCTGTCCGACGCTCAGACTCGCTCCGAGACTCAGCTTCGTCAGGCCAAAGAAAAGGCCGACGCGTTGCAGGCGGATGCCGAGCGCAAGCACACCGAGATCATGGCGACGATCAACCAGCAGCGGTCCGTTCTCGAAGGACGCATCGAGCAGCTCAAGACGTTCGAGCGTGAGTACCGTGTTCGCCTGAAGTCGTACCTCGAATCGCAGCTCGAAGAGCTCGAGAACCGTTCTTCGGCTCTGCCGGTCGACAACGGTCAGGACAACTTCAATCAGGACAACCAGTCGTCCGGGTACAGCCAGTCGTACGCCAAGGGCAACTGAGGCACCACTGCGTCCGCCGACGCTGCCGAGTACGGCAGCGTCGGATTCGGTTGTCGAGGCGAGTGGTGAGCGAGGAATCCCGTGTTGGTCCTGACTCTCGGCGCAGCGGCGATCGGCTTCGGATTCTTGGTTCTCGCCTTGATGACGGGCTCTGTGGTGTGGGCATGGGCGTGCATCGTGGTGTGTGTCGTCGGCGCGATCCTGCTCCTGGTCGGTGCGCTGACAGGCCGTCGACCACCGCCCGAAGTGGACAGGTAACATCGCCTTCGACCACAAATGAACAATCAGGCGTCGATCCGGCCATCACCGGGGAGCCTTCGGAAGAACGACGTCCATGGAAATGCCTCGGTGTTTCCCAGCGACGTTCAGTAGAACCGAACGGGTGAGCCCGTCACAGCTCACGTGGAGTGGCTCGCGCCGACGGTGACGCCGTCGAGTGCGAGCAAGCGGGGTGGTACCGCGGTACCGGGCGTCCAGATCGCCCGATGTCGTCCCCGTGCCAACAGATGTCGCGTTTCGTACGCGTCCGGCACGGAGGAGACAGATCATGACAGAACAGAGCGCACGGCCTACGGGCTCGTCGTACCCGTTGGTGGATCTGGCCGAGGGACGCTCGGGCAGTGTTCCTTTTCCCGATCTCGAGCGCATCGTTCTGCACGAGTGGGCCGAGGACGGAACGTTCCGAGCCAGTATCGACAACCGCGCGGATGCCGAGGAATTCGTCTTCTACGACGGTCCTCCCTTCGCCAACGGTCTGCCGCACTACGGGCACCTGCTCACCGGATACGTCAAAGATCTGGTCCCGCGTTTCCAGACCATGCGCGGCAAGAAGGTCGAACGGCGGTTCGGCTGGGACTGCCACGGCCTGCCTGCCGAACTGGAAGCGGAGAAGCAACTCGGCATCAAGGACAAGTCCGAGATCGACGAGATGGGTCTGGCGAAGTTCAACGCCTACTGCAAGCAGTCGGTTCTGCAGTACACCGACGAGTGGCGCGACTACGTCACGCGTCAGGCACGGTGGGTCGACTTCGACAACGACTACAAGACGCTCGACGTCGACTTCATGGAGTCGGTCATGTGGGCGTTCAAGACGCTGCACGACAAGGGCCTGATCTATCAGGGCTACCGGGTGTTGCCGTACAGCTGGTACGAGCAGACACCGTTGTCCAATCAGGAAACCCGCCTGGACGACGCGTACAAGATGCGTCAGGATCCCGCGGTCACCGTCACGATGCCGTTGACGGCCCCTGACTCGCCGCTGGACGGCGCGAACGCGCTGATCTGGACCACCACTCCGTGGACACTGCCCTCCAATCTGGCGATCGCGGTCAACCCCGGCGTGCACTACGTGCAGGTGCGAGGGACGGACGGAGAGCGTTACGTACTGGCCGCTGCGCGTCTCGATCACTACGCGAAGGAATTGGGGGAGGAGCCGGAGGTGCTCTCGGAGCACACCGGCACCGAGTTGGTCGGGCTCGGCTACGCGCCGCCCTACGACTTCTTCCTCGGCCACGAGAACGCCCACCGTGTGTTGCAAGCCGACTACGTCACCACCGACTCCGGCACCGGAATCGTCCACCTCGCACCGGCATTCGGTGAAGAGGACATGGACGTCGCCACTGCGAACGGGATCGAGGTCGTGCAACCGCTCGATGCCGGCGGCAAGTTCACCTCGTTGGTGCCGCCGTACGAGGGCCTGATGGTGTTCGACGCGAATCCGGTGATCATCAAGGACCTCAAAGCGTCCGGTCGTCTGCTGCGGCACGAGACCATCGAGCACTCGTACCCGCACAGCTGGCGCAGTGGTCAGCCGCTGATCTACATGGCGGTGCCGTCGTGGTTCGTCGCGGTGACGAAGTTCCGCGATCGGATGGTCGAGCTCAACCAGGAGATCACCTGGGTGCCCGAGCACATCAAGGACGGCCAGTTCGGCAAGTGGCTCGAAGGTGCTCGCGACTGGAATATCAGTCGAAACCGCTACTGGGGCAGCCCTATCCCGGCGTGGACGTCCGACGACCCCGCCTATCCACGACTGGACGTCTACGGCAGCCTGGACGAGCTCGAGCGTGATTTCGGTGTGCGCCCGACGGACCTGCATCGTCCGTACATCGACGATCTGACGCGACCGAACCCGGACGACCCGACCGGAAAGTCCACGATGCGCAGGGTTCCCGAGGTGCTGGACTGCTGGTTCGAGTCCGGTTCGATGCCGTATGCGCAGGTGCACTTCCCGTTCGAGAACGAGGAATGGTTCTCCACGCACAACCCGGGTGACTTCATCGTCGAGTACAACGGGCAGACCCGTGGCTGGTTCTACACGCTGCACGTGCTGGCGACCGCGCTCTTCGATCGACCCGCGTTCAAAACCGTTGCTGCACACGGCATCGTGCTGGGCGACGACGGTCTGAAGATGAGCAAGTCGAAGGGGAACTACCCGGACGTCAAGGAGGTCTTCGACCGCGACGGCTCAGACGCCATGCGGTGGTTCCTGATGTCGTCCCCCATCCTGCGCGGCGGCAACCTGATCGTCACCGAGCAGGGCATCCGCGAAGGCGTGCGGCAGGCACTGCTGCCGATCTGGAATGCGTGGAGCTTCCTGCAGCTCTACGCCTCGACGCCCGGTCGGTGGCGTACCGATTCGCCGCACGTGCTCGATCGTTACGTTCTCGCCAAGCTCGCGGCCACCCGGGACGCGATCACCGATGCGCTCGAGGGCAACGACATCGCCGGTGCCTGCGACGAACTGCGGACGTTCTGCGATGCGTTGACCAATTGGTATGTGCGACGGTCTCGCTCGCGCTTCTGGAGCGAAGATTCCGACGCGATCGATACCTTGCACACCGTCCTCGAGGTGCTCACGCGCATTGCGGCTCCGTTGCTGCCGCTGATCACCGAGGTGGTGTGGCGGGGCTTGACCGGCGGCAGGTCGGTGCATTTGACGGAGTGGCCCACGGCCGACGAGTTGCCGTCGGATCCGGAGCTTGTCGACAGCATGGACGAGGTCCGTACCGTGTGCTCCACGGTCCTCGGTTTGCGGAAGGCTCAGAACCTTCGGGTTCGGCTGCCGCTGCCCGAGGTCACCGTCGCCGCTGCCGACGCCGAACGCCTGCGTCCGTTCCTCGACATCATCGCCGACGAGGTCAACGTCAAGAAGGTCGATCTCACCGAAGATGTTGCCGTGCACGGAAAGTTCGAGCTCGTCGTCAACGCGCGCGCTGCCGGACCCCGGATCGGCAAGGATGTCCAGAAAGTCATCAAGGCGGTCAAGGCCGGTGACTGGTCCGAGGATGCCGACGGCGTCGTCAGCGCAGCAGGAATCGCTCTGCTGCCCGAGGAGTACACCCGCAAACTCGTTGCCGCCGAGCCGGAGTCGACGGCACCTCTGCCCGGAAACGGTGGCCTGGTAGTGCTCGATTCCGCCGTCACCGAAGAACTCGAAGCAGAAGGCTGGGCCAAGGACCGCATCCGCGAGCTGCAGGACGCGCGTCGCAATCACGGACTCGACGTGTCCGATCGCATCGACATCGTGATCGAGGTGCCCGAGCACCGGCAGGCGTGGCTGGATGCGCACCGGGATCTGATCTCACGTGAGGTGCTCGCACTCTCGCTGGTCGATGGACGCGTCGGGGACGACGGCAGCGATCTCGGTGAAGGAGTTCGGGCAGCGATCACGAAGTCGTCGTGACGGACGATGATGTGACCGACGACGGTATATCCGTCGATGCCGTCCGCGAGGTGCTGTCGGTAGCTCGCGGCGGCGTCGTACCCATCGTGGCCGCGGGCGATCCGGTTCTCCGTTCGCGGGCAAGCGAGTACGACGGGCAACTCGATACCGACACGTTGTCGGAGTTGATCGAGGTGATGCGGGCGACCATGCACGCCGCACCCGGCGTCGGGCTTGCCGCCCCGCAGATCGGAATTCCGCTGCAGATTGCGGTGATCGAGGACCTGTTCGACGTCGGCGCGGCTGTCGCACGCGAGCGGGAGCGAACCCCGGTGCCGTTTCGCGTGCTGGTCAATCCTCGATACACCGCGGTGGGATCGAGGACGGCCTCCTTCTACGAGGGATGCCTCAGCGTTCCCGGCTACCAAGCCGTGGTGACCCGCGCAGCCTCGGTGAGGCTGGAGTGTGTCGACGAATCGGGTAGCGAGATCGATGAGGTGCTCCACGGCTGGCCGGCCCGAATCGTGGCCCACGAGACCGACCATCTCGGCGGAACGCTCTACATCGACACCGCGCACACCCGATCGTTGACCACGACCGAGACCTACGGTGAGCTGTGGTCCGATCCGACACCCGAACGCGCTGCTCGGGCGCTCGGTTTCACCGTCGATCCGCGCTGATCGTGCCGAACATCGCCGACGACACTCTGCGGAGTCGCCGATGGGTGCTGCACCTGGACATGGATGCGTTCTTCGCCTCCGCCGAGCAACTGACCAGGCCCACGCTGCGAGGCCGGCCCGTTCTCGTCGGGGGAGCGGGCGGGCGAGGTGTGGTGGCCGGGTGCAGCTATCAGGCCCGCGCGTTCGGTGCCCGATCGGCGATGCCGATGCATCAGGCACGCCGACTGGTCGGTGCGAGTGCAGTGGTGCTGCCGCCGAGGTTCCCGTTGTACTCCGAGCTGAGTCGGCGGGGGTTCGAGGCGCTGCGGGTGCGCATGCCCGTCCTCGAGCAACTCTCGATCGACGAGGCGTTCGGGGAGCCGGCGGAACTGGCCGGTGCAACGGTGGGCGAGGTGAAGCAGTTCTGCGCGGGTTTGCGCGAGCTGGTACTCGCCGAGACCGGTTTGGTCGCGTCGATCGGTGCCGGATCGGGAAAACAGATCGCCAAGATCGCGTCGGGCCTGGCCAAGCCCGACGGAATTACCGTCGTCGCTCCGCAAATACAGGCCGAGCTGATGGCGGCCCTGCCGGTGCGGAAGCTCTGGGGGATCGGTCCGGTAGCGGGAGAACGGTTGCGCCGCTTGGGCATCGACACCATCGGCAAGTTCGTGGCCACCCCCGAGTCCGAGGTGGCCTCGATCCTCGGTGCAACCATGGGGCCGAGCCTGCATCAGCTGGCGCGGGGCATCGACAACCGAGTGGTGGCCGAGCGCGCCGAGGCCAAGCAGGTGAGCGCCGAAACCACGTTCGCACAGGATCTGATGTCCCTCACGCAGCTGCGCCCGGCCATCGAGTCCATCGTCGAGTCGACGCATCGCAGACTTCTGAAGGACGGTCGGGGTGCCAGAACGGTAGTGCTCAAACTGCGCAAGTCCGACATGAGCATCATCACCCGATCCGCGACGTTGCCCTACGCAACCGTGGACAAACAGACCATCGCGGCCACCGCACAGCGGTTGGCTGTCGACCCGGTGGATGTGGGGCCGATCCGGCTGGTGGGGGTCGGGTTGGCCGGGTTGTCGGCAGTTCGGCAGGGATCGTTGTTCCCCGAGCTCGAACACGAACAGGTCGTGGCTGCGACCCATGCGACCGATGCGACCGATGCGACCGATGCGACGGAGGAGTCGGCGTTGCCGGTCGATGCCGCCTCCGATGTACTCGTCCCGAGTGGTCCGCGCTGGCAGCCCGGCCTGGACGTCCGGCATCCCGAATTCGGTCACGGCTGGGTGCAGGGTGCCGGGCATGCAGTGGTGACCGTGCGATTCGAGACCCGAACCACCGGGCCAGGAATTGCGCGGACCTTCGCCGAATCGGACGAGAACCTGGTCGTCGCCGATGTTCTCGACAGCCTGAAGTGAGTTGTGGCAGAGCTGAGGAAACTCTGTGAGGTTTCACAGGTAGCCGTGACGGGTTGTGCCTCGACCGATCCGAGCTGACATAGTGGACTCCGGTCCGAGACGACCACTACCCAGACGACCGACGAGTCACAGAACGATCGAGACGTGGCTCAGAGTGAAAAGGACAAGCACTTGAAGGTTCGCAACACCCGACGGGCAATGGTTGCCGGTATCGCCATCGCCGCAGCCCTCACCATGACCGCCTGCAGTTCCGACGACGGTGGCACGACGACTACCACCACAGCCGCCACGACGACCTCCGCGGTCGCTGCTCCCGAGGGCGGCGCTTACCCGCCGGCACCCACGGTCGAGGAGCTCAACACCCAGCTCATGCGCGGACTGGATCCCAACGTCCCGGTCGAGGAGAAGGCGGCCCTGATCCAGGGCGCGTCCGAGGACCCGGATCTGATCAACCAGGTCGCCGCGGCTGCCGTTGCCAACAACGCTCAGATCGAGATCACCAGCATCGACGATCTCGGCACCGGAGTCCTCAACGCGGGCATCACCATCACCCTCAACGGGCAGGCCAACCCCGGCACGTTCCAGTTCGTCCCCGAGGACGGCGTCTGGAAGCTCTCCAAGGAGAACGCCTGCGGCATCGTTTCGCTCGCGCAGCTGACCAGCCCGGCGTGCCCCGCACCCTGAGTCCTGCCGATCGTCTCTGACCGCACCTGAACTGCCGGTGACACCTCCTCTCGGGGAGCTGTCACCGGCAGTTTTTTCATTGCCTCGATGCTGCTCAGGTGCTCGGCGTGGCCGTTCGGATACGGTCGGCTGCGGCTTGGGCCACAGCGGTGACCGTCTCGGATTCGAGTCCGCCCTGATCGGACACGACGATCTGCACGACGGTGGAGTCGACCACGGCCACCACGACGTCGGAGATCAACGTGAATCCTGCACTGCTGGTGGTCAATCGAATCGAGGCCGACGCATCACCGATCTGCGGCTGCTCCCGGCCGGCCAACGCGTACTCCACGCTCACCCCGTCCGCGTCCGTGCCGCTGAACTCGGCGCACCCGGCCCACGCCTGCTGCACCGATTCGAACGCCTCAGCTGCCTCGGTCCCGGTGTAGCTCGCCGCGTCCTCGTCTATCGACGAGAAGTTCGGGCCCGAGAAGCGAACCACCGCCGACGATGCCGCGCCGCCGAGTTGATCCGACACCGGGGCCAGTACGGCAGCGCATCCGGCCGGGTCGGTACTGGACTTGTCGGGTGAGTCGTAGTCGGGGGCCGGATCCAATCCCAGATCTCGAACCGGATCCGCAATCGTGGAGAAGCCGTCCGGCAAGTCGCCGAGACCCAGCATCGACGACGTCAGAACGCCGCTGTCGGTGATGGGCCCGCCGAGCAGGGGATCGGGAGCGGCAACGACGGTGGGTACCGGCGCAGTGGCCTGCGACGGCTCGGCCGAGCTGCATCCCGCTGCTGCGGCGAGGCCGATCAGTGAGAGCCCGGCCAATGCACGAGTAGTGGTTCGTGTCATCGGTCGCCCCATGCAATCGAATCGCCGACCGTCTGCCGCAGCACGGTAGTGCTGTCGGGATCGGTGTACATCTGCTCGCCGCCGGCGGTGATCGACCCGGCCACGGGCAGCGGCAGGGTGAGATCGATGTCGAGAGATCCCGCGCCGGTGTAGGTGTACGACGCGATGTTCAGCGTCCCGGCATTGTCGGGAAGGTTCCACACCGGTGACTCGGGGGTCTGCGTGATCGCGACGTCCACGGTCGCTCGGTCGCCGTCGAGTGCGCGCAGCGTGACGGTCGTGCGCTGGTTCAGTGTGATTCCGCTGACCACCTGTTGATCGACGGTCCACACCGCGCCGACGCCCACTTCGTCCTCGGGGAACTGGAGCGAGCGGTACACCGCGGCGTTGAACGAGCGTTCGATCGCCGCCCTGGCGGTGTCGAGAGCGGCCTCGGCCGGGGTGATGTGCAGCGCGGTGATCGCACCGGAATCGGTGGTTGCCAGCCGAGCGGTGGAGCCTTCCGACGCGGACAGTGCGTCGGTCAGGCTCTCGTCCGGTGACGTGGCGGCCCCGATGGTCAGGTCGATCGATCGCGTCGCCCCGGTCGAGGCGTCGTCCTCGTCGACGGCCCTGTCGGGTCGTTCCGCAGGCTCCACTCCTGTGTCGGCTGTCGATGCGCTCAGAGGCAGCGTCAGTTCGGGACTGGAGAAGTCTTGGGGCGCTCCGTTGTCGATCTGCTGTTGCACGGTGGAGGTGGTCGTGAGGTCGACGTTCTGCGCATCCGTATCGGCCGTATCGAAGGTCAGCACGCGGCGTGGCTCGGTTCCCGGGTCGACGACCGTGGTGGTCGTCGGCGGCACCGCGATCGTCACCTCGTTCGTGGGTGCCGTTGGCTCGGCTGCGGGCTCGGTGTCGGCACTCGAACACCCCGCGATCAGAGCCACTGCGCAGCATGCGGCGAGAAACCCGGTGCGGACTGGGCGGGGGACGGTGCTGGCGCGATCGGTCGACTTCACGGCCACCAGGCTACTGACAGCCCTGCCGGTAGCCGGTACCGCGCGACACGGATGAGGATGCACCGCCGCCGATACGCCATGATGGACTGGTGAGTGAAGACCGCACCGACGACCCGATACCCGAGACCAGCGGTGTTCCTGCATCGAAAGAGACCGCGGACCCGGAGGTGACCGGGGGCAGCAGTGCTGTTGCAGAGAACGTCAAGCCACTGAAGACTCGATTGCTGATCGCCATCGCCGCGGTGATCCTGCTCTTCGATCTGGTGACCAAGATTCTCGTCGTGCATTTCGTGAAGCCCGGGAATCCGATCGAGATCGTCGGAGACGTGGTGGCGCTGCGGTTGGTACGTAATCCCGGCGCGGCATTCTCCATGGCCACCGGAATGACGTGGTTGCTGACGGTGGTGGCCGTCGCGGTCGTCATCGGTGTGATCAAGATTGGCCGGACGCTGCGATCACCGTGGTGGGCGTTGGGCTTGGGCCTGGTCCTCGGCGGCGCGCTGGGCAACTTGATCGACCGCTTCTTTCGCGCTCCCGGACCGTTCCAGGGCCATGTGGTCGATTTCGTGTCGGTGGGCTGGTGGCCGGTGTTCAACGTCGCCGACTCGTCCATCGTGTGCGGGGCAATTCTGCTGGTTGCGCTGAGCCTGTTCGGTTTCGAGCCCAACGGCGAACGGGTGACCAAGCTCGACTCCGGTGCCTCGACGGGATCCGACTCGTGAGGGAATCGCGTTCCATGCCGGTGCCCGACGGTTTGGACGGCATGCGCGTCGATGCCGGGCTCGCCCGGTTGCTGGGGCTCTCCCGTACCGTCGCCGCCGCACTGGCCGAAGAGGGTTCGGTGCTGGTCGACCACAGTGCGGTGGGAAAGTCCGACCGTTTGTCGGCAGGTTCGTGGCTCGAAGTGACCCTGCCCGAGCCCGCTCGTGAGCTGACCATCGAAGCAGAACCGGTCGAAGGCATGGAGATTCTCTACGCCGACGACGACGTCGTAGCCGTGGACAAGCCCGTCGGTGTGGCTGCCCATGCCAGCGTGGGCTGGACCGGCCCGACCGTGATCGGCGGTCTCGCTGCCGCGGGGTTCCGGATTTCTACCTCCGGCGCGCACGAGCGTCAGGGAATCGTGCACCGTCTCGACGTCGGAACGTCCGGGGTGATGGTGGTCGCCACGTCGGAGCGGGCGTACACGGTGCTCAAGCGCGCGTTCAAGGCGCGGACCATCGACAAGCGCTATCACGCTCTGGTGCAGGGACATCCGGATCCCAGCAGCGGAACCATCGATGCGCCGATCGGACGCCACGGAAGCAACGACTGGAAGTTCGCCGTGCGCGCGGATGGCAAGCCCAGCGTGACCCACTACGACACGGTCGAGGCGTTCCAGGCGGCGAGCCTGCTGGACGTGCATTTGGAGACCGGTCGCACCCACCAGATTCGAGTGCATTTCTCGGCGCTCCGCCATCCGTGTTGCGGGGATCTGACGTACGGGGCCGATCCGCGCCTGGCCGAACGGTTGGGCCTCGAACGCCAGTGGCTGCACGCACGTTCGCTCGGCTTCGCGCATCCGTCCGACGGCCGCTGGGTGGAGATCGAGAGCAAGTACCCGGCCGACCTCGAACATGCACTCGAGGTTCTTCGGAAGGCCTGATGCGCGGATACTCGGGTGTGGTCGGTGTCGTGGTGGCAGCCGCGCTGCTGTTCGGCGGCCTGGCCGTCGTCGGGCACCTGAACCCGCAGCGGCAGCTGGGTATCGCCACCGACCGGCTCGGCCCGGACAGCGGGGAGCAGGTCACCGACTACCTGGCCCGGGCGGAGACGAGCCTGCGTACCGAGGGAGCCGAACCCCGCTGGGGCTCGGTGTCGTTCGATAGAGAACTGACTGCCGAACAGGCCTACGCCGCCGTGAACGGCGTACGTATCTCGCAGGTGCTCCTGCGCGTACCGCTCGATCGCGTGCAGACACCGATACTCACCGTGGGTGTCCCTGGCAGTGAACGATCGGTGCTGAACTCGCCGGCGCGGGCGGCGGGCCGGATACCGGAACAATCCTCCGCAGATGACCGGCAAGCACAGGTTGCGGCAGTGTCGCAGCGCCGGCTGCTGGCCGGATGCGCCTGCGTGGTGACGCTGGTGGTGCGGGGTACCTCGGCCGAGTTGAGCGAGGTGGCCGGACGCGCGGAAGTGCGGGCGGTGGAGGCGCTTCCGCCCGACGCGGTGTCCGGGAAGTTCGCAATCGAGCCATTGCTTCCGGAGTACGTCGACGTCGTGGGGCCGCTGCCGGACGACGGGCAAGTCCCGGCCGAATAAGGCAACTTCAGTCTCGTTCGTCACACCCGTCACGTCCTCCCAGGACACACCGTCGGCCTGAATAATCTGTCGGTTCCACCGCCTAGAGTGAGTGCATTCGCGGCTCGTATTTTCGAAAACGCACGACCTTCAGGAGAGAACCTTCGTGGCCGATTCGTTCGTTCATCTGCACAACCACACCGAATATTCGATGCTCGACGGTGCCGCCAAGATCGGGGCAATGTTCGCCGAGGCGGCGCGGTTGGAGATGACGGCGGTCGGCATGACCGACCACGGCAACATGTACGGAGCCAGCGAGTTCTACAACGAGGCCAAGAAGGCCGGTATCAAACCGATCATCGGCATCGAGGCCTACATCGCGCCGGAGTCCAGGTTCAACAAGAAGCGCGTGCTGTGGGGCGATCGCAGCCAGAAGTCCGACGACGTCTCCGGTAGTGGTGCGTACACGCACATGACGATGGTCGCCGAGAACGCCACCGGCGTCCGGAACCTGTTCAAGTTGTCCTCGCTTGCGTCGATCGAAGGTCAACTCGGTAAATGGGCGCGCATGGACGAGGAGATCATTGCGTCGCACGCGGAGGGCATCATCGCCACCACCGGGTGTCCGTCCGGTGAGGTTCAGACGCGGCTACGCCTGGGCCAGGACCGTGAAGCACTCGAAGCTGCGGCCAAGTGGCAGGAGATCTGGGGGCCGGACAACTTCTTCCTCGAGTTGATGGACCACGGTCTGTCCATCGAGCGACGCGTCCGTGAGGGTCTGCTCGATATCGGCAAGAAGCTCTCCATCCCGCCGCTGGCCACCAACGACTGCCATTACGTCACCAAAGATGCCGCCGAGAACCACGAGGCGCTGCTGTGCATTCAGACCGGTAAGACTCTCAGTGACCCCACTCGCTTCAAGTTCGACGGCGACGGTTACTACCTGAAGTCGGCCGCCGAGATGCGCGCACTGTGGGACGACCAGGTGCCCGGTGCCTGCGACAGCACTCTGCTCATCGCCGAGCGAGTCCAGCCCTACGACGAGGTGTGGGCGCACCGAGACCGGATGCCCATCTTCCCGGTTCCCGAGGGACACACGCAGGGCACCTGGCTGCGCCACGAGGTCATGACCGGGCTCGAGCGCCGATTCCCCGACGGCCCGGCCGAGGATTACCTTGCGCGGGCCGAGTACGAGATCAAGGTCATCCTGGAGATGGGCTTTCCGGCGTACTTCCTGGTGGTCGGCGACCTGATCAACCACGCCAAGGCCGTTGGGATCCGGGTCGGACCGGGCCGTGGCTCGGCGGCCGGATCGCTGGTGGCCTACGCCATGGGTATCACCAACATCGATCCGCTGCCGCACGGTCTGCTGTTCGAGCGATTCCTCAACCCCGAGCGCGTGTCGATGCCCGATATCGATATCGACTTCGACGATCGTCGCCGCGGCGAAATGGTTCGCTACGCCACCGAGAAATGGGGCAGCGACCGCGTTGCTCAGGTGATCACTTTCGGCACCATCAAGACCAAAGCGGCGATCAAGGACTCGGCGAGGGTGCAGTTCGGTCAGCCGGGCTTCGGCATCGCCGATCAGATCACCAAGGCTCTGCCGCCGCCCATCATGGCCAAGGACATCTCGGTTGCCGGCATCACCGATCCGGCGCACGAGCGCTACAAGGAGGCCGTCGAGGTTCGAGCGCTCATCGATTCCAATCCCGACGTCGCCACGATCTACAAGACGGCCAAGGGACTCGAAGGCCTGATCCGTAACGCCGGCGTGCATGCCTGCGCGGTCATCATGTCCTCGGAGCCGCTCACCGATGCCATTCCGGTGTGGAAGCGTGCGCAGGACGGTGCGATCATCACCGGCTGGGACTACCCGTCGTGCGAGGCCATCGGCCTGCTCAAGATGGACTTCCTCGGTCTGCGCAACCTCACCGTCATCGGCGACGCGATCGACAACATCAAGGCCAACCGCGGAATCGACATCGATCTCGACGCACTGCCGCTCGACGATCCGGCCACGTTCGATCTGCTGTCTCGCGGCGACACACTCGGCGTGTTCCAGCTCGACGGAAGCGCCATGCGAGATCTGCTGCGCCGCATGCAACCCACCGGCTTCGAGGACATCGTCGCCGTGCTCGCTCTGTACCGCCCGGGTCCGATGGGCATGAACTCGCACAACGACTATGCCGACCGCAAGAACGGGCGGCAAGAGGTCAAGCCGATTCACCCCGAGCTCGAAGAGCCACTGAAGGTGATTCTCGGCGAGACGTACGGCCTGGTGGTCTACCAGGAGCAGATCATGCAGCTCGCGCAGAAGGTCGCCGGGTACACCCTTGGCCAGGCCGACCTGCTGCGTCGCGCCATGGGTAAGAAGAAGCTCTCCGAGCTCGAGAAGGCGTACGCCGGGTTCCGGCAGGGCATGTTGGACAACGGCTTCTCCGAGGCCGCGATCAAGGCGCTGTGGGACACCGTGCTGCCGTTCGCCGGCTACGCGTTCAACAAGTCGCACTCGGCCGGATACGGCCTGGTGTCGTACTGGACGGCGTATCTCAAGGCGAACTACCCGGCCGAGTACATGGCCGGCCTGCTCACCAGCGTCGGTGACGACAAGGACAAGGCCGCTATCTATCTCGCCGACTGCCGCAAGCTCGGCATCACCGTGCTGCCGCCCGACGTCAACGAATCCGAACTGAACTTCGCGTCGGTCGGCAAGGACATCAGGTTCGGCCTCGGCGCGGTGCGCAACGTGGGCACCAACGTGGTCGCGTCGATCATCAGGGCTCGGTCGGAGAAGTCGAAGTACACCGATTTCTCGGATTACCTTGGCAAGATCGACGCCATCGCGTGCAGCAAGAAGGTCACCGAATCCCTCATCAAGGCAGGCGCTTTCGACTCACTCGATCATCCACGCAAGGGTCTGATGCTCATTCACGCCGACGCGATCGACGCGGTGATGGGCACCAAGAAAGCCGAGGCAATCGGACAGTTCGATCTGTTCGGCGGTGAGGATGCAGACGAGTCCATCTCCGCCGTGTTCAACGTTCGGGTGCCGGACGAGGAGTGGGAATCCAAGCACCGGCTCGCTCTCGAACGCGAGATGCTCGGCCTCTACGTCTCGGGCCACCCGCTTCTGGGCGTCGAACACATGTTGGCCGCGAAGTCCGACTGCAACATTCCGACCATTCTCGAAGGCGACATCAAGGACGGCACTCAGGTCACCGTCGGCGGAATTCTGGCCTCGGTCAACCGCCGAATCAATAAGAACGGTCTGACGTGGGCGTCGGCTCAGCTCGAGGATCTGGCCGGTGGAATCGAGGTGCTGTTCTTCCCGCAGGCGTACTCGGTGTTCGGTGCCGACGTCACCGAGGACTCGGTGGTGCTGGTCAAGGGTCGGGTATCGGTGCGTGACGATCGGGTCTCACTCATCGCCAACGATCTGGCGGTACCCGATCTGTCGATGGTCGGGATCGACAAGCCTCTTGCGGTCAGTCTGCCGACGCGGCTGTGCACCGTGGACAAGGTCGGTGCCCTCAAACGAGTCCTGTCCAGTCACCCCGGAACGTCGGATGTCCACCTTCGTTTGGTGAGCGGCGACAAGATCACCACGATGAAGCTGGACGACAGCCTGCGTGTCACGCCGACGTCGGCGTTGATGGGGGACCTGAAGGCGCTACTGGGGCCCGGCTGCCTGACGGGGTGACGCAGGCGCGGATGGGTACAGCTCGGTGAGGCGCAATGTCCACCAGGCCGCGACGGCAATTGCGGCACCGGCGAGTACCGCGGCGTGCAGCGAGCCGGCGACGACGAGCATGGCGACGAACACGAGTGAACCCAGCCCGAGAGCTTCGAGTTTGTAGGCCGGCCACGCGATGCCTGCGACATCGACGCTGCGCAGGGCAGCGCTGGATCGATGGCTCACCCGAGTGTTCGTGACGGTCATCGCGTTCTCCTCTGCTGCGCCCGGTGCAGTAGCGGTTCGGCTACCCGGCGGGCGAAGTTCAGACTATACCCACGGGAAGATTCGGTCCACCGAACTTGGCGTCCGGACCAGGCAATGTGGTCGATAGCGTGGCGTCGGATCCGCGAGAGGTGTTGACTGAAAACATGCCATTGACAGGAGAATACGAACCGAGTTCATCCGACTGGGCCCGCAAGCAGGCCGAGCTGTACGAGAACTCCGGCGGAACCGAAGGTACGGAGATGAACGGCATGCCGGTCGTACTGCTGACGACCAAGGGCAACAAGAGCGGCAAGCTCCGCAAGTCGCCGTTGATGAAGGTCGAGCACGACGGCGAGTACGCCATCGTCGCCTCGCTGGGCGGTGCACCCAAACACCCCGTCTGGTACCACAACGTCAAAGCCGAGCCGCTCGTCGAGTTGCAGGACGGCACCGAGAAGCACGACTACGTCGCGCGTGAAGTGACCGGCGACGAGAAGGCCGTGTGGTGGGAGCGCTCGGTCGCGGCCTACCCCGATTACGCGGAGTACCAGAAGAAGACAGACCGCGAGATCCCGGTCTTCGTCCTCAGCCGCGCCTGACAGAGAACCGTCGGCTCGTGGAACGGTCCCGAGTGGGTGACCGTTCCACGCTGGTGGCAGCATGTCCTGGTGTCTTCATCACCTGAGCTCGCCTCCCAGCGCCCGTCGTCGGTAGCCGTCACCGCTGCCGACATCGATGCGGCCGCGATGCGAATTTCCTCGGTGGTCGCCTCGACACCCCTTCAGTTGTGCGAGCGACTGTCGGCGGAAACGGGCGCGACGGTGTACCTCAAACGCGAAGACCTGCAGATCGTTCGCTCGTACAAGATCCGCGGCGCGTACAACCTGATGGATCAGTTGACCGATGCCGAACGCCGCGTCGGCGTGGTCACTGCGAGTGCCGGTAACCACGCCCAGGGTGTGGCGTTCGCGTGTCGGTCCATGCAGGTGCGGGGCCGGATCTACGTTCCGGCGAACACCCCCAAGCAGAAACGCGACCGAATCAGGGTGCACGGAGGTGAGTTCGTCGAGCTCATCGTCATCGGCGACACGTTCGACGCGGCGGCTGCGGCGGCTGCCGAGGACGTGGCCCGTACCGGTGCCACCATGGTTCCCCCGTTCGACGATCCGCGCACGGTGGCGGGCCAGGGCACTATTGCGAAGGAAATCGTCGATCAGCTCGGCCGGGCTCCCGATCTCGTGGTGATGCCCGTGGGCGGGGGTGGCTGCATCGCGGGAATTTCCAGTTACCTGCGTGAGCGGGCTCCGCAAACGTCGTTGGTCGGCGTCGAGCCCTCGGGCGCTGCGTCGATGACCGCGGCGTTGATCGCCGGCGAGCCGGTGACGCTGGCGGACATCGATCCGTTCGTGGACGGCGCAGCGGTCCGGCGCATCGGTGACGTTCCGTACGCGGCCTTGACGTCCTTGGGTGCAACGGTTGTATTGCACGCTTCCGTACCCTCGAAAGCCGCGCCGGTCCTCGACGGCGATGAGCCGGGAGCGTTTCTGATCACGCAGCTCGACGAGGGTGCCGTCTGTACCGCGATGTTGGCGCTCTACCAGAACGAAGGCGTCATCGCCGAGCCTGCCGGCGCGCTCGCGGTGGGCGCGTTGGATCACCTCGACATCGCGCCCGGAAGTACCGTTGTGTGCTTGGTGTCCGGCGGGAACAACGATGTCTCACGGTACGGCGAAATTCTCGAGCGTTCGCTCGTTCACCTCGGCCTCAAGCACTACTTCCTCGTGGACTTTCCGCAGGAGCCGGGCGCACTGCGTCGTTTCCTCGACGAGGTGCTCGGGCCGGAGGACGACGTCACGTTGTTCGAGTACGTCAAGCGCAACAACCGCGAAACCGGTGCCGCGTTGGTCGGTATCGAACTCGGGGCAGCGAGCGGGCTCGACCCGTTGCTCGAACGGATGCGCGATTCGCATCTGCACGTCGAGCAGCTCGAACCCGACTCTCCGGTGTACCGCTACCTGACCTGATCCACCGAGATCATCTATCGGCCGAGCAAACGGTCGACGACTTGTCTGTGTAACTCGGGGTCGACGGCGGGCAGGTCGAGGACGGCCCCGAGGTAGATTCCGTCGCCGACGAGTCGGATGATCTCGGCCTGCACCGGATCGTCGATTTCCGTTCGCAGTCCCTCGTCCCACTGCTGCATCATGTCCGTGACGGCGTCTTGTACCTCGCCCGAGTTGCCGTCGATGCTGCGCAGTGCCGCCAACGTCGAGCGATACAGCGCAATTTCCTTCTCCGAAATGCAATCGGGTGGTTGCAGGTACCACTCTGCTACCGAGGTGCCACCTTCGCCTGCGCGGGCGCGCTGCTGATCGGCTTCGACGGCGAGCCGTCGAACCATGGCAGCAACAAGAGCGTCCTTGGTCCTGAAGTGATACAGCAAACCGCCCTTCGAGACTCCAGCAGCCGCGGCGACGCTGTCCAGGGTGACTTTCGTCATGCCGTGTTGAAGCAGAATGGTCTCGAGCGCGTCGAGAATTCGGTCGCGAGTGTCCGATGACATACAACTCACTTTACCGGCTGGACGGTTCGCGGTAACGTCAAGAGCTGTACCGGCTGGACGGTTGGTATCGGAATCATGCTCGGCGTCGAGCCGGGCCTGTGAAACGGAGACATGGTGACTGACGTGCGTACCGGAGCGGTGCACGAGATCGACGGCGGATCTGCCCCCAGGGCTACCACCCGGGACTGGATCGGGCTGGTGGTGCTCGCGTTCGCCGTGCTTCTGATTGCGGTCGACGGAACGGTGCTCGATCTGGCCTTGCCGTTCATCAGCGCCGATCTGGCTCCGACGAGCAATCAATTGCTGTGGATCATCGATGTGTACTCGTTCGTGCTCGCCGGACTGCTCATCACGATGGGCACGCTCGGCGACCGCATCGGTCGTCGCAGGCTGCTGCTGATCGGAGCTGTGGGCTTCGGTATCGCCTCTCTCGTCGCAGCGGTGTCGACCAGCGCGGAGATGCTCATCGCGGCTCGGGTGCTGCAGGGCATTTCCGGTGCGACGCTGATGCCCGCAACACTCGGGTTGATTCGTACGATCTTCCTCGACCCGCGCCAGCGGGTGGCCGCGATCGGCGTCTGGGGTGCGATGGCAGGCGGTGGTGCGGCCGCCGGCCCTTTGGTGGGCGGCTACCTCCTCGAGCACTTCTGGTGGGGCTCGGTGTTTCTGATCAACATTCCGGTCATGATCGCGCTGATTGCACTGGGTCCGGTCGTGATTCCCGAGTCCAAGGATCCGAACCCGGGTCGGTTCGATCTGCCCAGCTCGGCGCTGTCGATGCTCGCCATCGTGCCGATGGTCTTCGCCGTCAAGGAAATCGCCGCACACGGTGTCCATCCGGCCTACGTGGTGTCGGCGATCGTCGGGGTCATCGCCGGCGTGTTGTTCATCCGGCGGCAGCGGACTCTGGACGCCCCGATGATCGATGTTCGGCTGTTCGCCAATCGTGCGTTCTCGACGGGCGTGGCGACTAACTTCCTGTCCGTTTTCGCCCTCGCCGGCGTGTTGTTCTTCGGCTCGCAGTACCTACAGCTCGTGCTCGGTAGCAGCCCGCTCGAGGCCGGTTTGCTGCTGCTGCCGGGCACGGCCGCCAGCATCCTGACCTCGCTGCTCGCCGCGGTGTTCGTTCGGTACGTCTCCGTCGGCACGGTGCTCGGTGCGGGTATGTTCGCGGCCGCCGCGGGCGCAGGAGTTCTCGTCGGTCTCGGAACGGACAGCAGTCCCACTCTGTTCATCGCGGGCTTCGTGCTGGTGGGTGCCGGCGTCGGTTTCGCGCTGACCCTGACGTCCGATCTGGTGGTCAGCGCCGTCGAACCCGAGCGAGCCGGAGCCGCGTCCGCCGTGTCGGAAACCGCGTACGAGCTGGGTATCGCGCTGGGAGTCGCGATCCTCGGCACCGTAGTCATGGCGATCTTCCGACGCGGGATCGACACCTCGCAGCTCACACCCGAACTCGGTGCCAGAGCCGCCGAAACTCTCGGCGGCGCGGACGCGGTCGCCCGTGAGGTACCCGATTCGGTGGCGACGGTCCTGCTGGACTCCGCACACACCGCGTTCGTCTCGGGTATGCACGTTGCGGCCGTCGCCACCGCGGTTGTTCTGGCGGTCACCGCTGTGTTCGTGCTGGTGAATCTACGACACCGTCAGGATTCGAGCACCGCGAAGGAGTGACCGGGAACCGTTGTGGCCGAGCCGGTGTCGTTCGAGGTCGTCGGCTCCCACTCGAGCAGTGGGGAGCCGCCGATCGGCACCGTCACAGCGGTGTCGGACAGATTGCACACCACACTCAGGTGGCCGCGACGAATCGCGATCCAGTGGGCGTCCTCGTCGTACTCGACCTTCACATGATCGAGCCAGGGATCGGTCAGCTCGGTCCGGTCTCGGCGTAGGGCCAGCAGGTCGCGGTACACCGCCAGCAGTCGTGCGTGATCTCCGGTTCCCAGCTCGGACCAGTCCAACTTCGACCGCGTGAACGTGTCGGGATCCTGTGGGTCGGGGATGTCGCTCTTGTCCCAACCGTGCTCGGCGAATTCGGCTTTGCGCCCCTCTGCGGTGGCCTTGCCGAGTTCTGGTTCGGGGTGCGAGGTGAAGAACTGGAACGGTGTCGATGCTCCCCATTCCTCGCCCATGAACAGCATCGGTGTGTACGGCGACGTCAGAACGAGCGCTGCTTTGATTGCCAGCTGGCCGGGGGACAGGTAGAAACCGGGGCGGTCACCGATCGCCCGGTTACCGACCTGATCGTGAGTGGTCGTGTACGTCACCAGAGAACTGGCCGGAATTCGGCGCGTATCCAACGGTCGACCGTGTATTCGACCGCGGAAGCTCGAGTACGTTCCGGCGTGAAAGAACCCCTGCCGCAGCGTGTTCGCCAACCCTTGCAGGGAGCCGAAATCGCCGTAGTATCCCTGCCGCTCACCCGAAACGGCCGCGTGGATCGCGTGATGGATGTCGTCGTCCCATTGCGCGTCGAGGCCGTAGCCACCACCCGACCGCGCCGTGATGAGCGAAGGATCGTTGAGGTCGCTCTCGGCTATCAACGTCAACGGCCGACCCACATGCGCGGACAGGCTTCGTGTTTCGATCGACAGCTGTTCGAGCAGATGCACTGCGGTGTGGTCGACGATCGCGTGCACCGCGTCGAGGCGTAACGCGTCGATGTGGAATTCGGAGAACCAGCGCAATGCGTTGTCCAGGGCGTACCGCCGCACCTCGCCCGAGTCTGCGTCGGCGTAATTGATCGCCTGGCCCCAGCTGTTCGCCCCTTCGGTCATGTACGGACCGAAGCGTTCGAGATAATTGCCGGATGGACCGAGGTGGTTGTACACCACGTCGAGCACCACACCGATTCCGCGCCCGTGGCACGCATCGACCAAGCGCTGCAACCCTTCCGGCCCGCCGTACGCCTCGTGAACGGTGTACCAGAGAACGCCGTCGTAGCCCCAGTTGTGGACCCCGTTGAATCCGTTCACCGGCATGATCTCGATGAACGTCACGCCCAGATCGACGAGGTGATCCAGTTTGCCTATCGCCGCGTCGAACGTTCCTTCACGGGTGAAGGTGCCGATGTGGAGTTCGTAGATCGACGAACCGGGAAGTTGCCGTCCGGTCCAGGACGAGTCGGTCCACAGCGACGGATCGACCTCGAACACCTGGGACAATTCGTGCACACCGTCGGGTTGCCGAGGCGAGCGTGGATCCGGCAGCGCTTTCTCGGCGTCGTCGATCAGGAATCCGTACCGACTGTCCGCCGCGGCAGCCACCGTCACTCGCCACCAGCCGTCCGAGGATCGCTGCATGTCGTGTATGGAGTCGTCCAGCTGCAACCGCACCTTCTCGGGGGACGGTGCCCACACGGCGAATTCGCGTGACGAGGCGGGAGACGTAGCGGTCGAGGGTGTCATGTCGCGGACTCTCCTTCGTTGTCGCGCACCAGAAGTGCAACCGGGAGTGATGCCAACACTTCGGCCACCGAGACGGTGCCCGTGTGTTCGGCGTCGGTGATGCGATCGCGCCATCGGCCGTCCGGCAGCGTCACCGTTGTCTCGCCCCAGCCCTTCTCGGAGACGCCGAGTGACAGTCTTGTCGCCAATGCGATCACGTCGCCAGCGCCGGGAACCGGGCCGCGCGCGAAGCCGACGAGGTGCTCGGCAGCGGATCCGACCGCGACGATGGGCGTGTAGGTGCCGCCGACGAAGCTCTCCGGCCGCTCGCGTCGTACGTGCAATGCGGAGCGAACCACGGCCAACTTGGCCGCGCCGGTGTCCACGGACGGCGGTCCGGTGGTGGTGGCTGCCAGCATCGATCGTCGGACCGAGTAGTCGACCGGTCTGCGGTTGTCGGGGTCGACGAGCGAGTCCTCCCACAATTCGGTGCCCTGATAGACATCGGGGATACCGGGACCGGCGAGGGTCAACAACTTCTGTCCGAGTGCGTCGGAACGGCCGTGGGGAGAAAGCTTTTCGACGAGCATCGTCATCGAGCGAGCGACGGGACCATCGAAGATCGCGTCGAGCCAGGTATGTACGGCAGTCTCGAACTCTTCGTCCGGATCGGTCCACGTGGTCCGAAGCGCGGCCTCGCGGATGGCCTTCTCGGCGTACGCATGTACACGTTCACGGAGAGTGGAGGTGACCACCCCGTCGACCGGCCAGACTCCGAACAGGTTCTGCCACAAAAACATTCCGGTTGTGCCGTCCGGGCTGGGGGCCAATTCCTCCCAGTCGGTGATGCATCGGGCCCACAGTTCCGGTGTTTGCGAGAGCACACCTATCCGTGCCCGTACGTCTTCACCGCGTTTGGTGTCGTGGGTGGACAGTGTGGTCATCGCTGCGGGCCAGCGCTTCGCGCGGTCGGCGTTCTTCACATGGAAGTACGCTGGGCTGCAACCGAACCGAGAAGGATCACCGCCTACCTCCTGCAGCGAGATCAACCGGTTGGCGCGGTAGAACAGGCAGTCCTCGACGCCCTTGGCCGTGACGGCCCCGCACACCTGGTCGAAGCGGACCGGCGATTCGGCACCGGTGACGAGGGCAGTGGCCAACGCGGTCAGACCGCCGGCCAATTCCGGCTGCTCCTCGCCGACGGCAGCGATCACGCCCGGAAGCACACCGGCGAGCGGCGCGTAGTCGGTTCGGTACACCGGGACGGCCGCGACGACAGCAACGATGGCGTCGATGACGGACTCGAGATCGGTGGAGGTGCCCGATTCCCGAACGACTGCGCGGGCCAGGCGTCGCACCTCGGGGGACAGGTCGCCGCGTGCAACAGCGGTCTTGAGATCCAACTCCGTCTCGTGCAGCGTCTCTTCGTCGTAGGCAATGCCCGAGCGCACCTGCGAGAGTGCGGTCAATGCCGGTGCGCCGTCCGGGTCGACGAACACCCCGCCCACAGCGGCCAACGCGTCGTATCCGGTGGTCCCGTCGACGGGAAGCGATTCGTCGAGGGGTTCACCGTCGGCCAGGATCTTCTCGATCACCAGCCAGCGATCGGGACCGAGCAGCCCGCGTAGTTCGGTGAGATATCCAGCGGGATCGGCCAGACCATCGGGGTGATCGACGCGGAGGCCGTCTATCAGCCCGTCTTCGATCCAGCTCGCAACCTGGCGATGCGAGTCGGTGAAGACGTCGAGGTCTTCCTGCCGAATCCCGGCCAGGCCGTTCACCGAGAAGAAGCGTCGGTAGCCGATCAGCCCGGCCGACCAACTCACCAGGCGGTAGGCCTGACGGTCGTGCACGGCTTGGGCGTCGTCGCCGTCGGTACCGTCGGCGATGGGAAAGCGGTGCTCGTAGAACGCCAGCAGCGGGCGTCCCTCGGAACGGTCGACGGTCAACGCATCCACGTCGTCTGCGCTACCGAGGACAGGAATGGCGATTTTGCCGTCGACACCGTTGTCGGCCCCGAAATCGATGTCGAAATACGTCGCGTACTCGGAGTCGCGGCCACGTTCCAACACATCCCACCACCACGCATTCTGACGCGGGTCCTCGACGCCGACGTGGTTGGGAACGATGTCGACGATGATGCCCATGCCCCGTTCGGAGGCACGAGAATGCAATTGTAACAACGCTTCTCGACCCCCCAGAGCGGCCGAGACGGTGGCGGTGACGGTGACGTCGTATCCGTGGGTCGAGCCATCCGTCGCAGTCAGGATCGGTGACAGATACAGGTGGGTTACCCCGAGGTCGTGCAGGTAGTCGACCACGTCGGAGGCGTCGGCCAGGGTGAAGGCATCGCCCCGCAGTTGTAACCGGTATGTGCTGGTGGGCAGCGGCATGTGTCAGGCAGTCTTTCGTAGTACGAGCAGGGAACGGGCGGTGACTTCCACCGGTGTACCCGCTTCTATCGATTTCTCACCCGCTCCTGTGCGCGCGGCCGTATCCAGGGCGACCGTCCATTCCTTGGCGTAGTTCCCGTCCGGGGTGACGAACTCGAGGGCTTCGTGATGTGCGTTGAAGCACAACAGGAACGAGTCGTCCACCACTCGCTCGCCGCGCTGGTTCGGTTCGGGAATTCCCTCGCCGTTGAGGAACACGGTGAGCGATTTGCCGAAGCCGCTGTCCCAGTCCTCGGGAGTCATCTCTTCGCCTGCGGGCGTCAGCCAGGCGATGTCACGTGCCTGCTCGCCGGTGCGGATGGGACGGCCCTCGAAGAATCGACGACGACGAAAGACGGGGTGCTCGGCTCGCAGCGCAATGGCGTTGCGAGTGAACTCGATCAATTCGGCATTGGTCTCGGCCAACGACCAGTCCATCCACGCCAGTTCCGAATCCTGGCAGTAGACGTTGTTGTTGCCCTGCTGAGTTCGCGCCATCTCGTCGCCGTGCGCGATCATCGGTGTGCCCTGACTGAGGAGCAACGTTGCCATGATGTTGCGAATCTGACGGGCACGTAGATCCAGAATTTCCGGGTCGTCCGTCGGGCCTTCGACGCCGCAGTTCCACGAGCGATTGTGGCTCTCGCCGTCTTTGTTGTCCTCGCCGTTGGCCTCGTTGTGCTTGTCGTTGTAGGACACCAGGTCGTTGAGGGTGAACCCGTCGTGCGCGATGACGAAGTTGATGCTCGCGCCCGGGCGACGGCCGGTGGCTTCGTAGAGATCCGACGACCCGGTCAGTCTCGACGCGAACTCCCCGAGTGTTGCGGGTTCGCCGCGCCAGTAATCGCGCACGGTGTCGCGGTACTTGCCGTTCCATTCGGTCCACAGGCCGGGGAAGTTACCGACCTGGTAGCCGCCCTCACCGACGTCCCACGGTTCGGCGATCAGCTTGACCTGGCTGACGATCGGGTCCTGCTGAACCAGATCGAAGAACGCGCTGAGCCGATCGACGTCGTGAAGTTCGCGAGCCAGCGTCGATGCCAGGTCGAAGCGGAATCCGTCGACGTGCATCTCGGTGACCCAGTAACGCAGCGAGTCCATGATCAGTTGGAGGGTGTGAGGATGTCTCGCATTGAGACTGTTGCCGGTACCGGTGTAGTCCATGTAATGCTCGAGGTCGCCGTCGACGAGTCGGTAGTACGCGGCGTTGTCGATACCGCGGAAGCTGATCGTCGGGCCCATGTGGTTTCCCTCGGCCGTGTGGTTGTAGACCACGTCGAGAATCACCTCGATGTCCGCCGCGTGGAATGCGCGAACCATGGCCTTGAATTCCGTCACAGCAGCACCGGGCGACTGGTGGGAGGAGTACTCCGCGTGCGGGGCCAGGAAGCCGAATGTGTTGTATCCCCAGTAGTTTCGTAGACCTTTGTCCAACAGAACCTGATCCTGCATGAACTGGTGGACCGGCATCAATTCGATCGCCGTCACGCCGAGATGCTTGAGGTGGTCGATGATCACCGGATGCGCCAAGCCGGCGTACGTGCCGCGCTCGGCCTCGGGAATCTCGGGATGGTTGATCGTCATGCCCTTGACGTGCGCCTCGTAGATCACTGTTTCGTGATACGGGCGCTTGGGGGCGCGATCGGCCTGCCAATCGAAGAACGGATTGATCACCACGGTGGTCATGGTGTGTCCGAGCGAATCATGTTGCGGGAAATCGTCGTTGGGAACGTCGTCGTGCGCGATGGGAGCGTCGTCGATGATGGCTTCGTCGGGATCTGCGAGGTCGGCAGCATCCTCGAAGGGGGCCTCGGCCTCGAGTGGATCCGTGGATACCTCGTCGGTCGGTATCACGGTCTCGGGTTCGGTCTCGACAGCCGGAGCATCCATGTTGTACGAGAACAAGGATCGGTCTCCGTCGAACGAACCCTCGAAGGCTTTGCCGTACGGATCGACCAGCAACTTGCTGGGATCGCAACGGTGTCCGGCGGCCGGATCCCAGGGCCCGTGAACGCGATACCCGTAACGCTGGCCCGGAACCACGGTGGGGAGATAGGCATGCCAGACGTAGCCGTCCGACTCCTCGAAACGAATGCGAGTCTCGGTGCCGTCCTCGGCGATCAGGCACAGGTCGACTGCCTCTGCGACCTCGGAGAACAGGGCGAAGTTGGTTCCTGCTCCGTCGTAGGTCGCTCCCAGCGGATAAGCGGATCCCGGCCATACGGGAATGGCAGGCGTGTCGGCGGAGGGTTCGTGCAGCATGTATCAACCCTACTGTGGCGGATGGGCCTGGGCTTACCGAGCGCGCGGTGCTCTGCTCATGGTCCGGCCCACCAGCCGGTAGCCGATCCGACCTGCCGGCCGAGTTCGGTGGTCAGGGTTCGCACATAGGTTGCAGTGAGATGGTGTTCGTCACGGTAGATCAAGACGTTGCCCTGCTCGACGCGGCACACAGTGTCGTCGCACACGGCATCGGACAGGTCGAGAGAGGAGAACCCGGGAAACTGGAACGACGCCGCCAACGCCGGATTGACGGGGTCGAGTGCCTCGCCTCTGGGAATGCCGCACGACGTGGCATCCCCGCCGTCGGCCAGGCAATCGATCGCCCGATACGCAAGCCACGGGGTGTCCCGAATACCGAGAATTCCGACACCCTCGGCGGCGAGTTCCCGCCACACCGAGGTGTACCAGGCGGGGGTGTAGTCGCCGGGAAAGTCCTCCCGCGGGCGCGTACTGGTGGTGAAGACGTAGTCAGGATTCATCGTGGCGACGTCGGCGAGCACGGTCTGCGTCCAGTCGAGACAGTCCGGATATTCGTTGGCACCGAGCATCGGCATCGTGTCGGCGCTCAGCGGGCAGCCCATCTTCAAGAACGTGACGACCTTGAACCCGTGCTGGATCCCGAGCGCGTCGAGGGCGGTCAGCCAATGCTCGGCGTGCGAGCTGCCCGCCAGCACGATGGTTCGGCTCGCATCGAGGTCGCCGTAGGTGCACGAGACCGCGTCGCGTGTCTCGAAGTCGGCGATGCAGCCTTCGAGGGTGCTGATGGGGAGATCCTCGGGTGCCGAGTACAGCGGGGGTCTGACGGCGGCCGGCTCGGCTCGAACCCCGTCGGTCAGTTCCAGTGCGCCCGGGTGAGTCAGTTCGTCGACCGATTCGTCGGCTTGCACAGCCGTGATCGAGCGGTCGATGTAGACGTTCCAGCCGATCGAACCGGCCGTGACGGCGAGCGCGGCGATCCCTGCGCAGGCCGTGACTGCGATGCGTCCCGGTGTGAACGTGGTCGACTGCGCGGGTCGCTCGACCAGACGCACGGTCAACCACGCCAGTGCAACCGACGCCCCGATGATGCCGAGACCACCGACTGCGTCTGCATGCGATCTGCCGGTGGCCGAGAGATAGAAGATCAGCAGCGGCCAGTGCCACAGATACAGCGGGAATGCGATCGATCCGACCCAGGCGAAGAACCTGTTCGAGAGTGTGGCCGCGACGGCGGTCTCGGAGCCGGAGACGATCAACGCAAGGGTGGCGAGCACCGGAATCAGAGCCAGCGGACCTGGGAACGCCGTCACGCCGTCGACGACGAAACCGCACAGGACGATCACGGTCATACCGAGGGCCGCAAGGACTCCGCGCGCGGTCGACGACAGCCGAGCACGTCGAGGCTCGGCCGCGGTCTCGATACTGCTGGTTCGCGCGGCGAGCAGTGCCGCCAGTGCGGCACCGAGCATGATCTCCCACAGTCGTGCGCCGGTGTCGTAGTAGTTCCATGCCTGATGCCGTCGGACACCGTCTGCCGCGTAGACGAAGGACACCACGGCGATCACGGTGAAGATCACCGAAAAAGTGCGTGGGCGCAGACTTCGCGGTCCATCCGGGCGGATGGAACGCCGTATGAACGCGAGGCCGAACACGACGGCGATCGCGAACAGATAGAACTGGAACTGCACGGCGACCGACCACAGATGCTGAACGGGGCTCACCGAGGGATCGGCCGCCAAGTAGTCGTTCGCCGTGGTCGCCAGCTGCCAGTTCACGTAGTAGAAGACACCGGATACGAGTTGATCGCCCAGGTCCGCCCAACGGGTGCGCGGCAGCAGGAACACCGACGCGACGGCTACTGCGAGCAGCGTGATCAGCAGCGGCGGACCGAGTCTGCGCAGCACGCGCGTGATGCGGGTGATCGGATTCAGGCTTGCACCGGCCTCGGCCGAACGCAGTAGGGATGCGGTGAAGAAGAACCCGGAGAGAGTCAGGAAGACGTCGACGCCTCCCGATACGCGACCCATCCAGATGTGGAACACGACGACGAGGGCGATAGCGACGCCGCGCAGGCCGTTGAGATCTCGTCGTTGCGGTGACCGAGCCGGTGTGCCGGGTACCGACACGGTGGCGTCCTGGATCGGTGCCGCGAAATCGGTGGCCGAGGTGCTGTCGGTCGGGTGTACATGCATGAAGGAGAAATAGCTCCGGCTGTCGATCGACTACTCGGTCGGATGTGCGATACCGAGCAAACAATACGTGTACACGGGGTGAAACACTTCCTGGAGTCCGGTTCGAGGTCCTGGTCACAGTTCGGAGGGATCGAGAGCCGTGCTCGCGTCGGTGGTGGTGTCGTTCACCGTCCGGCTGCTGGAACGCTGCACCACGGGTGGCTCGGCGAGCCGGGTGAGCTCGGCGACCAGCGCAGCGGGATCGTCCACCTGAACGCTGAACGAGTGCGCGCAGCCGGATACCCGCTGTCGCTGCAGGAGTGCCGGAAGGGCCACGTCGACCGCACCGGTCAGCTCGATATCGACCGAGGTGCCGTCCTGGCTCGGTAGGACGAGGCGGCCGCCGTCGAGAGCAGGCGACACGACGCCGTAGCGCCGGTGGATTCGAGCCGCGAGAATGCTCGCTCGGTCCACCGTCGCGACGACCTTCCCGGAGGTTCGCAGAGTGAGTGTCGTCGGCGAGAGAATGTGCGGGTGCACGCGAGCCAGGGCGACCGAGGACGCAAGCAACACCAGTGACGCGACCGACAGTGCTGCGACCAAGGCGCTGAGCCACAGCCACGGAATCAGCAGGTGTAGAACGACCATCTCGATCACGGTTGCCGCACCGAACATCAGGGGTAGTCCGAGCGTTCCTCGCTGGGCAGTGAACACCGTCGAATGTGCGGGAACGGGTGCCGACCGACCTCGGATCCACAGCAGCAACGCGTGCGACCTTCCGAGCTGGACGGGAGTGTCGGCCGTCATCGCGTGCCACCGGTCGACGGTTGGATGCTGGTCTGCAGTCGCGCGGTGGCGCGCACGATCACGGCGCGTTGGGCCGGATCCGGCAGGATGTCGTCGATATCGAGCGATTCGATCCGACCGGTGTTCACAGCAGGTTCGGGTGGACCCGGGGCCAGCGAATCGAGATCCAACATGGACGCCAGTTCTGCTGCGAGCGTGTCGATATCGCTCTCGGCCTCGACCGGATCTCGGCCTTCGAGGGCACCGAATTCACGGAGTAGCGCGAGGTATCTCCGACGCAGGTCGTGATCACCGAGTGTTGCAGTCACCGTCTCGAAGAACGATGCGGGGACTGTGCCCGATATCGCCATCACCTCGAGCAGATCGCGTTCTCTGATCAGCGCTTCTCGGTCCGTCTCGACGGACGCGTCGATCAAGGCGGTCAAGGCGTCGGCCAGCTCGCGCGGGAGTGCGGTCAGCTGGCGATGCTGGATTGCGTCGTCGAGCAGAGTCGACAGGCGGCTGTGCTTGCGCGCGAGCGCTGACTGCTGCTGTTCTATGCCGTCCAGCAACGCTCGGAGATCGGCGACCACATCGGTCTCACCCGGCGGGGACTCGTCGAGTGCGGCCTCTATCTCGCCCAGTGGCATCCCACAGTCGGCAAGCCAGCGGATTCTCATCAGACGAACCACATCGTCGATCGTGTATTCGCGGTATCCGTTGGGGAGACGGCGTGGCTCGTCCAGCAAGCCGAGACGGTGGTAGTGACGCACTGTTCGAGGCGTCGTTCCGACGGCCTCCGCCAGAGATCCGATTCTCATGCGTTCAGTGTGGACCTTGACGCTACGTCAAGGTCAAGATCTCACCGGGTGCGACGCCGAGCCCGGCCGTCGACGTCACGGCTCGACCTCCTTCGGATGAAGCGACCGAGCGTCAGCTGTCCAGTCGTCCGAATCCGACCACGCCCGAGTCGGATTCGTAGTGCAGCGTGTGGACTCTGATCTTGCCCGCTTCGTTTCCGCCGACGGTGATGGCTTCGTCGCCGTCGACCGCCACGATCACGTTGGTGTGCTGGCCGATCCAGCTGGTGTTGTCGTAGAGCACCACGTCGCCCACCGACGGCGTGTAGCTACCGACAGCCTCGAATCGACCCTGCTCCTGGTAGTACTCCTGCAGGGTGTAGACACCGGGTATGCGCCACGAGCCCGAATTGGGGTTCGACAGCGGCATATCGGCTTCCTTCATGATCCAGCTGACGAAGTCGGCACACCAGGACTCGTCCACACCTTCGGCGTAGAACGTCCCCGGACGCTGCTGCTCGTGCTCAGTTCGCAACAGTTCCACCACCCGGGTCTGATCGGCGGTCAGTTCACCGGTGTTCACCTCGGGAAAGGCCTCGGTGTCCCACGGGAAATATCGGCTCGGGGCCAGCCACAGCACACCGACCACCGCGACCACGACGACAGCCGTGCAGGCTGCCGCCCACACAGGCCACCGTCGTCGAGTGCGCGCGCTGGTGTCGATGCTCATGCGACCACGGTAGCGCGACGTCGCCCGGATCTCGTTTCGGCGAGATTGTGTCCCCGGATGCCCACGGCCTCGAAAGCAGTCACGAACGGTCGTGCGCACCGAGGTGCGGGCCGGGCTGCTGCTCGCGCATCATGATTGCCTGCACTGCAGGCGGAAGTATGGGTAGCCAGCTCCAGATTCGGTCCCTCGTGGTCCGCTCCGGCTTGGGATTCTCGACGATCAGTACCGAGTGGCCGGCGATGCTCTGGTAGCCGTGGTTGGTGACGTCGGAGTTCCCGGCAAGCCACGTATCGAGGCACCGGGCATAGTCCTCCACCGGACCCCAAGTGGCATACAGCTTCTGCTCCGAGAGGGCGAATGGAACAAGGTCACCGCCCACCACCTCTGCCCACGCCGCAGCGGCAATGCCTGGGGTGTGCAGTGCTCTGATGTCGTCGAGCACGATGATGCCCCGCGGACCGAGTAATGGCTTCACATTCCGCAGATCCTCAGCGACATTCTCGTAAAGATGTCCGCCGTCGACATGTGCGAATCGAACGGATTCGGCGTCGACGTGGCTCTTTATCGAGTTCGACAGTTCTGCGATGACGTGCGGGTCTCGATCGACGAATGCTCGGTAGTTGGCCTCGAACTTCTCGCGTGCCAGGCCGGGATAAGACGAGTTGTTCTCGGCTTGATTTGCAGTGTCGTCGGTGTCCTGCTCGAACACGTCGCACACGTGGACAGTGTCCTCGATGCCGGCAAGGACACCTAGCAGGATCGCGCTCTTGCCGTATAGGGCTCCGATCTCGAGTAAATCGCCGGTGACGCCCATGGCGTCCTGCGCGCATAGGAGAGCATCGAAGAGCCGAAAGTCGCTGTCCCAAAAGGCACCTACGATCGTGTTGCGGGATCTCCAATACTCGGCAGCGGTGGACGACACAGGAATTGTCACGGCGTATGGCTCCTCACGCGCGTAGTCGTATCAGTCTTCGCCGCCATCGAGTCCGATGGGGCGAACGTCCTCCGACCGTAACCGCCCAGTCGGTTTTCCGCGTGTTCTTCGAAGACGAGACAGCTGCCCCTGAGATCGTCCGGTGACACAATGGCGACGTGAGCCATCTCGAGCAGCCCGTCGACGTACCCTCGAGCATCCTCGATGCGGCCGTCGAATCTCGACGTACCGCAGTCCTCACGGGTGCGGGCATGTCGGCCGAGTCGGGGATCGCAACGTTCCGGGATGCCCAGACCGGGTTGTGGAAGGACTTCGATCCCAAGGACCTCGCCAGCCCCGAGGGCTGGATGGCGGACAGTGATCTGGTGTGGGGCTGGTATCGATGGCGCGCAGAATTGGTGCGGCGCTCGGAGCCCAACGCCGGACATGTGGCACTTGCCCAGTGGCAGCAGCAGTCGCACGTCGACATCGCGACCCAGAATGTCGACGACCTTCACGAGCGAGCGGGGGCTACGGTTCTCGCGCATGTACACGGCAGCTTGTTCGAGCCGTACTGCAGCGACTGTGGGACCCGCGCAACACTGGACTCCGATGCACCCGATGAATCGGCCGAGGCGGACCAGAGAGTTCCGCCGCCGGAATGTCCGTTGTGCGGCGGGCTGATTCGGCCGGGCGCGGTGTGGTTCGGCGAATCGCTGCCCGCGGCCGCGTGGGAGGCGGCCGAGGACGCGGTTCGACGTGCCGACCTCGTACTCGTGGTCGGCACGTCCGGAGTGGTCTACCCGTTCGCGGGACTGCCGGCGATCGCTCGCAGCGCGGGAGCCACGGTCGTCGAGATCAACCCGGTCGAGACCGAGGTCTCGGACATGGCCGATCACCGGTGGCGCACCACCGCAGCGGTGGGACTGCCTGCTCTCGTTGCCCAGCTGTGATCGACGAAACCTACTGTCGCTTCGGCTGGTGCGCCGACCTCACGGCCGCAGTCTCCTGACCGACAGCAGCGACAGTCCACCGAGGAGACCGGCGATCAGCAATGTCAGAGCTGTCTCGATGGCCTGGAACCGCCAGAACAGTCGATCTTCGTGGTAACTCGTCTCGAACGCATCGGCACCCTGAGCACGGAGACAGTCGAGTTGTAGCCCCTTGACCCGTTCGAGGAGCGCATTCGAGTACTCCTCGTACTCCGCGACCGTCTCGAATTCGCTGATGTCTCGACGGTTCTCGAGTTGGGCGCATTGTTGCCAGTCGATCGCCACGGGTCGTCCTTCGGAATCGACATAGTCGGAGGAGAAAACCCAACGCGCATGAAAGAGCTCACCCGAGTCGAGTGGCAAGAAGAAGTCGGCCGTACCGCCGCCGTACATTTCGTTGCTCTTCTGTTCCAGGGTCAGCTTGTCGATGGACGCCGCCGCATAGTGCTCCCGAATCTGGGTGGGAAAGACTGCGATCACCAGTGACGTAGCGATCATGGTCCCCACCATCGCGGCCACCGTGTTTCGTAGAACCAATGCGAGAGCCGCGCCGAGCATCAGTCCGACGGCGGTGTACCCACCTGCGACGAATCCTGTCGACCCGAAAATCGGAAACTCGAGGGCCGAGTCGTATCCACCGAACCCGACAGCGAACTCGTCGGGCGTGGTCTCGTACTTGGCCCAGTACACGCAGCAGCCGAGCAGTGTCATGGCGAGGACCGTGGGTACGAACACCACGGCCACTCGGGTCGTGTACCACCGCCGTCGGCTGACCGACTGGCTCAAACCCAAGACGTGCGTTCGACGTTCGAGGTCCCGGGAGAACACGGTGACGCCGACGAAGGCACCCAGCACCACTGGTAGTGCAACGGTGAGCATGACTGCAACGGTCTGTGCGGTTTCCGCCCTGCACTCCGTGGCCTCGAACGACAGACATCCACTCAGAGACGCTGTGGGGAAGACGCCACCGTCGTACACGGTGATGGCAATGGTGATCGCCGCCAACAGAAGTGGGGTCAGCACACCGAACAGAATCGTTGCGCGAAATTGTCGCCACGTCACCCAGATCATGCAATCGCCTCCGAACCGAGGTATGCGAGTACTACGTCGTCCACGGTGGCGTCTTCGACGCTCTATCCCGCGATCGGCGTGGCGGGTCGGGTGCCGTGGACCACGAATACCGGCGCACCCGAACCGGATACTTCGGACACGATTGTGCCGTCGTCGACGGTCGGTGCAATATCAGCGCTTCCGACGAGCAGGTAGTGCTCGGCGGTGATGGTGTCCAGTTCCCCGTCCAGTCGAATCCGGCCGTCGCGCAACAGGAGTAGTCGGTCGGCGACGTCGACGAGCTCGGACAACACGTGCGACGACAGCACGATGGTCGTGCCGTTCTCCGCCGCGTCGCGCATGAGAGTCCGGGCCACCGCGCGACGGGCCACAGGATCCAGGTCGGCGAGAGGCTCGTCGAGCAGCAGTACTTCCGGCCGCCGACCGAGGGCCAAGGCCAGCGCGACGCGGGTGCGGTGGCCGGGGGACAGTGCCTTGACGCGCGCCGACACGGCAATGCCCGCTGCGTCGACGAGTTCTGTCGCATAGGCCTCGTCTCAGTGCGCGTTGGTGTTTCGGCCGAAACGGAGGATGTCGGCCACGGTGAAGTGGGGATACAGGGGTTTGTGCTGAGCGAGGTAGGACAGGCCGGGGGAGATGCCGCGTTGACCCACGGCCTCGCCCAGTACTCGGATGGTGCCGAAGTCCGGTGTGAGCAGTCCGACGGCCAACGACATCAAAGTCGACTTGCCTGCGCCGTTGGAGCCGACCAACGCTGTGACGCTTCCTCTTTCGACGGTGAACGAGCATCGGTCGAGGACAGTCTTCCGGCGGAACGACTTGACCACCTCGTCCATGGTGAGAACTGCGTCGGTCATGATCGGTCTCCGTCCGGTCGGTCGAATCGGGTGTCGAGAGCCGCGGTGACGATGGCCTCGAGGTCCGGTCTGTCCAGTCCCGCTGCCAGGCAATGTCGAATCCAACGACCCAGTTCGTTCTCGAGGGCCGATCGTTCGGCCATGCCGGGTTTCGCCAGGGAGGCGACGACGAAGGTTCCCGATCCGGTCCGCGGTTCCACCAGTCCTTCTCGTTCGAGTTCGCGGTAGGCCTTGAGCACGGTGTTCGGGTTGATGGCGAGTGCGGTGACCACGTCTTTTGCCGTCGGGAGTTTGTCGCCGACAGTGAGTGATCCGAGGCGCAGAGCCTGTTTGGTCTGCAATATCAGCTGGACGTAGGTGGGGATGCCGGACTGACGATCGATACGGTAGGCGATCATCAGAACCTTTTCACTAGTTGATTAGTGGAAGACGGTAATGGGGACGTATCTGTTTGTCCAGGATCCGCGGTCAGTGTTCGGTCAGAGGGTCGACGAGAATTCGCAGGCGTGACGGGAATCGGTCGTACTGTTCTCGGTATGACCCAAGGAACCGAAACGATTGCCGGCTTCTTCGCTCGCTACACGGGTTATCTGACCTCGGGTGATCTCGATAGTTTGGCCGAGATCTACAACTATCCGGCCTTGGCTGTGACCGCGCGGGGCTGTGCGGCGATAGCCGAACCGCAGCAAACCCGAGAATTCTTCGAGCAGGGTCAGGCCTACTACCGATCTCGTGGAATACAGGGCGTGCGCGCACGCGACATCGTCACCGAGATCGAGGTGCCGGGGGTGTGGGTCGGTCATCTGCTTCTGGAGAATCTCGACTCCGAAGGCTCGCCGGTCGGAACCGAGCGCAATGCCTATCAGGTGGTGACGGCCGAGGACGGCACTCGACGGATCGCGGTGACGACGCCGCTCGATGCCTGATCCAAAAATTGGACGAATGCAGTGCAGACGCCCATCCCAGACGGGTTCGGCATGCACTCACGACTGCAGAAGGCCCGCAACGAGCGCGTCGACGACCTCGTCCGTCCTGGTGTCCGGATCGATCGGGAAAGTCAAGCGGTCGAGTAGCAGGCCGTCGATCGCGTAGTGGAACAGCGCCACTTCTCTGCGACCTCCAGGTAGTCCCGCAGCCAGGTTGAACTCGACGTCGGCGGCGAAGTTGGAGCGCTGCCAGTTGCCGAGTATCTCCCTGATCTCCGGTCGTCGCGAAGCCTCGAGCCGCAACTCGAACAAGGCCAGGGTCACGTCGCGGTTGGCAAGGAGCCGGGCGACGATGTCGCGGATGTACGCGGCGAAGAGGTCGGGGCCCGGGGGCTGCGCAGCGAGAGGTCGGTGGACCTGTGCGTCGGGAGCGAGTCTTTCTCCGATGCGTTCGATCAGTCCGGCAATGACATCGGCTCGGGTCTTGAAATAGTTCGATGCCGTGCCCTTAGGCACCGATGCTTCCTCGTCGATCGCACGATGGGTCAATCCCCGAGCTCCCTCCGCGGCGAGCAAGCGGAGTCCGGCATCGGCCAGTTCGGATCGTCGGAGTGGGTTGCGAGCCATGTCGATACCCTAGCGGAACCACTACGGATGTCGTAGTCTACTTCCAACCACTACACCGGTCGTGATTGGAGAAATTCCATGCGTGAACTCGTCTACTACGTTGCCGTCAGTCTCGACGGCTACATCGCAGCCCCTGACGACACCTTCGCGGACTTCCCGATGCAGGGCGACCACATCGAGATGATCCTGCGTGAATACACCGACACCATTCCCACGCTGGGCCTTCGGGCGACCGGGCTGACTCCCGATCTGAGTCGTTTCGACACAGTGGTGATGGGGTGGAACACCTACAAGGCAGGCGGTATCCATCCCCCGGACGGCCCGTACGGACATTTGAGGCAGTACGTCTTCTCGCGCAATCACACAGGCGTCGAACCGGCAGTGAACCTGATCGATGAAGATCCTGTCGGACTCGTGCGAAAGCTGAAGCGCGCGAAGGGAAGCGGAATCTGGTTGGCCGGTGGAGGAATTCTGGCATCGGCATTGGTGGGCGAAATCGACAGAATGATTCTGAAAGTGAATCCGGTTCTCCTGGGCTCCGGTAAGCGTCTGTTCGCCGAGCGTGCGTACTCGCCGACCCGGAGTCGACTCGTCGCCAGTGAGTCCTTCGAGTCAGGGGTAGTGGTGAACGAGTACACGGTCGATCGATGATGAACCGCCGAGGACGACACCGCACTCGGTACTGTGGAAAGGAACGTTCTTTCTTTCTCAGGTAGGGATTGCACACATGGCTTTGGGCTCCGACCGATTCTGGCGTGTACTCGGACGCTCCGCGCAGAAGGCACAGAGCACGTCCCGTCAACGCGTCGATCGGGCCCAGGATCATGCCGAGTGGGCGTCCGCTCTGAAGGACAGCGACCTCGCTGCAGAGGCGACCGCCCTCCGGGTCGACAACGTATCGAAGCTCGACGTTCCGCGGTACCTGGCGCTGGTGCGTGAGGCGAGTGATCGAACCCTGTCCATGCGGCCGTTCGATGTACAGCTGCACGGTGCCGTCCGACTTCTGGCCGGAGACGTCGTGGAGATGGCGACCGGTGAGGGCAAGACATTGGCCGGAGCCATCGCCGCCGTCGGGCACGTGCTGTCCGGACGGACGGTGCATGTCATCTCGGTCAACGACTTCCTCGCGCAGCGCGACGCGCAATGGATGAAGCCGTTGTTCGAGGCCTTGGGCATCACGGTGGGTTCCATCGGTGAGGCGTCGACCGCGCAGGAACGACGCACCGCCTACGGCTGCGACATCACGTACGCGTCGGTCAACGAGATCGGTTTCGACGTCCTGCGAGATCACCTGGTGAACGATCGACAAGATCTGGTCTCGCCCGTCCCCGACGTGGCTCTGATCGACGAGGCCGATTCCGTGCTGGTGGACGAGGCGCTGGTCCCGCTGGTGTTGGCCGGTTCCGTGTCGGGCGATGTCTCGACCTCGACGGTGATGGATGCAGTCCGACTGTTGGACAAGGGCGTCCACTACGACACCGATGCCGAGGGAAGGAACGTGTTTCTCACCGACGAGGGTGCATTGCGGCTCGAGAAGGAGCTCGGTGGAATCGATCTGTACTCCGAGCAGCACGTCGGGTCGACGCTCGTGGCGGTCAACGTGGCCCTGCACGCGCAGGTGCTGGTGCAGCGCGACGTCGACTACATCGTTCGGGACGGACGGGTTCAGCTGATCAACGCCTCCCGTGGCCGCGTCGCCGAGCTTCAGCGCTGGCCGGACGGGCTTCAGGCGGCCGTCGAGATCAAGGAGGGGCTTGCTCCCACCGAGACCGGCGAAATTCTCGACACGATCACCGTGCAGGCGTTGATCAATCGGTACGCCACGGTGTGCGGCATGACCGGTACGGCGATGGCGGCGGGGGAGCAGCTGCGCACGTTCTACAGCCTCGGTGTCTCGGTCATCGAGCCGAACGTGCCGACGGCACGCGTCGACGAAGAGGATCGTGTGTACGACACACTCGAACACAAGAACGCTGCGATCGCGTTGCAGGTCAAGGAGATACACGAGACCGGCCAGCCGATCCTCATCGGAACCCATGACGTGGCCGAGTCCGAGGCATTGGCCGAGGCTCTCTCCGCGTCGGGCGTGGACGTGGTGGTCCTCAATGCCAAGAACGACGCCGAGGAAGCAGCGGTCATCGCCGCGGCCGGAGTGCACGGCGCGGTGACGGTATCCACTCAGATCGCCGGCCGCGGAACCGATATCAAGCTCGGCGGGCCGGACGGTGCCGATCGCGAGCGGATTGCAGAGCTCGGCGGACTGTTCGTTCTGGGTACCGGTCGCCACACCACGCAGCGACTCGACAACCAGCTCCGCGGCCGCGCCGGGCGGCAAGGAGATCCAGGTCGTTCGTTGTTCTTCGGTAGTTGGGAAGACGACGTCGTCAAGAACAACATCGGCGACAAGGATGCACCGAAGGGCATCGACGAGAGCGGGATGTTCACCTCGTCCACTGCGGCCGACCGCGTCGATCATGCTCAACGCATCGCCGAAGGTCAGATGCTCGAAATTCATTCGCGGACATGGCGTTACAACCAGCTGACCGCTCAACATCGTGAGATCCTCGATCGCCGCCGGGCCACGTTGCTGGACTCGGACGAGGCGTTGACTCTGCTCGAGCAGCAGTCACCTAAACGGTCGAAGGAGCTGCGCGAGACCGTGTCCGAGGAGACTCTGGTCGAGGTTGCCCGCCAGATAGTCCTGTACCACCTCGATCGATCATGGTCCGACTATCTCGCGCACCTGGCAGATGTGCGTGAAAGTATCCATCTGCGCGCCCTGGGCCGAGAGAATCCGCTGGACGAGTATCACCGCATCGCCGTCGAGGCGTTCAAGACGGTGGCCTCGAAGGCGATGGATCTCTCACACGCCACCTTCGAATCGGCAGACATCACGTCGGAAGGAATCGATCTCGACGACGCCGGGCTACGCCGTCCGACGTCGACGTGGACATACATGGTGCACGACAACCCGTTCGCGTCTCGCGGGAACGCCGGCGCTGCCGGTCTGGGGCCGATCTTCGGTGGCTGACGCGGGTCGCGCGCTGGTCGCTCTCGCGTTCGGAGCGAGCGTGTTGGCCTGTGGTTGCGCCGACTCATACGGTGAGTTCCCCGCCGACAAGACCTACTCGTCCATCGGCGCTCCCGACTCGTACGTGCCGGTGGACGGAACGACGATACGGCTCGAGTTCGCCGACGACAGAATTTCGGCCGAGGCCGGATGCAACAGATTGTTCGGCACGGTGGATACCTCGCAGGGCAGAATAACCACCGATTCTCTGGGTTCGACTCGGATGGCGTGCCCGCAGGCACTGATGGATCAAGATGCGTGGCTCACGTCGTTCCTGTCGTCCACGCCGCGGTGGTCTCGAGACGACGGCACCATGACCCTGGACAACGGAAGTGAGCGGATCGTCTTCGTGGAGCACTGATCGATCAGCGGCGGATGCGGTCCGCTGCAGTGTGGCGGACTCCGTCGACGAAGAGTCTCAGTCCGAAATCGAATCTGCTCGTAGGATCGGGGCTTTCGAACATCGGGGACGCTTCGGCAGTGAGGGCTCCGGCGGAGTCCATCTGTAGCCGTGCCTGTTCGTCCACTGTCTGGCCGAGTATGTAGTACAGCAGGGTGTCGGCGGTCAGTTCCGCGTCCTGTCGGGGTAATCCTGCGCGAATGCAGACGGCGGCAATGCGTTCGCGAATGTGGTTGGTGGTCAACCTCGATGCGTAGGTCGCAGCGACCAGTTCGGCCCCGTCTCGACGGGAGAGAAGCGCGTCGCGCAGTCTGTGCGCGATCTGCTCGATCTGCGTATCCCACCGGGCTTCGGCCGGCGGTGCATCGGCAGCGGACAACAGATGGTCGGCGATCGCGCCGAGAAGAGTTTGTTTGTTGGGAAAATGCCAGTACAACGCACCCGGTTGCACGTGCAGGGATGTTGCGAGCCGTCGCATGGTCAGGTCTGCCAGGCCGTACTCGTCGAGAATGGCGATAGCGCCGTCCAGGACATCCTGCCTGCGTAGTTGCACTGCTGCTCCCCACCGATCGACGCGTACTCGCTTTGACAGTAGTCGAGAACGATGCCTAACGTGAACACCGTTCAACTTGAACGGTGTTCAATTGTGACTGTGTTCGACTATGAGGGGATCGGTATGGACATTGTGCGTAGGGCTCGTGCTCAGGTGCGCGACGACGGAATTGCGCTGGACGGATCTCAGGTTCTCGAGATCCTCGAGCTCGGTGACGACCGTCTCGAGGAAACGATGCTGCTGGCGCACGAGGTGCGGATGAAGTGGTGCGGACCCGAGGTCGAGGTGGAAGGAATCGTCAGCCTCAAAACCGGTGGATGCCCCGAGGACTGCCACTTCTGCTCGCAATCAGGTCTTTTCGCGTCCCCGGTACGCGCTGCGTGGCTCGACATCCCGTCACTGGTCGAGGCGGCCAAGCAGACCGCGAAGACCGGAGCCACCGAGTTCTGCATCGTCGCAGCGGTCCGTGGCCCCGACGCCCGACTGCTCGCGCAGGTCGCAGCGGGAATCGAAGCCATTCGCAGCGAGGTGGACATCGACATCGCATGTTCGTTGGGGATGCTCGACCAAGATCAAGTCGATCAGCTGGCGGCGATGGGTGTGCATCGCTACAACCACAACCTCGAGACGTCGCGGTCGTATTTTCCCAACGTGGTGACCACCCACACCTGGGAGGAACGGTGGAACACACTTCGGATGGTGCGGGAGGCAGGCATGGAGGTGTGCTGTGGCGGCATCCTCGGGATGGGGGAGACGCTCGAGCAGCGGGCCGAGTTCGCAGCCGATCTCGCCGCACTCGAGCCCGACGAGGTGCCCTTGAACTTCCTCAATCCGAGACCGGGGACCCCGTTCGGAGATCTGGAGGTGTTGTCGGCGTCCGATGCTCTGCGAGCCGTTGCTGCCTTTCGTCTCGCGCTGCCGCGGACGATTCTGCGATTCGCCGGTGGCCGCGAGATCACGTTGGGTGATCTCGGTGCCGAGCGGGGAATACTCGGCGGGATCAATGCCATCATCGTCGGAAACTATCTGACGACGCTCGGCCGTCCGGCAGAGAAGGACCTCGATCTTCTCGGTCGACTGCAGATGCCGATCAAAGCGCTGAACTCGACTATCTGATGCGAGTATTAGGGTGGGTCGAATGACGAGCGAGACCCACTTCGACCCGCACACCGGTCGGCCTGTCACGTCCGACGCGGCAGCAGGTACCGATTCGCTGTCGCTCGCCGTCCGGCTCGGGCTCGAACCCCCACGCTTCTGCGCTGTATGTGGACGCCGAACGGTGGTGCAGATAGTTCCCGACGGGTGGTCTTCGGTGTGCTCGCGGCACGGTCTGATCGACTCGACGGCGACGGGCAGGCGTTAGGTGTCTATGTCGGAACTGCGCGAGGACTCGCCGCGGCCCAGCACCCGTCGGGTGCTGACGGTGGTGACAGCGATATCGGTGGCACTGTCCGCGCTGGGCGGCATGCTGTGGGGTCTTATCGCACCCGCGCAGCAGTTGCTCGTGGTGGCTCAGGACCGGGGGGCGGCACTGACCGGTGAGAGTCTGCACCGATTCGACGCCTTGGCGATCTTCTCCCTCGTCTCGTTCGCCCTCGGTCTCCTACTTCCGGTCGGTTGGTGGCTGTGGAAGTCGGAACGAGGTCCGCGCCTGTTCGCGGCAATCTTCGTGGGTGCGCTCGCCGGTTCGGTCGTGGCCCTCGTGGTCGGCAATGCGATCGCCTCGCTTCGGTTTCCGAAGGCGGCCGACCCTGCGGTCGGCTCTGTTGTCGCGGTGGCACCGAATATCGACACGCCCTTGGTTCTGATCGTCCAGGCGCTGACGGCGTCGCTGATCATTCTGCTGTTGGCAGCGATGAACCCCAACGACGATCTGCAACATACCGATCCGGAACCGGAGGACGTGGATATCGATCTTCCCCCGCCTCCGCCGTCGTTCGACTCGAATCGGGCCGATTGACGGAGGCCGGGTTCACCCCTGCGGAGGACGCAACGCGGCGAATTCGTCCGTGACGCGAATGCTGTTGTCCGCAAAGCGAAACAGCGCCGGTGGCCTGCCGCCGGCTTTGCCCGAGGGTGCGCGGCGGCCGGTGGGTTCGATGACGCCGCGACGGCTCAGCACTCGCTGCAGGTTGGTGGCATCCACCTGATACCCCAGTGCCGCACCGTAGATTTCGCGCAGTGACGAGATCGCGAAGTCGACCGGAGCGAGCGCGAACCCGATGTTCGTGTAGGACAGTTTGGCAACCAGGCGATGCCGGGCGTGGGCGACGACGGTTCCGTGATCGAACGACATGTCGGGCAGTGCCGACACCGGGTGCCATGCGGTGTCCGAGGGGAGCGTCGGTTCGGCCGATATCGGTACGAGGCCGAGGAACGTCGATGCGATCCGCCGATCTCCCGGCACGCGCTCGGGTTCGCTGAAGACGGACAGCTGTTCGAGGTGCGCGACCGAGCGCACGTCGACCTTTTCGGCGAGCTGACGGCGTGCCGACGTGGCGAGATTCTCGTCGTCACGCAGGGTGCCGCCCGGAAGCGACCACGTGCCGGCCTCGGGGTCCAGAGCTCGCTGCCACAGCAGCACCGCCAGTTCGGGGACGTCCGGGTCGGAAAATGCTCGAACTTGGAACACCGCGATGAGTACTTCGTGGACGGTGCTACGATGAATCATGTTTTCGATCATAGGTCGAAAACCCCCTCGGAGGAAATTCGGTCACCGACGGCCGGATGATCGGTGAAGGAGAACCGTCATGACCAGCAGCGCTACCCGGGTGAACATCTTGGACTCGGCATTCGCCGGAGTCCGCGACATCGTCGACGGAGCAGGTGGCTACGGGGGAGTGGAAGCAACTCCGGAGTGGGCGGCCGAGGTGCGACGGCTCGCCGATCTGCGCGGCGCGACGCTGCTCGCACACAACTACCAGCTGCCTGCGATTCAGGACGTTGCCGACCATGTGGGCGATTCGCTCGCACTCTCGCGTATGGCCGCCGAGGTCTCCGAGGACACGATCGTGTTCTGCGGAGTTCATTTCATGGCCGAGACGGCCAAGATTCTGAGCCCCCAGAAAACGATCCTCATTCCGGACCAGCGCGCCGGCTGCTCGTTGGCCGATTCGATCACCGCCGATCAACTGCGTGAGTGGAAGGCAGACTTTCCCGACGCCGTGGTGGTCTCGTACGTCAACACCACCGCCGAGATCAAGGCACTGACCGATATCTGCTGCACGTCGTCCAACGCCGTGGAGGTCGTGCAGTCCATCGACCCGAGCCGCGACATCCTGTTCCTGCCCGATCAGTTCCTCGGTGCGCACGTCAAGCGCGTCACCCAGCGCGAGAACCTGCACATCTGGGCCGGAGAATGCCACGTGCACGCGGGCATCAACGGCGACGAGTTGGCCGAGAAGTCTCGCACCCACCCCGATGCAGAGCTGTACGTGCACCCCGAATGCGGTTGCGCCACATCGGCTCTCTACCTCGCCGGCGAAGGGTTCGTGCCGGCCGACAAGGTCAAGATCCTCTCCACCGGCGGGATGCTCGACGCTGCCCGCACCACCGCCTCGAAGCAGGTTCTGGTCGCCACCGAGATCGGCATGCTGCACCAACTGCGGATGGCGGCACCCGATGTCGATTTCCTGGCCGTCAACGACCGCGCGTCCTGCGGATACATGAAGATGATCACTCCTGCCGCGCTGCTCCGCTGCCTCGTCGAAGGACGGGACGAGGTCCATGTCGACCTCGAGACGGCGAACATCGCCAGCAAGTCGGTGCAGCGGATGATCGAAATCGGCACCCCCGGCGGCGGCGAGTGAATCCGTCGTTCGCGTGGGAGACCGGAGCTGATCTGGTCGTTGTCGGCGGAGGTATCGCCGGACTCACTGCGGCTCGTACCGCTGCCGCCCGCGGACTCCGGGTGCTGACCGTGAGCAAGGGGAGCTCCACCGACACCGCGACGCAGTACGCCCAGGGCGGGATTGCCGTCGTCGGAGCAGAATTGGGCGACTCGATCGAGTCGCACGTCGCCGATACATGTGTCGCTGGTGCCGGATTGTGCGACGAGGCCGCCGTGCGCTCCATCGTTGCCGGTGGGCGCGCGGCCATCGCCTCGCTCGAGGCTGCGGGTGCGGAGTTCGATCGCGCTGCCGACGGCTCCGTCGCACGCACCAGGGAAGGCGGCCACAGTGTGCGCCGCATCATTCATGCCGGCGGCGATGCCACCGGTGCCGAGGTGCAGCGCACACTCGACGGCGCAGTGCCGACGGTGCATTTCGACACGACCGCGCTGCGCGTGCTGACCACTGGCGGCGAGGTTGCCGGTCTCCTCGTCCGCGGGCCCGACGGACTCGGTGTGGTTCATTGCCCGACGGTTCTGCTGGCCACCGGCGGACTGGGACAGCTGTTCTCGTGCAGCACCAACCCCGCCGGCGCAACTGCCGACGGCATCGCGCTCGCCCTCGATGCAGGTGCCCGCGTGGCCGATCTCGAATTCGTGCAGTTCCACCCGACGGTGCTTTTCGCTCCGGATACGACGGGCCGTCGCCCGTTGATCAGTGAAGCGGTGCGTGGCGAAGGTGCCCACCTCGTCGATGTCGCCGGCCGTGCCTTCATGGCCGAAGTGCACCCGCTCGGTGATCTTGCGCCGCGTGACGTGGTCTCCCGGGCCATCGCCGAGCTGCTCTACGACAGCGGCGACGAGCACGTGCTGCTGGACGCTCGCCTCGTGGAGCATCTCCACGAGCGATTCCCGACCGTGACCGCCTCGTGTCTCGAGGCCGGCATCGATCCGGCTACGGAGCTGATACCGGTGGCACCTGCGGCGCACTACTCGTGCGGCGGAGTGGTGACGGATACGGCCGGCCGCACCTCGGTTCCGGGTCTGCTCGCCGCGGGTGAAGTGGCGCGCACGGGCTTGCACGGCGCGAACAGGTTGGCATCGAACAGTCTGCTGGAAGGTCTCGTCGTCGGCGAGCGTGCGGCGTTGGTTGCCGGCGAACGGGTCGGCCGGACCGTCGAGGTTGCGGACCTCACGTTGCCCACTTATCGACGCATCGATCGCGGTCTGCTGCAGCGCACGATGACGGCCGATGTCGGTGTGGTTCGCGATGCAGCGGGGCTCGCTGCGGCGCAACGCGTCCTGGCTCACGGTGTGGTCTCGGAACCACCGGTCGATGCGGGTGCTGTCGAGGATGCTGCGTTGACTGCGGCGGCCGAGGTGATCGTTCTGGCCGCGACCCACCGCCGCGAAAGCAGAGGATGCCACACCCGACGCGACTTTCCCGACAGTGCACCGGCGCAACGTCGAAGCCTGCAGATCGGTCGAGATCCCGAGGGGCAACTGGTAATCGTGAACGACGACGTGATGACGGGAGCACGCTGACATGACCGATATCTCGACCGAGGTGAATCCTGGCGTCGACCGAGCCGAGGTGCTCGCACTGATTCGGACCGCGCTGGACGAGGACTTGCGATACGGGCCCGACATCACCACCACGGCAACGGTTTCCGAGGACGCTGTGGCAACGGCCTCGGTGGTGTCACGCCAGTTCGGCACGATCGCCGGCCTCGACGTCGGCCTGCTGGTCCTCGACGAGGTGATCGGTCCCGAGGGATACACGGTCGTCCATCGTGTCGAGGACGGCACGAGTGTGGAACCGGGACAGGCCGTTCTGACGGTGCAGGCCCCGACTCGGGGGTTGCTCACGGCCGAGCGCACGATGCTCAACATCGTCTGTCACCTCTCGGGAATCGCCACCGCGACGGCCGGCTGGGTAGCGGAGGTGGCAGACACCGAGTGCAAGATCAGGGACAGTCGAAAGACGTTGCCGGGCTTGCGTTCGTTGCAGAAATACGCCGTGCGTGCCGGAGGCGGTGTCAATCATCGAATGGGATTGGGCGACGCCGCGCTCATCAAAGACAATCACGTGGCTGCCGCCGGTTCGGTCGTCGCGGCATTGAACGCGGTGCGGGCTGCTGCGCCGAACATCGCCTGCGAAGTGGAGGTCGACAGCCTGGAACAACTCGACCAGGTGCTCGCCGAGAACGTGGAACTGGTTCTGCTGGACAACTTCGCGCTGTGGCAGACACAGATGGCGGTGCAGCGTCGCGACAAGTTCGCACCCGAGACCAAGCTGGAATCCTCTGGTGGGCTGACGGTCGACGTGGCCCGAGATTACGCGCGGACGGGGGTCGACTTCCTTGCCGTGGGCGGTCTGACACACTCGGTGACAGTGCTCGATCTCGGCCTGGACATGTAGTCGAGCCCCCGCGATGTGAGGATTCTCCGAAAGATGGAAGCGCAGAGTGCCCGCCTCGACAGCTGGATCTGGGCGGTGCGGTTGTTCAAGACGCGTTCCGCGGCAGCCGCTGCCTGCAGGGGCGGGCACGTCCGCGTCAACGGAACCCCCGCCAAGCCCGGTCTGCGAATCGGCCCGAACGACGAGGTTCGGCTCCGGGTCGACGGCGTGGAGAAAATCGTCGTGGTCGTCCGGGCGATCACCAAACGTGTCGGTGCGGCTGTCGTCCCCGAGTGCTTGATCGACCGCAGTCCGCCGCCGCCTCCGAAGGAAGTTCTCGCCTCCGTACCACGTCGTGATCGAGGAGCTGGCAGACCGACCAAGCGGGACAGGCGCGAGATCGATCGGCTGCGGGGCTTGGGTCTCTAGCGCAGCTGGCTTCCTTCCGTTGCCTTTGGTAACGACCAGTAGCCGTCACGCGCAAGGAGATGCACTGTGGACACCGTTCTGTGGAACCCACGTTTCGCAGCTGTGTACTTCGTGGCAGCAGCGTTGTTGCTCATCTTGTTTCTGGCGGTCGACGCGTCTCTCGTCGTTGCCTCACCGCTTCTGTTGATATTGGTGGCACTTGGAATTGCAGTTCTGGTGCGCAGTCGACAGCACCGCCCGATTCGCTGAGGTACGCGAATACCTGCATGGGCAGGGCTGTGCCCTGACGCTGGTGTGGGTCGTCATGCGGGTTGTCGTGGTTCCTCGTCGCCGGTGTCGCCTGTGTCGTTGTGGTGGTCGGGTGGGTAGAGCACTTCCTCGGGGTGGTGTGCGTGATTGATCAGGCCACGCCTGCGTGGGTCCATTGCGGTGGGTGGGTGCCAGTGGGTGCGGCCTGGATATCTGTGTGTTGCTGTGGTTTTGGTGGTTGCCCACTTGCCGGGGCCGGTGCCGACGAGTGCGTGGTGCATGTCGCAGGCGAAGGTGAGTGAGTCGATGTCGGTGGGGCCGCCGTCGGTCCAGTCGTCGAGGTGGTGGGTTTGGCACCAGGTGGCGGGGCGGGTGCAGGAGGGGAAGCTGCAGCCGCGGTCGCGGGCGATGAGGACGATGCGTTGGTCGGCGGAGGCGATGCGTTTGGATCGGCCGAGGTAGAGGGCTCTGCCGTTGTCGTCGAAGATGGTCAGGTAGTGGCGCGCATGCGAGGCCATGCGGATCGCATCGCGGATCGAGACGCGGGATCCGGTGCCGGTCATGGCGTAGCCGCAGCCCGATTCGAGGTCTTTCAAGCTCATGGTGACGATCGCGGTTACGGGCAGTCCGCGGTGGGTGCCGAGGGTCCCGGAGGCGAGGGTGTGCCGGAGTGCCATTTTCAGGGCGTCGTGTCGGCGTTCGTTCTGGGTCCGTCGATCACGCGCAGCGGCAGCGTCGCGTGCAGCAGTGTCGGTATCGGTATCGGAATCGAATCCGTCGGTGTCGTCGTCGGTGTCGTCGTCGGTATCGGCTGCGTCGGTTGTGTCGCCTGGTTCGGGACTGCCGTCAGCTGCAGCTGTGTCGTCGGGTGCTGTGCCGCAACCAGGGTCGGCACCTTCGCAGTCACCGCAGTCGTCGTCACTGTCGCTGTTCGTTCCATCCCACAGACCTTCATTACTGGAGCCGGCATCGCTGGCACCTGCTTCGTGGGTGGTCGGCTCGGGCTTCGGCGCTGTGGCACTGCCGCTCCAGCCGCCCTCGTCGTCGCTGCTGGTCTCGTCGCCCTCGTTGTGGACCACCGATGTGGGGTCGGCAGGATTGTTCACTCCCGGCTTCGCAGCTTTGGAGAACAATGCTTCGAGGTAGGCCCGTAGTTCGGAGTCGACGCAGAAGTTGCCTTCCGACATCCCGTCGGCACCCTGCTCACCGAGGTAGAAGAACGCATCCCGCCGCTTCCGCGGCCGCGGCTTACCGTCCTCGTCCTCGTCCTCGTCGAAGTCGCCGTCGGGGTTCAAGATCGCATCCAGGTTCGCCACCAACGGCGCGAAGTCGTCGGGCCGCCGGGTGCAGGCGAACCCGACCAACTGCTGCTCGGCGAGATCGCGGGTTTGCGGGTCCACACTCGAGGGCAGATGCTTGAAGAATTCGCGGATCATCTGCACATGCTTGGTATCGAGCAACCCCGCCCGCACCGCGTCCGCGGTGTGCGGCAGCAACGGCGGCAGGTGTTCACCGGACAAGGCAGTGCGGTCACCCAACTCCGCCGCCAGACGCACCCGAGCACCGGCTGCGCGTGGGGTGATGCGCAGCATCCATGCCACCGAGCACGGCACCGACCCCGGATACACATCGAGACCGTGCTGAGCGATCAACTCGTTGAGCCAGGTGTGCGAATGCGCCGGCAGCGACCGCGACACGGACTCCATCCGTTGGATGACTGCACGGCGATCGGCGTTGCTCCATGCCGCCGATGCCTGGCCGGCCAACGCGGCGACCGCAGACTCGACCGCATCGACCAACACCGCCAAGTCCGGATCGGACACGTCGGGGGCGGGCGGCACCGTCTCGATGCCGTCCACCCCTGATCCGCCGTCCCCCGAAAGCATGACCGAAATCTACCGCGACCCACCGACAAGTATTCGAACGCACGTTCGTACTTGCCAAGGGCGGTGATCCCCGGCTCAGCGACGCTTGCCGCTCCGGCGGGTGTTCGTCTTCGTCTTGGCAACCGGACGAGCAGGCTTGGACGGGTGTGCTTTCTTCTTCTTGACCGGTGCGTCGTCGGCCGAGCCTCGTGAACTGCGGGTCGACCGTCCTCGGACTATGCCGATGAACTCCTCGATGCGGTCGTCTTCGTGTTCGGCGACCCAGGCCAGCGCGATCTGGGACTGCTCGACGTCGGTCACCGGTCGGTAGACGAGATCCTTGCGCGCGTTGAAACGGGCTACCGAATGCGGCACTATCGCCACCCCCAGTCCGGCAGCCACGTACTCGAATGTCTCCGCAACGCTGTTCATGGGGGGCAGGGCAGGACGATTGTCGGATTCCAGTTCCGTTGCTACAGCAGCCCATTCGGGCACTGTCAAAGGATCGGCAAGCAAATGTTCGTCGGCAAGATCGCTGGCGGTGACGGAATCGAAAGCTGCGACGGCGTGGTCTTTCGGGACCACCACAACCTGGACTTCCTGATACAGACCGATGGCGTTGAGGCCTTCGCGATCGATCGGCGGTCGAACGAAGCTCACATCCACCGTTCCGTCGTGCAGGGCAGATACCTGTGTTTCAGGCGTGGTCGCAGTGACGGACAGCGTGACATCCGGGAATCGATCCGCCCAGATGCGTGTCCACTTCGTCAGCGTCACACCTTCGGCGTATCCGATGGTGAACGTCGTCGGCTCGGCGGCAGCAACCTGAGCGAGCTCGGCCAACCGGTCGTCTTCGGCAATCTCCGTCAGAGCCCGCTCGAGCAGTGCGCGTCCGTCCGCGGTGAGTTCGGTGGGGGAGACCCCTGGCACGAAGAGGTCGACACCGAGCTGCTCTTCGAGTTCCACGACGGTCTTGCTCAGGCGGATTCGCGAGATTCCGAGCGACTGAGCGGCGCGGGCGAAATGCAGTTGTTGCGCTACAGCGGCGTACCAGCGCAGTGTCTGCACATCGATATTCACGGTGTCGAGCCTATGGGACGGCGCGCAGCGTGCAGGACGGTGGCGTCGAGACGGCAGAATGCCGGATAAGCTGGTCCGGTGAGCCCGGAGAACAAACAGCAGACCATGAAGCCCTTGACCGCGGCGAACAAGCTCGGCATCTACCTTCCCGCAGCGCCCGAAGAGTTTCAGAACTCGATGGTGAGCAGGTCCGACCTGGAGGCTTTGCGTAACGATCCCCCGCAGTGGTTGACCGACTTGCAGACCAACGGGCCCTTTCCCCGCGATGTCATCGCGAAAAAGCTGGGCGTGTCCATCGCGGGCCTTGCTCGCGGTGGTGTCACCGAGGCGTTGACCACCGACGCCATCGACGAGCTCATCGCCAGCCCGCCGCAGTGGCTCGTTCGTGAGCGCCGCACGCAGATCCAGGTTCGCAAGGATGCCGAACGTATCAAAGAGAAGCAGGAAGCGCGTCGCACCGCGGGAAACCGGCCGACCAAGCTGCGCAACCTCTAGGGAGAGACAATCCCGTCGAGGTAGAGCCAGCGGCCACCAACGCGGGCGAATCGGCTGTGCTCGGTCATCGTGCCCGAACCCTCGGGGTGCTTGTAGTGCGCTCGGAACTCGACGGTTCCCGCGTCGTCGAACAGTCCGCCCGCGTCGGTCGAGACAATATCGAGTCGGTACCACCGCTGATCGGGATCGAGATCCACCTCGGACGGCACGGTGGCGGGATGCCACGACGCGCGTAGGTAAGTCGCATCGCCGACGGCGAACGCAGTGAATCGAGATCGCATCAGCTTCTCGGCCGTTGGCGCGCTCGCATCGCCGCGCAGGTACGGCTCACAGCATGCGTCGAACGTGTCCCCGCTCGAGCACGGACACCGACTGCTCACTCTGCTGCTTCCACTTCCACTGTGTACGTGCCGAGTTCGTGCTCGTCCCGCTTACCGACATCCTGTATCCACGTGTTTGCCTCGAGGAGAGTGTCGAACAGTCCCAACGGAATCGGGTCTCCGCCGAGCGCGTTCTTCATGATCACGCGGTACTTCCTCATGGTGTCACCCGACGAACGGTCGCGAGAAACGTTGCGGCAGCGAAGAACATGCCGGCAAACGTGCGGTTCATCGTCTTTTGTTGGCGCTGCGAGCGCATCAGTCGCAGTACCCGAGATGCCAGCGAGGTGTATCCGGTCATCACCAGCATGTCGACCGCAACCATCGTGGCTGCAATGACGAGGTATTGAGTGAGCAGTGGCCGTGCCGGATCGAGGAACTGGGGCAGGACGGCGACCATGAACACGACGGCCTTCGGGTTACTGGCGTTGACCAGGAAGCCTCGTGCCAGCATGGTCGGTCCCCGATCGGCCACCGCGGGGGCGTCGGCGACGTCGGTAGGAGCTGCGCGCCACTGACGAACACCCAGGTAAACCAGGTACGCAACACCGAACCACTTGATTGCCGTGAACGCGAGTGCAGAGCTGGCGAGGACTGCACCCAGCCCGACAGAAACGATGCCGATCTGCAGGAGCAGGCCGATCTGCAGCCCGAAGATGTTCCAGTAGCCGCGGCGTAGGCCGTATCGAAGGCCGGTGGACATCGATGCGATGGCACCGGCACCGGGGGACAGGCTGATGACGATGCTCGCACCCAGAAACGCAAGCCACACTGACCAGGACATGCACTCATTGAACTACGTGCGTCAACTCGCATGCCGTTCGGCGGTCGAGTGTCGATCCTGGGTTCGCGGGGTAACCGCTACACATGGCAGACATCAGAACCATCGACACAGGTCCTCAGCAGGTCACCCGGCAGACAGAGGTTCGCGCATCGGCAGCCGAATTGTTCGACATCGTCGCCGATCCCACCCGGCACGGTGAACTGGATGGGTCGGGCACGGTCAAGGACACCGTACGGGGTCCCGATCGCCTCAGCACCGGAGCCAAGTTCTCGGTAGGAATGAAGCAGTACGGCGTGCCCTACAAGATCACCAGCACGGTCACCGAGTTCATCGAGGCCGATCGGCACAAGGTCGTCGAGTGGCAGCATCCGATGGGGCACAGCTGGCGCTGGGAGTTCGAGGAGAAGCAGCCGGGCCTGACCACGGTCACCGAGAGCTTCAAGTACGGCACCGCGAAGGTGCCGAAGATGTTGGAGCTGTTCAAGATGCCGCAGAAGAACGCGCAGGGAATCAAGAGCACGCTGCACAACCTGGCTGCGCGCTACGCCTGACAGCATCGGCAGCAGTGCTCCCTGTCCACAATTCGCGTCCGATGCGGAAATTACATGTCGCGACGCGAATTGTGGACACTGAGCTGAGTCGATGTGATCTATCCTCACCCGCATGCCGATCGATCCCGACACCAAGAACTGGACCTGGGTACTCGAGCGAGAGTGCCCGGACTGCGGGTTCGACTCGAGCAGCGTCGAATACGACGCCATTCCCGATCTGATCCGCGCCGACATCGACCGGTGGACGGCCGTCCTTCAGCGTGACAACGTATCTGTGCGACCCGATGAGTCGACGTGGTCTGCGCTGGAATACGCCGCACATGTTCGCGACGCGCATCGGATCTTTCGTACCCGACTCGAGTTGGTGCTCACCGAGGACAATCCGGAGTTCGCGAACTGGGATCAGGACTCCACCGCGGTGTCCGAAAACTACAACGACCAGGACCCTTCGTCGGTGGCAGCCGAATTGGGCGAAGCCGCGCGCGTGCTCGCCGACGATTTCGCGGCCGTGCCGCCCGGGCAGCGGCACCGAACGGGTCGACGCAGCGACGGGTCGAACTTCTCCGTCGAGTCACTTGCCGCCTACTACATCCATGATCCGATTCATCATCTGTGGGACGTGCGGGGCTGAGCCGAATTCGGTGGAACTATCCTGGGAGCTCGGACAACATTGATTCGACCGAACCCCGGCACCGAACCGACTCCACGAAGGGGCCCACTATGCCTGCCCGCATCGAGCTCGCCCGCGTCGATCTACGCGGACGAACTCCATCCACCGCCGAACTACGCGGCGCACTTCCCCGAGGCGGAGTGGATGTCGATTCGGTGCTACATCAGGTCCGCCCCGTCGTCGACGCCGTCAAGGACCGCGGTGCCGAGGCTGCCCTCGAGTTCAGCGAGAAGTTCGACGGCGTTCGACCGGACCGCATTCGAGTTCCGCAGCAGGAGTTGGTGCGCGCACTCGACGAGCTGGATCCGGCGGTTCGGGCTGCGCTCGAGGTAGCGATCGAGCGAACTCGGCTGGTGCATTCGGATCAGCGCCGAACCGACCACACCACCCAGGTGGTGCCCGGCGGCACCGTGACCGAGCGCTGGATTCCCGTCGATCGCGTCGGGCTCTACGTCCCCGGCGGCAACGCCGTGTACCCGTCGTCGGTCGTGATGAATGTGGTGCCTGCACAGATTGCCGGCGTCGGGTCCCTGGTTGTGGCCTCACCGCCGCAGAAGAATTTCGGCGGCTTGCCGCACCCGACGATTCTGGCTGCAGCTCAGCTACTCGGCGTCGACGAGGTGTGGGCTGTCGGCGGAGGTCAGGGCGTTGCGTTGCTCACCTACGGCGGTGTCGACACCGACGGTGGTGAACTTGCTCCGGTCGATCTCATCACCGGTCCCGGCAATATCTACGTCACCGCTGCGAAGCGGCTGTGCCGGTCACTCGTCGGAATCGACTCCGAGGCGGGCCCCACAGAGATCGGAATTCTCGCCGACGCCACCGCAGACCCCATCCACGTGGCGGCAGATCTGATCAGCCAAGCCGAGCACGACGTCATGGCCGCCAGTGTGTTGGTAACCGACAGCCTCGAGCTCGCCGACGCGGTCGATGAGGCCGTGAACGCACAGATGGCCTCCACTCGGCATGCGGAACGCGTCGCAACGGCACTGAACGGTAGCCAATCCGGCATCGTTCTCGTCGACGACATCACGCAAGGGTTGGCAGTGGTCAACGCGTATGCGGCCGAACACCTCGAGATCCAGACGAAAGACGCCTCCGACGTCGCAGCTCGGGTGCGGAGCGCCGGTGCCGTGTTCGTCGGAGCCTGGTCGCCGGTCAGCCTCGGTGACTACTGCGCCGGGTCCAATCACGTGCTTCCGACGGCCGGGTGCGCTCGGCACTCGTCCGGTCTGAGCGTGCAGACATTCCTGCGCGGCATCCACGTGGTGGACTACAGCGAAGCTGCACTGAAAGATGTTGCAGCGCATGTGATTGCACTGGCCAACGCGGAGGATCTGCCGGCCCACGGCGAAGCCGTTCGGCTTCGCTTCGAGGGCTTGCCTTCCGGTGCTACGTCATGAGTGATGCTCTGGGGCAGTCGATTTCACTGAACGACCTCCCCCTGCGTGAGGCACTCATCGGCAAGTCGCCGTACGGCGCGCCGCAGCTCACGGTGCCGGTCCAGCTCAACACCAACGAGAATCCACACCCGCCGACGCAGGCCTTGATCGACGACGTTGCGGACTCGGTTCGCGTCGCCGCTGGGCAACTGCACCGCTACCCGGATCGCGATGCCGAGGAGTTGCGCGCCGACCTGGCGCGCTACCTGACCGACCAGACGGGCTTTCCAGTCGAGACCGCCAATGTGTGGGCGGCCAACGGCTCGAACGAGATTCTGCAGCAGCTTCTGCAGGCATTCGGCGGACCGGATCGCACTGCTCTGGGGTTCGTGCCGTCGTACTCCATGCACCCGATCATTTCCTCGGGGACTCAGACCGAATGGATTCCCGCGAAGCGTCGGGAAGACTTCTCGCTCGACGTCGATTACGCGGTGCAGGCGATCGAGGAGCGTAAGCCCGACGTCGTGTTCGTCACCAGCCCGAACAATCCGACGGGCCACAGCATCGCCGAGGAGGATCTGCGCCGAATCCTCGACGCCGCACCGGGAATCGTCGTGGTCGACGAGGCCTACGCCGAGTTCTCCTCTGCGCCCAGCGCGATCGGACTGATCGAGAGCTACCCGAGCAAGGTTGTGGTCAGTCGAACCATGAGCAAGGCGTTCGCGTTCGCCGGCGGTCGGCTGGGATATCTGGTGGCTGCCCCGGCCGTCGTCGACGCAATGTTGTTGGTGCGCTTGCCCTATCACCTCTCGGTAGTCACGCAGGCAGCTGCGCGGGCGGCGCTACGGCACGCCTCGGACACTCTCGGCAGCGTGGCGGAACTGTCTGCCGAACGCGATCGGGTGGCCGAGGCACTCGGCAGCCAGGGCTATCACGTGGTGTCGTCCGACGCCAACTTCCTGCTCTTCGGACGGTTCTTCGATGCGCCGGCAACCTGGCAGCGGTACCTCGACGACGGCGTCCTCATCCGAGACGTGGGCATTCCCGGATATCTACGCGTCACCATCGGACTGGCGCACGAGAACGACCGATTCCTCACCGTCAGCGCAGCACTCGCATCGACCGAAACAGCAGAGGCCTCGAAGTGACCACACCCGCTCCCCGCATCGCCAAGATCGAACGCACCACCAAGGAATCCGACATTTCGGTGGAGCTCAACCTCGACGGCACCGGCATCGTCGACATCTCCACCGGTGTTCCCTTCTACGATCACATGCTCACTGCGCTCGGTACTCATGCGCGTTTCGATCTGACGGTTCGGGCGAAGGGCGACATCGAGATCGAGGCACATCACACCGTCGAGGACACCGCGATCGTGCTCGGGCAGGCCCTCGGTCAGGCTCTCGGTGACAAGTCCGGCATCACCAGGTTCGGCGACTCGTTCATCCCGATGGACGAAACGCTGGTGCACGCGGCCGTCGACGTGTCCGGTCGTCCGTACTGTGTGCACACCGGCGAGCCCGATTACATGGTGCACTCGGTCATCGGCGGCTACCCGGGCGTTCCGTATTCCACAGTGATCAACAAGCACGTGTTCGAGACGCTGGCGTCCAACGCTCGCATCGCCCTGCACGTGCGAGTGATCTACGGCCGCGACCAGCACCACATCACCGAGGCCGAGTTCAAGGCCGTCGCGCGGGCGCTACGGCAGGCCACCGAGTACGACCCGCGTGTGACCGGAATTCTGTCCACCAAGGGAAGTCTGTGACCGGTCGACCGGTGCTCGTGTCTTGAGTGGTCTGAGCTCGATCCGTGGCCTTCCCGCCGCAATGGCCATGGGTGCGGCAGCGTTCGGCGGCTGGGGTTTGCTGCTCCCCGTCGTTCCACTCGCTGTGTCCCAGTCGGGGGCGTCCGACGCGGTGGCCGCGGCCAGCACCGCGATCTTCATGGCGACGACGGTGATCACTCAGCTGTTCGTGCCGCGCATGCTGATGCGAGTCGGGCACCGCGCGGTTCTGGCTGCCGGGTGTCTGCTCCTCGGGTTACCTGCACTGCTGTTCATCGTCTCGGTGGAGTCCGTACCGGCGCTGGCGGTATCCGCGCTGCGCGGCACCGGATTCGGGATGTTGACGGTCGCCGGTGCCGCCATCGTCGCCGAACTCGCTCCGACAGCGTTGCTCGGCCGGGCAACGGGCGCGCAGGGCATTGCCGTCGCTTTGGCTCAGATGGTCACGCTGCCACTGGGTCTGGTGATTTTTGCGGCGAATCCGACGGCTGTGTTCGTACTCGGTGCACTGGTGCCCGCAGCAGGCCTGATCGGGGTGGCGCTGTTGCCGCCCACCCGACCCGCGCCGCAGCCGCAGCCGCTCGAGCGGCTGCGCCTGGACGTGCGTCAGTTCCTCGTGCCGTGCCTCGTCGTGGCCTCGGTGTCCGCGGCCTACGGTGGAATCACCAGTCTGCTGCCCATCGCCGAATCGAACCGAGCCGCGATGATCGGACTCGCACTGGCCGTCGTCAGTGCCTCGATGCTCGTCGGGCGTTACACCGCGGGGTCGGTGGCCGACCGAATCGGAATCGGACGATCGGTGTTTCCGGCGCTGGTGTCGTCGGCGATCGGCATCGCTCTGTTCGCGATCGCTGCACTCGGCGGCATGTCCGCGGCGCTGTTCTTCGTCGCGGCCGTCCTGTTCGGAATCGGCTACGGCGCATGCCAGAACGACAGTCTCGTGATGGCGTTCGACGCAGCCGGTCCCGCCCGCTACAGCAGCGCGAGCGCCGTCTGGAACATCAGCTTCGACGCGGGCACCGGGGCGGGTGCCCTGGCCCTCGGTGTCCTGGCGACGAGTGTGGGCTACACCGCGGGATTCACCGCTGCCGCTGCCACGGTGGTCGTCGTCGCGGCGGTGGCACTCATCGCCAGACCGCGCCCCGATAGACTTGCCACATGACTTCTGTGGTGTTGCTCGATTACGGCTCGGGCAATCTGCACTCGGCGAAGAGGGCGCTCGCCCGGGTCGGTGCCGATGTGACCGTGACGTCGGACTTCGACGAAGCGCTCGATGCCGAGGCCCTCGTCGTTCCCGGTGTCGGCGCGTTCGCCGCATGCATGGAAGGTCTGTCGGCAGTGAGGGGCGACCGCATCATCGGGCGTCGTTTGGCCGGTGGACGTCCTGTCCTGGGCATCTGTGTCGGAATGCAGATCCTGTTCGACCGCGGGGTCGAGTTCGGCGTCGAGGCCGATGGGTGTGGGGAGTGGCCGGGAACGGTCGAGCGGCTACAAGCCGACGTGCTGCCCCACATGGGATGGAACACCGTCGAGGCACCGGAGAAAAGCGTGCTGTTCGACGGCATCGATCCCGAGACCCGGTTCTACTTCGTCCATTCCTACGCCGCGCAACAATGGGAACTAGCACCCGGCGATACCATCGCCGCGCCGTTGCTCACCTGGGCCGATCACGGCGGCCGCTTTCTCGCCGCCGTGGAGAACGGCGCGCTCTCGGCCACGCAGTTCCACCCGGAGAAATCTGGAGACGCCGGTGCCGCGTTGCTCGAGAATTGGGTTCGGTCGGTGTGAGCGAGCGCGAGTTCTCGCTCGGCCGGCTGGCCTTTCGATCACTCGGTGCTGCCGTCGCGGTGCTGGCAATCGCCACCGCCTTGATCGCTACCGTGCAGCCGAGCGCCGGCGTGGCTCTGTGCATAGCCTTGGCCGGCGTGGTCGGCGCGATCGCAGCAATGGCAGTGGTGTCCACTCGCATGACGCGCAAAGAACTCGGTCCCGATATCCGACGGCCGTCGTGACGGCCTGCGGACGAGGCAGCGGGCACCCGTTTTGAATTCGGTACGAGTCGGCCCGTAGCATATTCGCACGTGAGCCTGGTCTTATTGCCTGCTGTCGATGTCGCAGGCGGCGAAGCTGTTCGTCTCGTTCAAGGAGAAGCCGGGAGCGAGACGAAGTACGGGTCGCCTCGTGATGCTGCCCTGGCGTGGCAGAACGACGGCGCGGAGTGGGTTCATCTCGTGGATCTCGACGCCGCGTTCGGGCGGGGGTCCAATCGTGATCTGCTCGCCTCGGTCGTCGGCGAACTCGATGTGAAGGTCGAGTTGTCTGGCGGCATCCGTGACGACGAGTCGCTGCGCGCGGCGTTGGCGACCGGTTGTGCGCGAGTCAATCTCGGCACCGCAGCCCTCGAGGATCCGCAGTGGTGCTCCCGTGCGATCGGCGAGTTCGGTGATCGTGTCGCAGTGGGCCTGGACGTGCTCATCGTCGATGGAGCTCCGCGACTCCGCGGCCGCGGCTGGGTCAGCGACGGCGGTGACCTGTGGGAGGTGCTCGAACGGCTCGAGCGCGACGGGTGCTCGCGTTACGTGGTGACGGACGTGACCAAGGACGGCACGTTGACGGGGCCCAATCTGGAACTGCTGGCGGACGTGTGCGCCAAGACCGACAAGCCCGTGATCGCGTCGGGCGGCGTGTCCACCATTGCCGACCTCGAGGCGATCGCAGGACTGGTCGATCGCGGCGTGGAAGGGTCCATCGTCGGAAAGGCGTTGTACGCCGGACGTTTCACGCTGCCCGATGCCCTCGCTGCGGTGTCTCGGTAACAACGAATGACCCTCCCCGAGGAACCGACTCGTCTGCTCGAGATCGCCGGTGGATTGCTCGACGGCATCCACGATCGGTTCGTCGCGGGCGTCGGCGCACCGAGCGCAGTGCAGAAGGGACCGGACGATTTCGCCACCGCGGTTGATCTCGAACTCGAACGTCGGCTGGGTGCGGAGCTGTTCGATTCGACCGGGATTGCCGTTCACGGTGAGGAATTCGGCGGACCGGATCTGAACGCCGGCCTCGTCTGGGTGCTCGACCCCATCGACGGCACGTTCAACTATTCGTCTGGATTGCCATCGGCGGGAACGTTGTTGGCGCTGCTCGCCGATGGGGAACCCGTCCTCGGGCTCACGTGGCTGCCGCTGGTGGATCAGCGATTCGCTGCCGTGGCAGGTGGCCCGCTGCTGTTGAACGGTGTTCCGCTGCCGGCGCTGCAGCCGAAGGGATTGCGCGAGTCCATGATCGGCTTCGGTGCCTTCAACGTCGCCAGTCGCGGCGCTCTGCCCGGGCGGTTCAGGTTCCGTATTCTCGAAGAGTTGTCCATGCACTCCTCCCGACTACGGATGCACGGTGCCACCGGAGTGGATCTGGCGTACACGGCCAGCGGTGTACTCGGCGGTGCGGTGGTCTTCGGTCATCGGGCCTGGGACAACGCTGCCGGTGCGTTGCTGGTGCGCGCGGCCGGTGGAATCGTGACCGATCTCGCGGGCGAACCCTGGACGGTCGACTCGAGGTCGGTGCTCGCGGCCGGACCCGGGGTTCACGACGAGCTGCTGAAGGTGATCACCGAACTAGGTGACCCTGCCGACTATCTGGAAGGACCTGCGCGATGAGCGTGGCGGTCAGAGTGATTCCGTGCCTCGACGTCGATGCCGGACGTGTCGTCAAGGGCGTCAACTTCGAAAACCTCCGCGACGCGGGCGATCCCGTCGAGCTGGCGGCCGCTTACGACGCCCAGGGAGCCGACGAGCTGACCTTTCTGGACGTCACGGCGTCGACGTCCGATCGAGGAACCATGCTCGACGTCGTCAGCCGTACCGCCGAGCAGGTGTTCATTCCGCTGACCGTCGGCGGGGGAGTGCGCACCGTCGCCGACGTCGACCTGCTCCTTCGAGCCGGAGCAGACAAGGTCAGCGTCAACACCGCGGCGATCGCCCGACCCGAGTTGTTGCGTGAGCTCAGTGAGCGGTTCGGGTCTCAGTGCATCGTGCTCTCCGTCGACGCTCGTACCGTGCCGCAGGGCCAGCAGGACACCCCGTCGGGCTGGGAGGTCACCACCCACGGTGGCAAACGCGGTACCGGCATCGACGCGGTCGAGTGGGCGATACGTGGTGCCGAACTGGGCGTGGGAGAAATTCTGCTCAACTCGATGGATGCCGACGGCACGAAGGCAGGGTTCGATCTACCGATGATCGCGGCGGTTCGAGCGGCGGTGCACGTGCCGGTCATTGCCAGTGGAGGAGCGGGACGAGTGGAGCATTTTTCGCCCGCGGTGCACGCCGGGGCGGATGCGGTTCTCGCCGCCAGTGTCTTCCATTTCGGCGATCTCACCATCGGTCAGGTCAAAGACGCAATGCGCTCCGAGCGCATCGTCGTTCGATAGCGAAGAGGTCTTTCCATGACGCTCGACTCCACTCTGTCCGCCAGGCTCAAGCGCAACGACGCCGGCCTGTTCAGTGCGGTGGTGCAGGAACGATCGACAGGGCAGGTGCTTATGGTCGCCTGGATGGATGACGAAGCTCTGTCTCGTACTCTCGAAACCCGCAGGGCCACTTATTATTCCAGATCCCGGCAGCAGTACTGGGTCAAGGGTGAGACGTCGGGGCACACGCAGTACGTGCACGAGGTTCGGCTCGACTGTGACGGTGACACGGTTCTTCTCGTCGTGGATCAGGTCGGTGCGGCATGCCATACCGGCGCGCACACCTGCTTCGACGCCGACGTGCTGATGGGGCCCGAGAACTCTCAGGCGTGACCGGTGCCTGCAGCGATTCCCTTGTCCAACTGCGCAAGCAGGGTAGCGCTCAACGTCGAGAGTTGCGCCACCTCCGCGTCCGAGAGCCCCTCGAACACCAGCGCCTGCACTGTGCCGACGTGTCCGGGTGCCGATTCCACGACCTTGGCCATACCCGAGTCCGTCAGCACCGCATAGGAACCGCGGCTGCCCGGGATGGACTCTCGGCGAACCCAACCGGCCTTCTCGAGCTTGGTCACCACGTGCGAGAGCCGCGAGAGCGACGCATTCGCGTACTCCGCCAGGTCCCTGAGCTGGATGCGCCGCTGCGGGTTCTCACTGACGGTGGCGAGGACGAAGTAATCGAAATGAGTCAGCTGAGAATCGCGCTGCAGCTGAGCGTCCAGTGCAGCGGGAAGTCGAGTGACGAGAGCGACGAGCGACCGCCAGGCCTGCTGTTGACTTTCGTTGAGCCAGCGGGGATCCACCGCCTCACTCGGAGTCGACTCCTTCGGAGTCGCCGACGTGTCCATCGTGGGAACCTCTCCATCTCTGGGTCTTCACTGCAGGCCACCCCTATCTCTGGGGTCGTTTCTGCAGGCTCCACTCATATCTCTGGGTCGTTCCTGCAGGCTCCACTCCTGCCTCTGGGTCGTTCCTGCAGGCTCCACTCCTGCCCAAATAGTTGTGGTCTGCACATGATGCCTCGAGGGTCCCCCACCCGAGGCATCACGTGGGACAGATGTTCTACGCGCGATGTGCGCGCAGGTATTCGAGTGCCTTGTCCGCATGAGCCTCGAAGCGCAGTTCGCTCGAGAAGGTCTCGAGTACTTTTCGGTCGGTGCCGATGACGAACGTTGCCCGCTTGACCGGAGAGAGTTTGGCGAGCAGTCCGCGCTTGACGCCGAACGCAGTGGCGACAGCACCGTCCTCGTCGGAGAGCAGGGGGTAGTCGAACGACTTGGCCGCGGCGAACTCTGCCTGCTTGGCGACCGCATCGGCACTGATGCCGACTCGGGTGGCTCCCACTTCGGCGAACTCCGAGGCCAGGTCCCGGAAGTGGCACGCTTCGGCGGTACACCCGGGCGTGAAGGCTGCGGGGTAGAAGAACAGCACAATCGGACCGTTCGCCAGCAGTTCGGTCAGGGTTCGTGTCTGTCCGGTCTGGTCCGGTAGGGAAAAGTCGGGAACGAGTTCGCCTTGTTTCATGTTCGGCAGGCTACCGCGATCGCCGACCTTGTCAGGAGCGGAGCGCCTGCGGAGTGACCTTTCGGTCAGGAGCGGAGCCTGCGGAGTGACCCGATATACCGAACCTGGGAGGATGGAGCAATGCACGGCGAGACGACCACCGACCCCGGCCCGACCCCCAACACCGATAACGCGGACTCGACCACCTCACGTGAGGTGTTCCGGCACCTCGCAGCAGAACATCGAGTGGTTCCGGTGACTCGAAAGGTGCTCGCCGACTCCGAGACTCCGTTGTCGGCCTATCGCAAACTCGGTGCCAACCGGCCCGGCACCTTTCTGCTCGAGTCCGCCGAGAACGGCCGTTCGTGGTCCAGGTGGTCGTTCATCGGCGCGGGCGCTCCGGCGTCGCTGACGGTCATCGACGGCGAGGCCGCATGGCGCGGCAACGTTCCGGCAGGGGTCCCGAGCGGCGGTGATCCACTCGAAGTCCTGGCCAGAACTCTGGAGTTGTTGCACTCGGAGCGGGTGCCGGGTCTACCTCCGTTGACCGGCGGCATGGTCGGCTACCTGGGCTACGACTCGGTGCGGCGCATCGAGAAGCTGCCCGAACATGCGCAGGACGACCTCGGTGTGCCCGAGCTGGTGATGTTGCTCGCGACCGACCTGGCGGCCGTGGACCACCACGAGGGTGCGATCACATTGATCGCGAACGCGGTCAATTGGGACGGCACCGACGACAATGTCGACGCGGCCTACGACGACGCCGTGCGCCGACTGGACCGCATGTGCGCAGACTTGTCCGAGCCGGCAGCGTCCACTGTTTCCACCGTGTCCAGGCCTGCGCCGCAGTTCCGTCGACAGCGAACGTCCGAGGGATTCGGTGCCGACGTCGCTCGCCTGGTGGAGGAGATCGAAGCCGGAGAGGCTTTTCAGGTCGTCCTTTCGCAACGATTCGAGATGGACACCGATGCGTCTCCGCTCGACGTCTATCGGATGCTGCGCGCCTCGAATCCGAGCCCGTACATGTATCTGATGCATGTACCGGGGGATGACGACGAAACCGCGTTCTCGATCGTCGGATCCAGCCCCGAAGCTCTCGTCACGGTGAAGGACGGCCTCGCCACCACACATCCCATCGCGGGCACGCGCTGGCGCGGAACGTCCGAGGAAGAGGACGTGCTGCTCGAGAAGGACCTACTCGCCGACGAGAAAGAGAACGCGGAACATCTGATGCTGGTGGATCTCGGGCGCAACGATCTCGGGCGCGTCTGTGCACCCGGCACGGTCCGGGTGAGCGACTACCGCCACATCGAGCGATACAGCCACGTGATGCATCTCGTCTCGACGGTGACGGGCCGCTTGGCCGAGGGCAAGCGTGCCCTCGACGCGGTCAAGGCCTGCTTCCCGGCGGGCACCCTGTCGGGAGCACCGAAGGTGCGTGCCATGGAATTGATCGACGAGTTGGAGCCCACGCGACGCGGCATCTACGGCGGCATCGTGGGCTACCTCGACTTCGCGGGTGACGCCGACACCGCCATTTCGATTCGGACCGCCCTGATCAAGGACGGGACCGCCTACGTTCAGGCCGGTGCCGGGGTCGTGGCGGACTCGGTAGCGCAGTACGAGGACGACGAGGCACGGAACAAGGCGATGGCCGTACTCGGCGCAGTTGCGGCCGCGGAATCGCTGCGCGAGGTCGGTGGGCGATGACCGAACGATCGGGTCGTCGCGCGTCCGCCGCCGTGCCGGTTGCGTTGCTTGCCGTTGCCGCGGCGTGCCTGTGGGGCGCGTCGCGGATGACGTGGGTGCGGGTGACGTCGTCGGACGGTCTCGGGGAGAGCCGGACCGACGATCTTCTCGGTGGCACCTGGGCAGCTGCCACCACACCGCTGGCACTGGTCTTGCTGGCGGCGGTGGCGGCGTCGTTCGCGGTGCGCGGGTGGGCCTCTCGGGTCCTGGCCCTGTTGATCGCGGTGGTGGCCGTGGCGGCCGCTGTCCCGGCCGTTCGGCTGCTCACCGCAGGAGCCTCCGACTCGGAGTCGGCGGCCCTTGCCGAACTTCCGGCCAGGGCCCAGGTCTCGATGACGGACGTGTCGATTCTGCCCGCGGTCGTCACCCTGATCGGTGCGCTGTGCGCCCTTGCTGCGGCTGCGGTGTCGATTCGGAAAACATTTGCCTCGCAGGTACTCTCGTCCAAGTACGACGCCCCCGCAGTGCGACGTGACGAGGTTGCCAGACGCGTCCGTAATTCGGCCTCCGACAACGTCGTTCAGGACGAGGGGGAGGACCTCACCGAACGCATGATGTGGGACGCGCTCGATGCGGGCGAAGACCCTACCGACGAGTCCGGTACCCCGCGTTCGTCCGATCGACAGGGACCTCTACGCTAGATCCGACGCCGATGAGATTCCTCACATCGACCGTCGACGCTCAGAAAGGACTGGGGGCACCATGACTGTTCTCGACTCGATTCTCGACGGTGTTCGGGCCGATGTGGCCGCGCGTGAATCGGTGGTCGATTTCGCCGCCGTCAAAGCAGCAGCGAAAGCAGCCCCGGCACCTCTCGACGCGGCAGCCGCTCTGCGCGAGGACGGCATCGGCGTCATCGCCGAGGTCAAGCGGGCCAGCCCGTCCAAGGGCGCTCTGGCCGACATCGGTGATCCGGCGGTGCTGGCGCGCGCATACGAGCAGGGCGGTGCCCGCATCATCAGTGTCCTGACCGAGGAGCGTCGCTTCCACGGATCTCTGGCAGACCTCGATGCGGTGCGTGCCGCCGTCTCGATTCCCGTGTTGCGCAAGGATTTCATCGTCGGTCCGTACCAGATCCACGAGGCTCGGGCCCACGGTGCCGACGTCATTCTGTTGATCGTCGCGGCCCTCGAACAGGACGCTCTGGCGTCCTTGCTCGATCGCACGGAGTCGCTCGGAATGACCGCATTGGTCGAGGTGCACACCGAAGCCGAGGCAGATCGAGCTCTCGAAGCAGGTGCCACCGTCATCGGGATCAACGCCCGCAACCTCAAGACACTCGAGATCGACCGAGATAGTTTCGGCCGCATTGCGCCCGGGTTGCCGAGCGAGATCATCCGTATCGCGGAGTCGGGAGTGCGAGGAACAGCCGATCTGCTCGCCTACGCCGGAGCAGGTGCAGATGCAGTACTCGTCGGCGAGGGTCTGGTGACTGCAGGCGATCCGCGCACGGCTGTGTCGGACCTGGTGACGGCAGGAACTCATCCCTCCTGCCCCAAGCCCGCGCGCTGATCCTGCACGGTTGACTCGGCATCCGACCCGAGCGCGGCGGCGGTCCGCCGTTGGGGCACACTGGACCGGTGAGCACCAGCAATTCTTCAGGCATCGCGGACGCCCCGCAGGCAGTCCGCTTCAAGGGCGCTGATCTGCCGCAAAGCAGCATCGGCCTCACCGAGCGCAGCGCGCACGAACCCGATGTGGGCGGACATTTCGGTGTCTACGGCGGCAGGTTCGTCCCCGAGGCGCTGATGGGCGTGATCGAGGAAGTCACCGCCGAGTACGAGAAGGTGCGCAGCGACAACGAATTTCTCGGCGAGCTCGATCGACTGCAGCGTGACTACACCGGTCGACCGTCACCGGTATTCGAGGCGACGCGGTTGTCCGAGCACGCCGGTGGCGCTCGTATTCTCCTCAAGCGAGAAGACCTGAATCACACCGGTTCTCACAAGATCAACAATGTTCTCGGCCAGGTACTGCTGGCCAAGCGAATGGGCAAGACTCGGATCATCGCCGAGACCGGTGCGGGCCAGCACGGAGTCGCCACGGCGACGGCATGTGCACTCCTCGGACTCGAATGTGTCGTGTACATGGGCGAGGTCGACACCGAACGGCAGGCGCTCAACGTTGCTCGGATGCGGTTGCTGGGGTCGAGCGTCGTGGCCGTGAAGTCCGGATCGCGCACCCTCAAGGACGCCATCAACGAGGCCCTGCGCGATTGGGTCACCAACGCGCACAACACCTATTACTGCTTCGGCACCGTCGCCGGACCGCATCCGTTCCCGGTCATGGTGCGCGACTTCCAGCGCATCATCGGCCTCGAAGCGCGGCAGCAGGTGCTCGCCTCCACGGGCAGGCTGCCCGACGCCATCGCCGCCTGCGTCGGCGGTGGGTCCAACGCGATCGGGATCTTCCACGCCTTCATCGACGACGCCGACGTTCGGCTGATCGGGTTCGAGGCGGCAGGTGACGGCGTCGAGACCGGCCGCCACGCTGCGACCATCAGTGGTGGTACTCCAGGTGCGCTGCACGGGGCGTACTCCTACCTCCTGCAGGACGAAGACGGCCAGACCGTCGACTCCCATTCGATCTCAGCGGGATTGGACTACCCGGGTGTGGGACCCGAGCACTCGTACCTGCACGACATCGGGCGGGCCGAATACCGCGGAATCACCGACACCGAAGCGATGAACGCCTTCAAGGTGCTGTGCCGAAGCGAGGGCATCATTCCCGCCATCGAGTCCTCGCATGCCATCGCCGGCGCATTGACGCTCGGCAAGGAGCTGGGCGAGGGCGCGATCATTCTGGTCAACCTGTCCGGACGCGGAGACAAGGATGTCGACACCGCCGCCGAATGGTTCGGTCTGATCGACGGTGACGGCGAACCGAACGTGGACGACGAAGTGGGTATCAAGCCATGAGCAACAACGACTCTCGCCTGTCGGGTACTTTCGCGCAGTGTCGCGCCGAGGGGCGCGCTGCGCTCGTCGGGTATCTGCCCGCGGGCTTCCCGACCGTGCCGCGCTCGGTCGAGGTGTTCAAGACGATGGTCGACGCAGGATGCGACATCGTCGAGGTGGGCATTCCCTACTCCGATCCGGTGATGGACGGCCCCACGATTCAGGCCGCAGCAGATGTCGCTCTCAAAGCCGGTGCCCGAGTCAAGGACGTGTTCGCCGTGACCGAGCAGGTTGCTGCTGCCGGTGGAAAAGCGTTGGTCATGACGTATTGGAACCTGGTACTCAAATACGGCATCGAAAACTTTGCTCGGGATTTGGCCGGCGCGGGTGGGCTCGGAATCATCACACCTGATCTCATTCCCGACGAGGCCAAGGAATGGATCGAGGTGTCCGACTCCTACGGCCTGGACCGGATCTTCCTCGTCGCCCCGTCCTCCACCGAAGAGCGGCTCGTCAGCACGGTCGAAGCCAGCAGCGGCTTCGTCTATGCGGCCTCGACGATGGGCGTGACCGGTGCCCGCGACGCGGTGTCCTCGATGGCACCCGCACTCTCGGCCCGCATCCGGGAGCACTCCGACATCCCGATCGGCGTCGGGCTGGGTGTTCGCTCGGGTGCTCAGGCCGCCGAGATCGCGCGCTATGCCGATGCAGTGATCGTGGGATCTGCTTTGGTCAGTGCAGTGGACAAGGGGCTCGACGCGGTGCGTGACCTGACGACGGAACTCGCCGAAGGTGTCCGTTCCGCTAACGTAGCGTCGTGACTTCGACCGAGATCCTGGCCTACATTCCCAGTCCTGCGCAGGGGGTGTGGCACGTCGGACCGCTCGCTCTCCGGGCCTACGCCCTGTTCATCATCATCGGGATCGTGGTGTCGGTGGTGTGGGGCGATCGCCGTTGGGTCGCTCGCGGGGGAACCAAGGGAACCGTCCTCGACGTCGCAGTCTGGGCTGTTCCGTTCGGTCTGCTGGGCGGTCGTCTCTACCACGTGGCAACGGACTGGAAAACGTACTTCGGACCGGGCGGAAATCCGATCGAGGCGCTGTACGTATGGAACGGCGGTCTCGGAATCTGGGGAGCGGTGTTCCTCGGCGGAGTCGGTGCATGGATCGCGTGCCGTCGACGAGGGATTCCCCTGCCCGCATTCGGTGATGCTGTGGGGCCGCCGATTCTCTTGGCCCAGGCGATCGGTCGTATCGGCAACTACTTCAACCAGGAACTGTACGGTCGCGCCACCACGCAGCCATGGGGTCTGGAAATCTACGAGCGAGTCGACTCGAACGGTCGACTCGATCCTCTGAACGGAGTGTCGACGGGCTTCGTGGAGAAGGTCGTCCATCCGACGTTCCTGTACGAGTTGCTGTGGAGCCTCGCAATCGTTGCGCTGCTGGTGCTCATCGACCGCAAGTACACGATCGGCCACGGACGGTTGTTCGCGTTGTACGTCGCCGGATACTGCGCCGGACGATTCTGGGTGGAGCTCATGCGTGACGATTTCGCGACGAAGATCGCGGGACTTCGCGTCAACACGTTCACTTCGGCCATCATCTTCGTCCTGGCGGTCGCATACTTCGTGATCGCGACCAAGGGGCGCGAAGACCCGTCGACCCTGAGATCGAACGACGACCCGGACCGCGATAAGACCGCCGATGGCGATGACACAGCCGAGGGCGATGACACCGCCGGCAGTGCCGTCGACTCGGGCACGGTGAAGGGCGAAGCCGCAGACAAGCACGACGTGCGAGCGTCGGAGAAGGAAGCCGAGGAAGAAGGCAGTACGCGTGGTTGATTTCGACAAGACCCACGGTCCCGGTCGTGAATCCGGTTCCGGCACGGGCGGTTCCAGTGATGGTGACAAGAAGCCGACTGCGTCGTTCGGCACTCCGTTCGACTACGACGCCACCGCCGAGGCGTCGCTGTCGGAGCCGCCCGCCACCTCGGAGTCGGCACCGTCGCACGGTCCCACCGGACCTACCGGGCCGGGGTGGGATACGTACTCGGGAATCGGGAACGGACCGGGTTGGTCGAGCACGCCGAGCTACCCGGCCCCGAGTCCGGACGGCAGTATCGACAATCCCGTCGGTGGTTTCCCGCCACCACAGAACTACCCACCCCAGAACTATCCACCTCAGAATTACGCTCAGCCCCAGGGCTTCCCGCAACAGGGCATCCCGCAGCATGGCTACGGACAGCAGCAGGGCTTCGGCCAGCCGCAGGGATTCTCGCAACAGGGCTACCCGCAGCAGGGCTACGGTCAGCCGCAGTCGCAGGGTTATCCCCGGCAGGGGTACCAGCAACAGGGGTTCGGTGGGTCGCCCGGTTTCGGTTCGCCGCAGGGCTATCCAATCGGAAACCCGTTCGGCGTCGGGCCGGACGCTCCGTACGGTCGCGATCCCGTCACCGGGGAGCCGTTGTCGGACAAGTCCAAGATCGTCGGCGGCCTGCTGCAGCTGTTTCTCGGCTGGTTGGGTGTCGGTCGCTTCTACATCGGCAGTACCGGGATCGGCGTAGCGCAGCTGCTCCTGTTCTTCTTCGGACTTCTGCTCACCGCAGTGTTCGGCTTCGGGCTGATTCTGTTGTTCGGCCTCTTCGTCTGGCACGTCGTCGACGGCGTGCTCATTCTGGTCGGCAATGTATCGGACGCTCGCGGGCGAAAACTGAGAGACTGAGCTCGCGCTGTACCGCATCCGCGCAAGGCCGTTGTTCGTATCGCATACCCGTAAGGGAGCCCGAAGTGAGTGACTCAGGTTCATCGTCGTCCGACGGATCTCCAGGAGACGGATCCGGTTACACCGAGCCGACGATCTCGTTCGAGAAGGGCGGCCCGACGGGATCGGGTCCCGTGTACGGCGCGCCCGACCCCCATTACGCGAACCCGTCTTATGGCACTCCGAATCCAGGTGGCACCGATCAGGGTCAGCAGTTCGGACCTCCTCCCGGCGGTGGCTATCCACCGCCCGCAGACGGCTCCGGTCACTATTTTGGATCGCCGCCCCCGTACGTGGGTGGTCAGTACGGCGGGCCGCAGTACGCGGGCGGGCCCGGTTTCATGGACCCGATGGCCCCGTACGGCCGTCACCCGGTCACCGGCGAGCCGTTCTCGGACAAGCAGAAGCTGACCGCCGGCCTGCTCAACATCCTGCTGGGGGCCTTCGGTGCCGGCCGTTTCTATCTGAATCAGCCGGGTATCGCAGTGGCCCAGATTGCGGTCACGTGGCTCACGTGCGGCATCGGCGGCATCTGGCCGCTGATCGATGGAATCATGATGCTGACCGGCAGCGTGCGAGACGAGCACGGTCGGCCTTTGCGCGACTGACGTCCGCATCGGCGGCGGAGGGCATCGGTATTTCTTCGATGCGATCGGCGGCTGCTACGATTTCGCCATCCGGGAGCAATCTCGGATTCTTTCGCGGGCCAGAGCTGTCCCGGTGAATTCCCGACAGGCATTCTGAAATTCGGCTCGTTCGACCGTCCCGGTCTGTACGAGGCGAACAGCCGGCGGGTTGCCGAGATTCACGGTGCAGCGTCCAGCATTCTGCATCGTCTCCACGCACCCACCGGCCGACGTGGAGGTGATCGTGGTGCTGTTTTCTCGGATGCCCGCGGAGCAGGGTCTGTACGACCCGAGCTCGGAGAAGGATTCCTGCGGCGTGGCGATGATCGCCGACATCGAGGGGCGACGCTCTCACGCGATCGTGGCCGACGGCGTGCTCGCGCTCGAGAACCTGGAACATCGCGGCGCTGCCGGGGCCGAACCCAACAGCGGCGACGGCGCGGGCATTCTGATCCAGCTCCCGGTCGAACTTCTCGACTCGCTAGCACCGTTCGATCTGCCGAAACCGAATGCCAACGGTGACAACACGTTTGCGGCGGGCGTGTGCTTTCTGCCGCAGGGAATCCGTGAGCGAGCGATCGCGGTCGAACGCGTCGAGGCCGTGGCAACCGAGGAGGGTCTCGACGTTCTGGGTTGGGTCCCGGTCGAGGTCGATCCCGATCGAGCCGATGTCGGAGTCACGGCGCTGGGCTGCATGCCGTACATGAGCTACCTCTTCGTCACCGCCCCCGAGGTAGACGGCGTTCGCAAGGCCGGCCTCGAGCTCGATCGATCGGTGTACGCGGTGCGTAAGCGTGCGGAACGGGTCAGCCCCGAGATCGAGGCGGACGGGTCGGGCCTGTTCTTTCCGTCGCTCTCTGCGCGCACCATCGTCTACAAGGGCATGCTCACCACGATGCAGTTGCCGCTGTACTTTCCCGAGTTGCGAAACCCGCTGTGCACGAGCGCAATTGCCATCGTTCACAGTCGATTCTCCACCAATACGTTCCCGTCGTGGCCGCTGGCGCACCCGCACCGCTACGTGGCCCACAACGGAGAGATCAACACCGTCAAGGGCAATCGAAACCGAATGCGCGCTCGCGAAGCGCTGCTGTCGAGCAATCTGATCCCCGGTGACCTCGAGCGGTTGTTCCCCATCTGCAATCCGGATGCATCGGACTCGGTGTCCCTGGACGAGGTGCTCGAGCTGCTGCACCTCGGCGGTCGCAGTGTGCCCCACGTCGTGATGATGATGGTGCCCGAGCCGTGGGAGAACCACCGCACGATGGACCCGCGCGTGCGGGCGTTCTATCAGTTCCATTCGTCGATGATGGAAGCGTGGGACGGTCCGGCCTGCGTCACATTCACCGACGGCAGTTACGTCGGAGCCGTCCTGGACCGCAACGGTCTTCGCCCCGGCCGGTGGTGGCAGACGGCCGACGGCCGCGTCATTCTCGCGAGCGAGGCGGGCGTGCTCGACGTGCCGCAATCCGAGGTCGTCGCCAAGGGCCGTCTCGAGCCCGGAAAGATGTTCCTCGTCGACACCGTGGCCGGACGACTGGTGCCCGACGAGGAAATCAAGCTGCAGCTGGCGACCGAACATCCTTACCAGGAGTGGCTGCACGCCGGCCTGCTCGAGATCAAGAGCCTGCCCGAGCGCGCGCACATCCAGTACAACCACGACTCCGTCGTACGCAGACAGGTTGCGTTCGGGTACACCGAGGAAGATCTCCGCGTGGTGCTGACTCCGATGGCCGCATCCGGCGGAGAGCCACTGGGCTCGATGGGTACCGACACTCCCGCGGCCGTCATGTCGCAACGCTCGCGTCAGCTCTACGACTACTTCATCGAACTGTTCGCACAGGTCACCAACCCGCCGCTGGATTCGATTCGCGAAGAGATCGTGACGTCTCTGGCTCGGGTGATGGGTCCGGAGCAGAACCTGCTCGAACCCACTGCGGCGTCGTGCAGGCAGATCGTGTTGCCGTGGCCGGTTCTCGACAACGATGAGCTGAACAAGATCATTCACATCAACGACGACGGCGACCATCCCGGATTGGCCGCGACGGTGTTGCGTGGGTTGTACGAGGTGGAGCGCGGCGGCGACGGTCTGGCCGAGGCCATCGAGGATCTGCGGGTCCGAGCGTCGGAGGCGATTGCTGCGGGCTACACCACCTTGATCATCTCCGATCGCGATTCCGACCATACCCGGGCACCGATTCCGTCACTGCTGGCCACCTCCGCCGTGCACCACCATTTGGTGCGCACCAAGGAACGCACCAAGGTCGCCCTCGTCGTCGAGTCCGGCGATGCACGCGAGGTGCATCACCTGGCACTGCTGATCGGGTTCGGTGCCGCGGCGGTCAACCCGTACCTGGCGATGGAGTCGATCGAGGATCTCGTCGGCGAGGGCGAGCTGACCGGCGTCGAGCCGACGATCGCGGTACGCAACTACCTGTACGGGCTCGGCAAGGGTGTGCTCAAGGTGATGTCCAAGATGGGCATCTCGACCGTCGGTTCCTACACCGGCGCACAGGTTTTCGAGGCGGTCGGTCTGGACCGCGAGGTGGTGCGTGAATACTTCAAGGGCACCGTCAGCAAGCTCGGGGGTGTCGGACTCGACGTGCTCGCCGAGGAGGTGAAGCTGCGCCACCGAAGGGCGTACCCCGAGAATCCGACCGACCGTGTGCACCGCCGGTTGGACATCGGCGGGGAGTACCAGTTCCGGCGCGAGGGTGAGCTGCACCTGTTCACTCCGGAAACGGTGTTCCTGTTGCAGCACGCCACCCGTACCGGCCGCTACGACGTGTTCCAGAAGTACACCGACGAGGTGGACCGGCTTGCACGTGAGGGCGGCGCGTTGCGTGGCCTGTTCGAGTTCAAGGACGATGTGCGGCCGCCGGTTCCACTCGACGAAGTGGAGTCGGTCGAGTCCATCGTGACGCGGTTCAACACCGGAGCGATGAGCTACGGATCGATCTCCGCCGAGGCGCACGAAACGATGGCAATCGCGATGAACAACCTCGGCGGCAGGTCCAATTCCGGTGAAGGTGGTGAGGACGTCGACCGCCTCTACGACCCGAAACGCCGCAGTGCCGTCAAGCAGGTCGCCAGTGGTCGGTTCGGGGTGACCAGCGACTACCTGGTCAACGCCACCGACATTCAGATCAAGATGGCGCAAGGTGCCAAGCCGGGCGAGGGTGGTCAGCTGCCCGGCTACAAGGTGTATCCCTGGGTGGCGAAGACCAGACACTCGACACCGGGCGTCGGCTTGATCTCGCCGCCCCCGCACCACGACATCTATTCGATCGAGGATCTCGCCCAGCTGATTCACGACCTCAAGAACGCCAACGAGAATGCGCGAGTGCACGTCAAGCTGGTCAGCTCCGTCGGCGTCGGAACGGTCGCGACCGGCGTCAGCAAGGCGCACGCCGACGTCGTTCTCATTTCCGGATACGACGGCGGAACCGGCGCGGCACCGTTGACCTCGCTCAAGCACGCCGGCGCACCGTGGGAGATCGGGCTTGCCGATGCCCAACAGACGTTGGTGCTCAACGGGCTTCGCGATCGCATCACCGTCCAGTGCGACGGCGGCATGCGCACCGGCCGCGACGTCGTCGTCGCGGCTCTGCTCGGCGCGGAGGAGTTCGGATTCTCGACGGCTCCGCTGATCGTGGCGGGGTGCATCATGATGCGCGTCTGCCACCTCGACACGTGTCCGGTCGGTGTTGCGACCCAGAACCCGGAACTGCGCAAACGGTTCACCGGAAAACCCGAGTTCCTCGAGGACTTCTTCAAGTTCATCGCTGAGGACGTGCGAAAGTATCTGGCACAGCTCGGTTTCCGCAGTATCGACGAAGCAGTCGGGCGTGCCGACGTGCTCGAGACCGCGGCCGGCGTCGCACACTGGAAGAACAAGGGTCTCGATCTGACGCCGATCTTCGCGATGCCGGTCGACCGGCACGGTGCCCCGATGACGCAGCGTCGACGCCTGCGCGCGCAGGATCACGGTCTCGATCTGGCCTTGGATCGAACGTTGATCCAGTTGGCCGAGGGGGCGCTCGAGGATGCGCATCCGGTGAAGCTCGAACTGCCCGTCCGCAACGTCAATCGCACGGTCGGAACGCTGCTGGGATCCGAGGTCACCCGACGCTACGGCGCGAGTGGTCTGCCGGACGACACGATTCGGATCGAGTTCACCGGATCCGCAGGACAGTCGCTGGGTGCGTTCCTGCCCCCGGGTGTCACCATCGACCTGGTCGGAGACGCGAATGACTATGTCGGCAAAGGACTCTCGGGTGGTCGCATCATCGTGCGCCCCTCCGAGGATGCGCCGTTCGTCGCCGAGGACAACGTGATCGCCGGGAACACCATCCTGTACGGAGCTACGTCGGGCGAGGTCTACCTGCGGGGCAAGGTGGGGGAGCGCTTCGCAGTCCGGAACTCGGGAGCGGTAGCGGTGAACGAGGGCGTGGGTGATCACGCGTTCGAGTACATGACCGGCGGCCGGGCGGTCGTGTTGGGTCCGACCGGTCGCAACATGGCCGCGGGCATGTCCGGTGGTATCGCCTTCGTCCTCGGTCTCGATCCGGCCGATGTGAACAATGCGATGGTCGAGCTGCAGGTCCCCGATCCGGACGACCTGGCGTGGTTGCGCGAGACCGTCGACAAACACCGGCACTGGACCGGGTCCACGGTCGCGGCCTCGTTGTTGGCCGACTGGCCACGTCGGTCCGCGCTGTTCACCAAAGTCATGCCCGTCGACTATCAGCGGGTGCTGGAGGCGACTCGAATGGCGCGTGCCGAAGGGCGCGACGTCGACGCTGCGATCATGGAGGCTGCACGTGGCTGATCCACAGGGATTTCTGAAAGTCGTCAAGCGCGAGGCCACCAAGCGTCCGATCGGCGAGCGCGTCAAGGACTGGAACGAGGTGTACTCGCATCAGCCCACCAGCGAACGGGCGGCGGAAGTCTCCGATCAGGCACGCCGATGCATGGACTGCGGAATTCCGTTCTGCCACTCCGGAACTGCAGGATGTCCACTGGGCAATCTGATCCCCGAGTGGAACGACCTGGTGCGCCGAGACCGGTGGGACGCGGCGAGCGACCGACTGCACGCAACCAACAACTTCCCGGAGTTCACCGGTCGGGTGTGTCCGGCACCGTGCGAATCGGCGTGTGTTCTGTCGATTTCCGAGGCGGCCACCGGTGGCAGTGTCACGATCAAACGGGTCGAGCAGACCATCGCGGACCTGGCCTGGGAACAGGGCAGCATCGTTCCGCAACCTCCGACGATCAGCACCGGTAAGCGGGTTGCCGTCGTCGGGTCCGGTCCTGCAGGTTTGGCTGCAGCGCAACAGCTCACCCGCGCCGGACACGACGTCACGGTGTACGAGCGGGACGACCGCCTCGGCGGGTTGCTCCGGTACGGCATTCCGGAGTTCAAGCTCGAGAAGTCGGTGCTGGACCAGCGCCTGATGCAGATGCGCGCCGAGGGAACGCATTTCGTCACCGACTGCGAAGTGGGTATCGACTTCACGGTCGAGCAGCTTCGCGAATCCTTCGACGCCGTCGTCCTCGCCGTCGGTGCCCTGCGAGCCCGGGACAACACCGAGGTGATCGGTCGTGAACTGGACGGTATTCACCTGGCAATGGAACATCTGGTGCCGTCGAACAAGGAGTGCGAGGGCGACGGACCCACGTCGATCTCCGCCGTGGACAAGCACGTGGTGATCATCGGCGGCGGTGACACCGGAGCCGACTGCCTGGGTACCGCTCACCGTCAAGGTGCCGCGTCGGTCACGCAGCTCGACTACAACCCCGCTCTGCCCGGGGCTCGCGACGACAGCCTGTCGCCGTGGCCGTCGTGGCCGTTGGTACTGCGCACCTCACCTGCTCACGCAGAGGGAGGCGTCGTGCGTCATCAGGTTGCCGTGCAGAGATTCCTCGGTGACGAGCGCGGACACGTGCGAGCCATGGTGCTCGCCGAGGTGGAAGTGCAGCGGGACGCGGATGGTCGACGCATCGTCACTCCCATCGGGGAAGAGGTCGAGCTGCCCTGTGATCTGGCGCTGTTCGCCATCGGATTCGAGGGCGTCGAACACGGTCCGCTGCTCGACGATTACGGCTTGGCGTTGACCAGGCGGGGTGCACTCTCGTGTGGACCGGACTGGCAGACGACGGCACCGGGTGTGTTCGTCTGCGGCGACGCCCATCGCGGTGCGTCGTTGGTCGTGTGGGCGATTGCAGAGGGTCGTTCGGCAGCCCACGGAGTCGACGCTTTCCTCACCGGACACTCCGAGCTACCGTCTCCCGTACACCCCACGGCACTGCCTCTGGCAGTAGTGTGACGACGGTCTCTGAACCGGTACAGACCTTCTCAGCAGCGGCGGAGTGAGACTACTCGTCGGTAGTATTCTGCTGGGTTCGTCTGCGATAGAGAACGGGGCGTCCAACAGCTAGGCTCGCTTTCGTGAGCCGACGTACGAAGATTGTCTGCACCCTTGGACCCGCAACCGCAACCACAGAGCGAATCCGTGAACTCGTAGAGAGTGGAATGGATGTCGCACGACTGAACTTCAGCCATGGCGATCACCCCGATCATCAGGCCAACTACGAGAGGGTCCGCGCAGCATCGGACGCCACCGGCAAGGCCGTGGGTATTCTGGCCGATCTGCAGGGACCGAAAATCCGTCTCGGTCGTTTCGCCGAGGGCTCGACCACCTGGGCTGCCGGTGAGCTGATTCGCATCACCGTCGAGGAGTGCGAAGGCACCCACGACCGAGTGTCCACCACCTACAAGGAACTGGCTCAGGACGCGAAGGAAGGCGACCGCCTCCTCGTGGACGACGGCAAGGTCGGCCTCGTGGTCACCGGCGTCGAAGGCAACGACGTGCTGTGTCGCGTCACCGAAGGTGGACCGGTCAGCAACAACAAGGGTGTGTCCCTGCCCGGCATGGACGTCTCTGTTCCGGCCATGAGCGAGAAGGACATCGCGGACCTCGAGTTCGCACTCGCGCTGGGGTGCGACTTCATCGCGCTGTCGTTCGTGCGCTCGCCCGCGGACGTCGAACTCGTCCACGCCGTCATGGACCGCGTCGGGCGCCGAGTTCCCGTCATCGCGAAGTTGGAGAAGCCCGAAGCCGTCGACAATCTCGAAGCCATCGTGCTCGCGTTCGACGCGATCATGGTCGCCCGTGGTGACCTCGGCGTCGAGTTGCCGCTCGAGCAGGTTCCGCTGGTGCAGAAGCGCGCCATTCAGATCGCCCGCGCCAACGCCAAGCCCGTCATCGTCGCGACACAGATGCTCGAATCGATGATCGAGAACTCGCGCCCGACGCGTGCCGAGGCGTCCGACGTCGCCAACGCGGTGCTCGATGGTACCGATGCGGTGATGCTGTCGGGCGAGACCTCGGTCGGCAAGTACGTCATGGAAACCGTGCGGACCATGGCTCGCATCGTCGAGACCGTCGAGACCGAGGGCGACAGTGTGCCGCCTCTGACGCATGTGCCGCGGACCAAGCGTGGCGTGATCTCCTACGCTGCCCGCGACATCGGCGAGAGACTGGACGCCAAGGCTCTGGTCGCCTTCACACAGTCGGGCGACACCGTTCGACGGTTGGCTCGCTTGCACACCAAGCTCCCGTTGCTGGCCTTCACCTCGATCTCCGAGGTCCGCAGTCAGTTGTCGCTGAGCTGGGGCACCGAGACGTTCCTGGTTCCCGATGTCGGCTCGACGGACGCGATGGTCAAAGAGGTCGACAAGGCATTGCTCGAGCTCGGTCGGTACAACAAGGGCGATCAGGTCGTGATCGTGGCCGGTGCCCCTCCCGGCACAGTAGGCTCGACCAACTTGATCCATGTGCACCGAATCGGAGAAGAGGACCGGTAAGTGGTCGAAGCGGGGGGAATCGGTGTCAGCGAGAGCGCATCGAGTAGTACAGCAGTGAAAACCGATCTCGAGACGCTCCTCGATCTCCTGGCACTGGAGGAGATCGAGGAGGACGTGTTCGTCGGTGTTCACCCGGAGCAGGTGGGGAGCCGTACGTTCGGGGGGCAACTGGTCGCTCAGGCGCTCATCGCCGCAGGTCGAACCGTGTCCGGAACGTCTCGGGACGTTCATGCGATCAATGCGCACTTCATCCGCGGTGGGGACGTCAAGAAGCCCATCGAATATCGGGTGAGTCGGCAGCGCGACGGCCGAGCATTCGCCAATCGGCAGGTCACCGCCGTGCAGGACGGCAACGAATTGTTCGTCATGCTCGCGGCATTCCAGGATTTCGGGAAAGGACTCGAGCACAGCGTCGAGGTTCCCGAGGTCCCGTACCCCGATACTCTGCCGCCGCTCGGCGATCACTTCGTCGGATACGAGGATCGTTTGCAGATGTTCGTCGACGCTCTCAAACCGATCGACATGCGCTATGCCAACGATCCGGCGTGGATCATGCACGGCACCGGTGAGAAGCTCAATCACAATCGGGTGTGGATGAAAGCGGACGGCGATCTGCCGGACGAGTCGATTTTTCATGCCGCGACCATGGGCTATGCGTCGGACACCACGGTGCTCGACTCGATCATCACCACCCATGGGCTGTCGTGGGGACTCGACCGCATCGTGGCGGCGACGGTCAACCATTCCATCTGGTTCCACCGACCGTTCAGGTTCGACGAGTGGGCCCTCTACGCCACCGAATCACCGGTCGCGGCCGGCTCGCGTGGCCTGGCCACCGGCCGATTCTTCTCGATGGACGGGCAATTGTTGGCCACCGTCGTACAGGAAGGCCTCATTCGACATTTCCCGAAGCGGGTTCGCGACTGAACGCGCTTGCCCAGGCCCTGGTCTTGGCGACGAGATCGAGTGAGGCGTGTGCCGGACTGGTCGACGGCAACCGGGTGAATTCGACGCCGGGTAGCGTCGATCCCGTCGCTACGTAGCGTCGGTAGCTTTCTGCTGCCTTCGCTCCATTGAAGAACACCCTGTCGATATTCGGATGTGCGACGAACAGTGATTCGAAATCGTTTGCGACAATGGACGATTCGACGATTGCCGAATCCAGACTCCCCGCGCGGGTGCACAGCTTCAGCACGTCCCATACGGCAATCCCGTGGCTTCGGAGACGCTCTGTGCGCGCGTCGTACGGAAGTTCGGGCCCGGCCCCGACCAACGTTCCCATGATCGGCCAGAACGCATTTCGCGGATGGGCGTAGTACTGCTGCGCCGCCAGCGACGCGACACCGGGCATGGAGCCCAGAATCAGGGTGGTTGCGTCCGGGCCGACGATCGGCTCGAAACTGTGCACAACGTTCATGGCGCGATTACAGCAAATCCCCGCGAGGGTGTCGGACCTGGGACCACAATGGACGTCATGCTGGATCCACGTGTACTCGACAACAACGAACTCGAAGCCGAACTCGCCGCACTGCGCCGGGGTCGTGACGCGGCGATGGACGAAGGTGCCAGAGACGTCTCGACCGCCGACACCGACCACCTGATCGCGCGCTTCGAGGAAGAAATCCGCAAGCGACACCAGGATTCGGTGTCCGATCAGCCCAGTGCCGATCTGCCCTGACCGAGGATCAGTACCGCGCAAGCCGCTGTCGCAGCGACCGTTCTGACGTTGTTCCACCTGGCCCACCTGTCGGTGAAGTCCTCCCACACGCCCGCGCCGGCGGCACTGGCGGGATCGACGGCGGCCAACGCGTCGTTGAGTGGAACGTTGAGTGCGATCGTCACCGCACAACACCCGACCACGTACAGCACCGCTCCGGCGATGATCAGAACCGAGTTGCCGCGTTCGGTGAACGGAGTCGTCGCGGCTGCGATCACGCAGGACAGCGCCGTGCCCGTGAACAGGACGAGAAACAGCGGATTCAGGATCGCCGCATTGGCACTCTGGAACGAGGAGATCGCGACCGGGACCGGAAGGGTCTTCAGTCCGGGTAGCACGCTGATCGAGAACGCCAGCAGCACTCCCGCCATCAGTGCTGATCCAATTGCGCCGACAAGTGTTGTGGCGGAGGCTATTCGGATGATCATGACACGGCTGTCGGAGCCGTGATCGAGCCGGCGAATTCTTCGAAGGAGGTCTCGGTGCTGTTGTCGGGTGACCGGCGTACGTCTCGGGTCAATTCTTCGGTGTCGAATGCTGCTGTCATGTCGACGTACATCTGCGCATACGATCGCGAGAATCCCATCGAGACGAGCATGTCTGCCATTCGGTCGTATTGCAGGCGTTCGTAGCGCGCCGCTGTAATTGCAAGCCGGTCACCGAGAATGGCCGTTGCCTCGGCGAAGCTGAGGTCTCGCTCGCCCAGGAGTACCTGGGTGCGTACACCGTCCCAGGGTGTGTCGGTCAGTGCCCGCACAGCTGCGTCGGCGATGTCGGAGGTGGCGATCATCGGAATCGGAAGGTGCGGGTCCACCGAGTCCACGTGTGTACCGGTGTCGGTCAACTGTCGGACCGCCGGAAGAAAGTTCTCGAAGAACGACACCGGACGCAACAGGTGCAGGCTCCGATCGGTCAATGTCCGCAGTCGCTCCTCCTGTTCGGCGAGGCAGCCGATGACACCGGGTGCCCCGAGTCGATCGGCACCGAGGCTGCTCAGCGCCACGATCCTCGTCACCTCGGATACGCGGACGGCTTCGACGATCGAGGCACCCCACCGTGCCTGCTCAGCGGCGAAGTCCTCGGCGTAGGGGTTGCTCGGCACCATCGCGAACACGGCCTCGCTACCCGCGAGGGATGAGGCCGACGCGGACGTCGGGTCCGCCTGGACGGCGTGCGCGCCGCGAGCCGCCAACGCGTCGAGTCGATCGGTGTTTCGGCCGATCGCACGAACGTGCTTGCCCTCTTTCAGAAGTCCTGCGGCGACGCGAAATCCGACCTGACCGGTCGCTCCCAGAATCGTGATCATGGTGATGTTCCTTTCCTTCGGTCCGTTGTCACTGCATCCACTCTTGCCGTCCGCGGCTGGATGAACAATGACTCTCCTGCCCGAAAACATGTCCGATCGTCCACGGCGTGAGACGATGGATCAATGCGAGGAGTCGATCCCTGGAAGTCGCCCGACCCACTCGGGGAGGCGCTGCACTTTCTGCGGATGACCGGATCCTTCTACTGCCGATCCGAGCTGTCCGGAGCGTGGGGCTTCGAGTTGCCGGCCATGGACGACGCGCTCTGGTTCCATATCGTCGTCAGCGGGCGATGCCGGTTGTCGGTGCCCGGCGTCCCTAATCGCGATCTTCTTCCCGGTGACTTCGCTCTGGTTCCGCACGGCCGTGGGCACGTGCTCGCGAGCGACGACGACGCAGCAGTGGGGGCTCCAGTTGTGTACGACCTTCCACACGACTACGTCAGCGATCGATATGCAGTCATCCGAAGCGGCAGCGGGGAAGCGAGTACGACGCTCATGTGCGGCGCAGTGCGACTGGATCATCCGGCGGCGCAGCAACTCATCGGTGTGCTGCCTGCGCTGGTCGTCGTCGACGCGGACTCGGGCCCCCGGCAGTCGCGTATGCACTCGCTCCTGGCCATGGTTGCCGACGAGGCGACCTCGCTGGAGCCTGGGGGAGAGGCGGTCATCACCAGGTTGTCCGATGTGCTCGTGATCCAAGCTCTGCGGGCGTGGATGGCCGAAGACGAGCGGGCCCGGTCCGGCTGGCTCGGGGCACTCACGGATTCTCGGATCGGGGCTGCGCTCGCCGTCATACATCGAAACCCCGACGCGCAGTGGACCGTTGCCGCACTCGCGGCCGAGGTGAACATGTCTCGTTCGGCGTTCTCTGCGCGATTCACCGAGCTGGTCGGTGAATCGGTGATGCGTTATCTGTCGATGTGGCGGATGCAGCTCGCCCACGACAGGCTTCGGTCGGGCGATGTCTCGGTGGCCGAATTGGCACGCCGGAGCGGATATCTGTCGGAGGCGGCGTTCGCCAAGGCCTTCAAACGCGAGACCGGGGTCTCACCGGGGAGCGTGCGCCGTCGACGGGACGTCGTGCCGACCGCAGGTTGAGCGATGCGGCTGCAGTCATCCGAGCAGGTGGCGGAGGTAGCTGTTCGGGTCGTCGAGGTATCGACGCCAGTGCCGCACCAATTCCAGTTCGTCCCAAGTACTTCGGCGCAGACCGTGCTCGCCCACCTCGACGATGTCCGCGCCCGGTGTCGACGCGAGAATCGGAGAGTGCGTGGCACAGACGATCTGTGCACCCTCGTCACCCAGTTCGGACATCAGCGCGACGAGTTGCAGGCTCGCGGTGAACGACAGAGCCGATTCGGGTTCGTCCAGCACGTAGAAGCCGGGCTCGGCCAGCATCGCACCGAACATCGCGAGAAAGCCCTCGCCGTGGCTCATCTCGGCTGTGTTCTCCTCCCAGAAACCTGGCATGCCGCCGAGGTTTTCGGTCATGTCGAATGCGGTCTCGGCGCGCAGAAAGAAGCCGCGCTTCTGCAGTCGAGGGCCACGAAGCATTCGAGAACCCCGCGGCGTGGTCTCGAGTTCGAGCACCTCGCCCAGCGCGCTGGTCACCTCGTCGAGTCGACGTGATTGCTGCGCTGCGCGTCCACCGCGAGCATCGATCCCGAAGCCCTCGGCGATCGCCTCGACGATGGTCGATTTACCGGAACCGTTGTCGCCGACCAGAATTGTGACCGGAGCCGAGAAGTCCAGTCCATCGCGCGCGAGGTCGGCAACGGACGGAACGGTGAAGGGCCACCCCGATCCCACATCGTCGGTATGGACATACGCGCGCTCTACGAACATGATTCAGGCGGTGACCACGCGGTCGACGTACCCGGTCTCGTGAGCTGGGTCGGCGGTGCAGGTGTAGTACACCCACTGTGCGGAACGGTCCGCAGAATCTCCGAAACGGTGGTCGACCTTCTGTGCGCACAACGTGCCCGCGCTGTCGTCATGGCATCGGAGACTGCTGGGTATGTACATGACCCCACTGTAGGCGCGATCGTGGGTGGCTCCGACCGCTGCCGCGGCCGGCCGAGTTGTGGTGCCCTCGGTGAGACTCGAACTCACACTGGACGGGTTTTGAATCCGTTTCCTCTGCCAATTGGGATACGAGGGCTGGCGTCTTTCAAGCAACGATTGACGAGTTTAGAAGATGCGCTTTCGGCCCCGTGCACCGGTACCCTTCAGAGGCTCGAGGACCCGGATGGGCGACGACTGTCGAAGGAGACCGATACAGATGAACGCTCCTGGTGCGCACGGTACTGGCAAGCCCCCTCTCCGTGTGGTGGTGGCAGAGGACGAATCGCTGATTCGATTGGACCTGGTGGAGATGCTCCGCGAGGAGGGCTACGACGTGGTCGGGGAGGCCGCCGACGGTCAGCAAGCGGTGGAGTTGACCATCGAACTGCGTCCCGACTTGGTCATCATGGATGTCAAGATGCCGCGTCGAGACGGGATAGACGCGGCGTCCGAGATCGCCGAGAAGCGCATTGCCCCCGTCGTCATTCTCACCGCGTTCAGTCAACGTGAGCTGGTCGAGAAGGCCCGTGACGCCGGAGCGATGGCGTATCTGGTCAAACCGTTCAGCAAGGCCGATCTGATGCCGGCGGTGGAGTTGGCCGCCAGTCGCTTCAGTGAGATTTCTGCGCTCGAATCCGAGATCGCCGACCTACAGGATCGACTGGAGACGCGGAAGCTTATCGAGAAGGCCAAGGGCATTCTGATGGAGTCGCAATCGCTCACGGAACCGCAGGCGTTCAAGTGGATTCAGCGTGCCGCCATGGATCGTCGAACGACGATGAAGGCCGTTGCCGATGTGGTCATCGAGACACTCGGTACTCCTGCGAACAAGCCTGCGGCAGAGGGCTGATCGGTTCGCGAAAGCTACGTCCACGTAAAACTTCGACTCTCTAGGTCACAGTCAGGTCACGAGCGTCGTTCTAGGCCTTGCGAATCGACTCCGAGCATTAGCGTCTGATCCACACGTGAGCCACATGTAACTCAGGTGCGCTTCAACGACGAGCAATTTCAAGGAGAACCTAGATGGCAATTCGGACCTATGTCCGCACGGCTGCGGTGCTGAGCGTCACCTCGCTCGCACTGTTCGGCTGTTCGTCGAGCGACGACTCCGGCTCGACCGACTCCACCAGCGCCAGCGGCGGCTCTGCAGCCGCGGAAACGACCGTCTCGACCGACTGCACGCCCGAACAGGCCACTGCCGGCGCAACCCCCGACACGTCGCCTCTGGTGGTGGGAACCCTTCTCCCCGAGACCGGAACTCTGGCCTTCCTCGGACCGCCCGAGGTCGCCGGTGTCCAGCTGGCCGTCAACGACGTCAACGGTGCCGGCGGCGTCCTCGATCAGCCGGTCACCCTCATCCCCGGTGACTCCGGCGATACGACGACCGACACCGCAAACACCACGGTCGACCGCCTGCTCGCCGGCGGCGCGAACGTCATCGTCGGTGCCGCATCGTCCTCGGTGTCGCTCAAGGTCATCGACAAGATCGCCAGCGCAGGCGTTGTGGAGTTCTCGCCCGCCAACACCTCGGATCAGTTCGTCTGCTACCCGGACAAGGGACAGTACTTCCGTACCGCACCGACGGATGTGCTGCAGGCGCAGGCACTGTCGCAGTTGATCGCCGAAGACGGCGCACAGCGCGTCGCCATTCTCGCGCTCAACGATCCCTACGGCACGGGTCTGGCCGCGAACACCGCGGACAACCTCGAAGAAGCGGGCATCGCAGCCGATCAGATCCAGACCACGATCTACGACCCGAACGCACAGTCGTTCAACGCCGAGGTCGATGGTGTGAAGAACTTCAACCCGGATGCCGTCGCCATCATCGGCTTCGAGGAATCCGCGAAGATCATCACTCGTATGCACGAGATCGGCATCGGACCGTCCGACGGCACACTCGTCTACGGCGTCGACGGCAACATGGGTAACGCCCTCGGTGAGTCCGTCGCAGCCGGTCTGCTCGACACGATGCGCGGAACCACCCCGTTGACCGACGTGGGCACCGCATTCCAGGATCGCCTCAAGGGCGTCGATCCGGCTCTGGTGGACTTCAACTACGCCGGTGAGTCGTACGACGCCGTGGTCATCTCGGCTCTCGCCGCCGAGCAGGCGAAGTCGACGGCAGGCACCGATATTGCTGCCAACATCAACAGCGTCACCAAGGACGGCACCAAGTGCACGAGCTTCGCCGAGTGCCTTCCGCTCGTGAAAGCCGGAACCGATATCGACTACGACGGCATCACCGGCACACTGAACTTCAGTGACGGCGGCGAGCCCGCGACCGGTTCGTACGGCAACCTGGTCTTCGGACCGGACAACAAGCTGACGACGGACGGCTACATCGTCGTCGGCGAATGATCGGTAACTGATTCATCCACTGGGCCCGAGTCCTCGATGAGGACTCGGGCCCAGTGCTGTGTGCGCATCGTTGCCTGCACGCCAGAAAAGCCCCGGTTCGACACTGCGTCGAACCGGGGCTTCGTCGTGGAAGACGATCTACGTCTTCTTCTCCTTGCTGCCGGCCAGGGTACCCAGGTACAGCTCGATGACCTTCGGGTCGTTCATCAACGCCGGGCCGGTATCGGTGTAGGCGTTGCGACCCTGATCGAGGACGTATCCACGGTCGCAGATCTGCAGGCAGCGGCGGGCATTCTGCTCGACCATGATGATCGAGACACCCGCCGCGTTGATCTTCTTGCAGCGGATGAACACCTCGTCCTGGAACATCGGTGACAATCCGGCCGACGGTTCGTCGAGCAGCAGTACCGATGGCTCCATCATCAGCGCGCGTCCCATGGCGACCATCTGTCGTTCGCCACCGGACAGTGCGCCTGCCTTGACCTTCTTGCGCTCTCCGAGCAGCGGGAACAGTTCGCTCACGAACTCGAATCGCTCGTTGAACTTCTTGGGACGCAAGTAGATTCCCATTTCGAGGTTTTCCTCGATGGTCAGCGACGGGAATACGTTCTGCGTCTGCGGAACATATCCGACACCCTTGGTGACCAACACGTGCGCCTCGGCAGAGGTGATGTTGTCACCGCGTAACTTCACACTGCCCTCACGGACCGCGACGAGCCCGAACAGCGTCTTGAGCAGTGTCGACTTACCGGCACCGTTGGGGCCGATGATGCCGACGATCTCGCCGTCGTTGAGGAAGAAGTTGCACTCGCTGAGAATGTTGACACCCGGGATGTATCCGGCGACCAATCCGTCGGCGCGCAACAGCGCACCGTCGGCCAGTCGCGCGTGTTCCCCGGGAGTTGCGGCGAATTCCGCCGGCGTCAACGTTTGTTCGCTCATCAGTTGTCCTCCTTGGCCCGGTGCGAGCCGCCTTCGGCGACATCGGGCGTCACCGGGCTGACGAACTCGGGTTCCGAAAGATCGCCTCCCGCTTCGAGTTCGTCCTTCTCTGCTTGTTTCAGAGCTTCCGCCAATTCGGCGGTGGCCCCGACCGGATTGCCGTCGGCGTCGAATTCGAGAGCCTGATCGTGATGGCTGCCCAGGTAAGCGTCGACGACGGCACCGTTGTTGGACAGTTCCTCCGGCGTGGACTCGGCGATGATGCTGCCCTGAGCCATCACCACCACCCAATCACTGATATCGCGGATGACGTCCATGTCGTGCTCGACGAACACGACGGTCATACCGTCGTCGCGCAGGGACTTGATGTGACCCAGAAGTGACTGCGTCAGAGCGGGATTGACCCCGGCCATCGGCTCGTCGAGCATGACGACCGACGGATCGGTCATCAGCGCACGGGCCATCTCGAGCAACTTGCGCTGACCACCCGACAACGATCCGGCGAGGTCGTCGGCTTTGGCGTCGAGCTTGAAGCGTCCGAGTAGTTCCATGGCGCGTTCGGTGATCTGGCGCTCCTGCGCTTTCCAGGTCCACGGCATGAACGTGTTGAGCATTCGTTCACCGCGTTGACCCGTCGCGCCGAGCCGAACATTGTCCAGAACAGTCAGTTTGGACAAGGCCTTGGTCAACTGGAACGTTCGAACCACGCCCTTGCGGGCCACCTGATGGGGATGCATCCGGCCGAGTTCCTGCCCGTCCATCGACCACGTTCCCGTGTCGGGACGGTCGAATCCGGTGAGCAGGTTGAACAGCGTGGTCTTGCCTGCCCCGTTCGGACCGATGAGACCGGTGATGCAGCCGCGCTGAATTTCGAGGTGGGCCACGTCGACGGCCTTGAGACCGCCGAAGGTCCGCGAGACCCCATCCACCACCAGGGTGGCGTCGGGTTTCGGGGCACCGGGTTCGTTCGCGACACCGGCGAACAACGACGTGCGTTGATCGCTCGACAACGCTTGGGCAGCGCGTGATTCGAGTGTGCTTGCTTTCTTGCTCGGTGCGGCTGTTGGAGCCGCATCCTTGCTCAGGTCAGGCATTGAGTTGAACCTCTCGCTTGTTGCCGAGAATGCCCTGCGGTCTGAACACCATCAACACGGCGATCAGGATTCCCAGGAGCACGAATCGCGTAGCACCTACCTGGGCACCGGTGAGGTTGAGCACCGGGTCGTCGCCGGAGATCAGTTGCCGCAGAATCGCATCGGGAATGGACAGCAGGAACCAGAAGAGCATCGCGCCCAGTACCGGGCCGAACACTGTTGCCGCCCCACCGAGAATCAGTGCGCCGAATGCGAAGAACGTCTGCGCGGTCGAGTAGAAGTCGGGGTTGATGGACTGGGTCTGCAGTGCGTTGAACACACCGCCCATACCGCCGATGACTCCACCGAGAACGAGCGCCTGCATCTTGTAGACGAAGACGTTCTTACCCAGGGAGCGGGCCGCGTCCTCGTCCTCACGGACAGCCTTGAGGACGCGTCCCCATGGACTGTGTGTGAGTAGGTAGATCACTCCGCACAGCACCAGCACCAGAGTCCAGCCGACGAGCATCGCCCACAGGTCGTTGCCCAGGAACCGCACGCCGATGAAGCTGTACGTTTTACCGCCCTCGAAAGGGCTGAGGTTGGTGAACGGAGCGGCGAAGCCGGTGATGCCGTTGGTGGACTTGGTCACCGAATCCGTTGCGGTCGAACGAAATACCAATCGCAGAATTTCCGAGGCCGCGATGGTGACGATCGCGAGATAGTCGGCCCGCAGTCGCAGAGTCGGAATACCGAGAACCAGGGCCAGCAGACCTGCCGCGGCGAGACCGACCAGAATGCCGAGCCACAACGGCTGCTCGTAGGTGATCGTGGTGATGCCGACGCCGTAGCCCCCGAGAAGTGCGAAGCCGATCTGGCCGAAGTTGAGCAGGCCTGCGTAGCCGAAGTGCAGGTTCAGGCCGATGGCGAGCAGAGCATAGAAGATGGCCGACGGGCCGACGAGCTGAGCGAGTGAGATCTGAAGTGCGCCGATGATGTCCATGGAGTTGTCACCCGATCCTTTGTCGCGAGCCGAGGATGCCCTGTGGACGGACGACGAGGATGAGAATCAAGACGAGCAACCCTCCGATGTATTTGAGATCGGGATTGATGATCAGCGTCGACCACTGAACGAGCAGCCCCACGATGACGCAACCGAGGAATGCGCCGTAGGCCGTGCCGAGTCCACCGAGCGTGATTCCGGCGAACATCAGCAGTAGGAGCTTGAATCCCATCTCCCACTGAACGCGTCCGCCGAGTTCGGAGAGTCCGAACAGCACGCCACCGAGTGCGGCCAGTCCGCCGCCGAGGCACCAGACGAACGTCACCACGCGCTCGACGTTGATGCCGGAGGATGCGGCCAGGTCACGGTTGTCGGCCACTGCCCGCATGGCTTTACCGATCTTGGTGCGCTGCAACATCAGTGCGACGCCGATCAGGACGACGATACTGATGACGATGCAGGCGAGGTTGACATTGGTGATCGACAGCGGGCCCCAGTCGTTCTCGGTCTGAGCCTGATAGTCGGCGAACGGTTCGGCACGATCGGAGAAGAAGATCAGGATCAGATATCGGAGCGCGATGGCGAGCCCGATGGTTACGACCAACTGCGCGATCAGGCCGGTTCGACGCTTGCGAAGGGGTCGCCATATCAACGCATTGTTCAGCCAGCCGATCGCGACACCGACTATCACCGCCAGGACCGTCGCGGGTATCAGCTGAATTCCCATGCTGACGTTGAAGATCCACGCGGCGACGGCACCGAGGGTCACCAATTCGCCGTGTGCGAAGTTGGTCAGACCGGTGGTGCCGAAGATCAGGCTCAGGCCGATGGCGGCGAGCGCGATCACGAGCCCGAAGCGGATTCCGTCGACGGTGGTGCGTACGAACTTCTCGTAGAAGGGGACGCTCGTGGCGGTTCTGGCCTCACCGAACGAGAAGATGACGGTGTTGGAACGCCCGGCTTGAACGTCACGCTGGACTTCTGCCTGGACGCTCACTCCGTCGGGAAGTGTGTCCTCCACTACCTGGAACGTGTACGTGCCGGGAGACAGGTCGAGTGTCCACCGACCACCGGTTTCGCTGGTGGTGCGGGCGACTTCGGCACCGCTTGCGTCGAGCGCGGCGACATCGACGCCGACGAGGCGCTCGCCGCCGTTGTTGAGAGATCCTGCGACGCTCACGGCGTCTGCGGGTGGTGTCTGTTCAGCACTCGTTCCCGGCGCAGCCGGGGGAGTGGGACTGGGTTCCTGAGCCAATGCCGGCGCACCGAACAGCAGCGCGGCAATCGAACTCAGAACGGCGAGTAGAAGTGTTCGCTGCAGGAGCCGAACGGCAGATCTTGCGCGCAACCTCGGCGGTTGCACCTTTCTGGTCCATCGAACTTTTGGAGCCACGCACGTCCTCCGGACGGTTGTCGTTGAGTCACGGGTTGGGGATTTACTGCAATTGTCGGACTCTATCCGCTGAAACGACGCGAAATCGGCGACTGAGATTTCCGGAAAGTATCGGTTGTGTTTCGCGGCCCGCGACGGGTGCCGTTCGAGCGGTCGCGTCGCGGAGCGAGCATCCGGCTACGAGTTGTCGGACCCTCTACCTAGACTGGTCGACTGTGAGCCCAGTAACCGAGAAAAGTGCAGCGCCCGCGGCCGGATCCGACGCGAAGGCGGGCGGGACCCGTCCCACGTTGCTCCTGATCGACGGTCACTCGATGGCCTTCCGTGCCTTCTTCGCGCTGCCGGCGGACAACTTCAAGACCACCAGTGGTCAATCCACCAACGCGGTGTACGGGTTCACCTCGATGCTGATCAACCTGCTTCGGGACGAGAAGCCGACCCATATCGCTGCTGCGTTCGACGTCTCACGACAGACCTTTCGAGCCGAGCGCTTTCCCGAGTACAAGGCCAACCGGAGCAAGACTCCGGACGAGTTCGCCGGCCAGGTCGACATCACCAAGGATGTGCTGGGGGCCATGGGTATTCCGGTGATGGCGGAGGCCGGGTTCGAGGCGGACGACATCATCGCCACGTTGGTGACGCAGGCCGAGGCGCTCGGGTATCGCGTCCTCGTGGTCACCGGCGACCGCGACGCCCTGCAGTTGGTCACCGACAACGTGACGGTGTTGTATCCGCGCAAGGGTGTTTCGGACCTCACCCGGTTCACCCCCGACGAGGTTGCCGGTAAGTACGGGTTGACGCCGTCTCAGTATCCGGACTTCGCGGCTCTTCGCGGAGACCCGAGTGACAACCTCCCCGGCATCCCGGGGGTGGGGGAGAAGACCGCGACCAAGTGGATCATCGAATACGGCTCGCTCACCGCTCTCGTCGACAACGTGGACAAGGTCAAGGGCAAGGTGGGCGATGCACTGCGCGCCAATTTGTCGAGTGTGGTGCTCAACCGCGAGCTCACCGAGATGGTGCGCGATGTGCCGTTGCCGTACACCCCCGATCAGCTCGAATTGGCCCCCTGGGATCGGGAGAAGATCCACGCCCTGTTCGACGATCTCGAATTCCGAATTCTGCGAGATCGACTGTTCGAGACCCTCGCGTCGGTCGAGCCCGAGGCCGAGGAAGGCTTCGACGTTCGCGGTGGAATCGTGGCACCGGGTGAATTGGCCGCGTGGCTGGACGAACATGCGTCCGACGGCCGACGCAGTGGCCTGTCGGTCCTGGGACCGCGCAGACCGTTCGACAGTGACGCGACCTCGGTGGCAATCGCCGCAGCAGACGGCGAAGGTGCCTTCGTCACCACTACAGCTCTCGACGAATCCGACGAGCACGCACTGGCGGCGTGGCTCGCCGATCCGGCACGACCCAAGGCGCTGCACGAGGCGAAGTGGGCACTGCACGCGGTGCGTGGCCGAGGCTGGACCCTCGCGGGCTTGACCACCGACACCGCGTTGGCCGCGTATCTCGTCCGGCCGGGTCAGCGTTCGTTCAACCTGGACGATCTGTCGCTGCGCTACCTCAAGCGAGAACTTCGCGTCGAGGATGCGGGCGAGGGCCAAATGTCGTTGCTCGACGCCGAGGACACCGCCGATGCGGCCTTCGCGGAGGGCGAGATTCTCAAGGCGCGGGCTGTGATCGATCTGGCCGATGCGCTCGACGCGGAGCTCGCCGCCATCGAATCGACGACTCTGCTCTCCGAGATGGAGTTGCCGCTGCTGACGGTCCTGGCCGATGTGGAGGCAACCGGTATCGCGGTGGACAGCGACCACCTTCGCTCCCTGCAGTCGGGTTTCGCCGCGCAGGTCGACGAGGCCGCGAATTCCGCCTACGGAGTGATCGACAAGCAGATCAACCTGGGTTCTCCGAAGCAGCTGCAGGTAGTGCTGTTCGAAGAACTCGACATGCCCAAGACCAAGAAGACCAAGACCGGTTACACCACCGATGCCGATGCGCTGCAAGGGTTGTTCGAGAAAACCGAGCATCCCTTTCTGAAGTTCCTGCTCGATCACCGCGACGCGACGCGGATGAAGGTGACGGTCGACGGACTGCTCAAGTCCGTCGCCGACGACGGACGCATCCACACCACGTTCAATCAGACCGTCGCGGCCACCGGGCGGCTGTCGTCCACCGAACCGAATCTGCAGAACATCCCGGTCCGCAACGAGGCGGGACGGCACATCCGCGACGGGTTCGTCGTCGGTACGGGTTACGACACGTTGCTGACCGCCGACTACAGCCAGATCGAAATGCGCATCATGGCGCACGTGTCCGGCGACGAGGGACTGATCGAGGCGTTCAACACCGGTGAGGACCTGCACAGCTTCGTCGGTTCCCGGGCTTTCGGAGTGCCGATCGAGGAAGTCACCCCCGAATTGCGTCGTCGGGTGAAGGCGATGTCCTACGGATTGGCGTACGGGCTCAGCGCGTTCGGCCTCGCTGCTCAACTGAAGATTTCCACCGAGGAGGCGAAACAGCAGATGGAGGCGTACTTCGCGCGGTTCGGCGGCGTGCGTGACTATCTGCGCAATGCCGTCGAGGAAGCGCGCAAAGTGGGCTACACCTCGACGCTGTACGGCCGGCGACGTTACTTGCCGGATCTGAACAGCGACAACCGCCAGCGCCGCGAGGTGGCCGAGCGCGCTGCACTGAACGCGCCCATCCAAGGCACCGCCGCAGACATCATCAAGGTCGCGATGATCGACGTGCACAAGTCGTTGGCGGAGTCGACCCTGAAGTCGCGAATGTTGTTGCAGGTACACGACGAATTGGTGCTCGAGGTGGTCGACTCCGAGCGTGAGGAAGTCGAAGCACTGGTTCGGAACAAGATGTCGTCGGCGATCGAACTGTCGGTGCCCCTCGAGGTATCGGTCGGCACCGGCCGAAGCTGGGATGCCGCGGCTCACTGATCTCGAGGCACAGACGACGCGAAGGCCGCTCACCGAATCCGGTGAGCGGCCCTTCGAGTGTTGCTGGGCGGTAGTTTTACTCCGCTGCCGGAGCCTGCTCGGCGATCTGCTGGCGTACGACGTCCATGTCGAGTGCCTTGATCTGACCGACGAGGTCCTCGAGCGCCGGGGCAGGCAGCGCGCCGGGCTGCGCGTAGACCAGGATTCCCTCGCGGAACGCCATGATCGTCGGGATCGACTGAATCTGTGCTGCTGCGGCGAGTCCCTGCTCGGCCTCGGTGTCGACCTTTGCATGTACGACGTCGGGGTGCGCGTCCGAGGACTTCTCGAACGTCGGAGCGAACTGGCGGCAAGGGCCGCACCAGGATGCCCAGAAATCGACCAACACCACATCGTTGTTGGTGACGATGTCGTCGAAGTTCTGCTGAGTCAAAGTCTGAGTGGCCACGCGTTTCCTCTCGTTGGTTGCGCTTTCTGACCATGTCAACGCAGACGTTCGCTGGAATCATCCCGGCTGTGTCAGACCGGCTGTGTCAGACCGGCTGAGTCGGACCCGCTTTGTCGGACCGCTATGTCAGACGGGCTGCGGCGCGGCGCGGAAGGTCCTGCGATACGAGTTCGGGGTGGTGCATCGCAATCTCACGAAGTGCTGCCTCAGGGCTGCGGCGTTCCCGAATCCGACCACCTCGGCGATCGAATCCATCGGTAGATCGGAATTCTCCAGTAGTTGCTGCGCTGCCAGCACCCGTTGATCGTTGAGCCACCGCGCCGGAGTCGTTCCGGTTTCGGCCGCGAATTTGCGTGCGAACGTTCGTGCCGACATGTTCACCCGTGCGGCCAAACGCCCGATGGTGAGTTCGGAGTCGAGGTTCTCGGTCATCCAATCCAGCAGCGGTGCCAACGTCTCGGTGTGCGTGGCGGGCAGGGGACTGGTGACGAATTGGGCTTGGCCGCCGTCGCGATGCGGTGGGACCACCATTCTGCGGGCTATCCCGTTGGCCACGACGCTGCCCTGGTACTTGCGCACGATATGCAAACACAGGTCGATTCCGGCGGCAGTTCCTGCGCTGGTGAGTACGTTGCCTGCGTCCACATAGAGAACGTTCGGATCCACCCGAGCCAGCGGATATTTCGCGGCCAGTACTGCCGAATGCCGCCAATGCGTCGTACAGGGCCGGCCGTCGAGCAGTCCTGCCTGGCCCAGCACGAACGCACCGTTGCACAGGCTTGCGACCATGGCACCCCGGTCCACCGCCGAGCGGAGTTTGGCCAGTAAGGGCTCGATGGACGGGTCGTATCCGGTGCCGCACACATAGCTGCCGTCGTCGGCGGCCTCGGTGCCACCGGCCGGGATGATGATCAGGTCCGCGCTGTCGAGTCGGTCGAGATCATGGGGCACGTCGATGGTGTAGCCGACGCGGGTGCGGATCGGTTGGGGGACACCCGCGATCAGGGAGAAGTCGTAGGTGGGGAGACCCTCGTCCGAGCGATCGAACCCGAAGACCTCACATGCGACGCCGAGCTCGAACTGTTCGGTCAACGGCATCAGCGCAACGACCACTCGTTTCAGCATGCGTAAAAGTATGGCAGAAATTCGACGATATGTGGCTTTCCTGCCACTCGTGAGAGCTCACCCCAGGTAGGACGCTAGGTGCATGACAATTGTATTGGTAGTTGTGCTGTCTTTCCTGGCCATCGATGCTCTCGTGGTCGCAGGCTTCGCTCCCGATACCCACGCGGAGGTCACACAGTTCGGCGACTTCACGTTCTGAGGTAGCGGTCAGCCGATTCGCCACTCGCGCTTGGCTTCGCCATCCCATCGACGTAGGGCCACAGCAGAGCCGACCAGGTCATCGACGCTCGCCGACAGCAACCGCACGGCGGCCCCTGCCTCCTCGGACGTCAAGCGCCGGGCCAGGGTCACGTGCGGCGTCCACCGTCCGGTATCGACATTGTCGAACGATCCAGGGCCCACGGCGGCGAGCGTCCTGGCATGCAGGTCGAGCAGTTCGGTGCTCGGCACGACCAGACGTGCCAGTGTTGCCGTCCGGCCCCCGAACACGACGAGGCCACCGAGCCGCACGTCGAACGGATCGAAACGGATCGCTGCGCCGTCGTCCACCGCGACGGGCATCGACGACGCCACCGCGACGGTGATGTGTGGGCGGTTCGATTCACCGAGGTGCCGGTTCTGGCTCGGAAGGCCGGCGTCGGACAGCGTCGCCCACTCGAGGCGAACCGCTGCATCGAGGCCGGAGTCGAGGAGAAGTTCTGCAGACTGCACCATGGAGGTCATGATGTCGCAAACGGACGGCCGGAATGCAACCGCGCTACGGATCGGGGCCATGACCGGCGATGGAATCGGCCACGAAATCGTGCCCGCAACAACTCGAGTGGTCGACGCGGCACTGGCGGCTGTCGGTGGACCGGCCGTCGAGTGGGTGCACCTACCCCTGGGGCTCGATGCCATCGACGAGTACGGCACGGCGATACCCGAGAGCACGATGCGGGAGCTGGCCGAGCTCGAGTGTTGGATTCTGGGTCCACACGACAGTGCCGCGTATCCGGAGCCGTTTCGTTCGCAGCTGACCCCGGGCGGGCGGATTCGGAAACAGTTCGACCTGTTCGCCAACATCCGGCCTGCGAAGGCCCTTGCCGGGGTGCGTTCGGTGTCGCCGAACATGGATTTGATAGTGGTCCGAGAGAACACCGAGGGCTTCTACGCCGATCGCAACATGTTCGTCGGCAGCGGAGAATTCATGCCGACACCCGATGTGGCACTCGCGGTCGGAGTCTTCACCCGCGAGGCATGCGAACGCATTGCGCGCGAGGCATTCTCGCTGGCCGACAAACGCCGCCGCAAGCTCACGATCGTGCACAAGACCAACGTGCTGTCGATGACGACGGGCTTGTTTCGCGATGCCTGCCAATCGGTCGGTGCACAGTTTCCGCACGTCGAGATCACCGAAGAACATGTGGACGCACTCGCGGCGCATCTGGTTCGGCGCGGCGAGGACTACGACGTCATCGTGGCCGAGAACATGTTCGGCGACATCCTGTCCGACCTGACGGGAGAGCTGTCCGGCTCGCTCGGTACCGCCCCGTCGATCAACTCCTCACGATCACAAGCCATGGCGCAGGCATCGCACGGATCTGCCCCGGACATTGCGGGCAAGAACCGCGCCAACCCGACCGCGCTGTTCCTGTCGGCTGCGATGCTGCTCGAATGGCTCGCCGATCGGCACGGCCACGACCGGCTCGCCGCAGCGGCCGAGCGGATCCGCCACGCGGTCGACGACACGGTCGAATCAGGCGTGGCGACAGCCGACCTCGGTGGGCAGGCGTCGACCAGTGCCTTCACCGAGACCGTCGAGGCGCGGGTGCACCGGCGCTGATCGGCGACGGACTCAGTGCGGCTTTCGACTGCTGAAGATCGCGGTACCGGGAAACAGTTGGCCACGAAGGGGACTCCATTGACCCCATTCTCGGTCCAGCCATTCCGGCCAGTCCGGCTCGACGATGTCTCGCACCTCGAGTCCGGCGGCGACCAGCTCGCGCACACGGTCGCCGATCGTGCGGTGATGCTCGACGTAATTGGGCGTCCCATCGGCGTCGTACTCGACATACGGTGTCCGATCGAAGTACGGAATCGTCGCGGTCAGCCCGCCGACCCCGGGATCGTCGGGGAACACCCAGCGCATCGGATGGTTGACGGCGAACACCCAGATTCCGCCCGGGCGCAGGACGCGGGCGACTTCCTTCATGACGTTGCCGGAGTCGGCGACGAACGGGACTGCTCCGAACGCCGAGCACACGATGTCGAATCGTTCGTCTGCGAACGGCAACGCCTCGGCACTGGCCTGAACCAGCGGAACGGTCGAACCACCCCCGGCCATGGCGTCGACGCCGCGTTGCAACATGCCCATCGAGATGTCGAGACCGATCGCACGGGCACCCTGAGCGCCGAGCCAACGGGCGCACGGCGCACTGCCGCATCCCACTTCGAGAACGTCCTTGTCTGCCACCTCGCCCAGTAGGTGCACATCGCCCTCGTGCAGTCCCTCGGGGCACCAGACGAACTCGCCGGTGTCGGTCGACACCCCGAGGAACGCGCCGTGCGTACGGTGGTAGTTGTCGGCGTCGGAGTCCCACCAGAGTCTGCTGGCGCGGTCGCTCGCGGCGGAGTCGACGCGGCCGCGGCCGGGAGTGGACGAAAGCACCGGATGATCGCTCACACGCCGACTCTAACCGGGTTTGTGCTGGTACTGCGGCATCGCGTACCCTGTTCAACGCGAGTGGTTTCATGCTGCGCTCAGTTCGGGTCCACCCGACCTCGGCGTTCGCGGAGACGGCAGAAATGTCGTCCTCGACACTCGTGTTGCACACGTTTCACAGGTCCGACCGAACATCCATCAACCGATACCCAACCCGTCCGGAGCAACTCAACACATGCCCTCAACCACAACCTCACCGCAGGTGGCCGTAAACGACATCGGCTCCGCAGAGGATTTTCTCGCAGCCATCGACGCGACGATCAAGTACTTCAACGATGGTGACATCGTCGAAGGCACCATCGTCAAGGTCGATCGCGACGAGGTTCTACTCGACATCGGTTACAAGACCGAAGGCGTCATCCCTTCTCGCGAGCTCTCCATCAAGCACGACGTCGACCCCAACGAGGTCGTCTCCGTGGGAGATGAGATCGAAGCACTCGTCCTCACCAAGGAGGACAAGGAAGGCCGCCTGATCCTGTCCAAGAAGCGAGCTCAGTACGAGCGCGCCTGGGGCACGATCGAGGAGCTCAAGGAGAAGGACGAGGCCGTCAAGGGCACCGTCATCGAGGTCGTCAAGGGTGGACTCATCCTGGACATCGGTCTTCGCGGCTTCCTGCCGGCTTCGCTCGTCGAGATGCGTCGTGTCCGCGACCTCCAGCCGTACGTCGGCAAGGAGATCGAGGCCAAGATCATCGAGCTCGACAAGAACCGCAACAACGTTGTTCTGTCGCGCCGCGCATGGCTCGAGCAGACCCAGTCCGAGGTCCGCAGCGAGTTCCTGCACCAGCTTCAGAAGGGCCAGGTCCGCAAGGGCGTCGTGTCCTCCATCGTCAACTTCGGTGCCTTCGTGGACCTGGGTGGCGTCGACGGCCTCGTGCACGTCTCCGAGCTGTCCTGGAAGCACATCGATCACCCGTCCGAGGTTGTCGAGGTCGGCACCGAGGTCACCGTCGAGGTTCTCGACGTCGACCTGGACCGCGAGCGCGTCTCCCTGTCGCTCAAGGCCACTCAGGAAGATCCGTGGCGCCAGTTCGCTCGCACCCACGCGATCGGCCAGATCGTGCCCGGCAAGGTCACCAAGCTGGTTCCCTTCGGTGCATTCGTGCGCGTCGAAGAGGGCATCGAGGGTCTCGTGCACATCTCCGAGCTGGCCGAGCGCCACGTGGAGGTTCCGGACCAGGTCGTGGGTGTCGGCGACGACGCACTCGTCAAGGTCATCGACATCGATCTCGAGCGTCGCCGGATTTCGTTGAGCCTCAAGCAGGCCAACGAGGATTACGCAGAAGAGTTCGATCCGTCCAAGTACGGCATGGCCGACTCGTACGACGAGGGTGGCAACTACATCTTCCCCGAGGGCTTCGACTCCGAGACCAACGAATGGCTCGAAGGCTACGAGAAGCAGCGTGAAGAGTGGGAAGGTCGCTACGCCGAGGCCGAGCGTCGCCACAAGATGCACACCGCTCAGATGGAGAAGACGGCCAAGGACGAAGCTGCCGAAGCCGCCAACACCAACTACTCCTCCGAGTCGGGCCAGGCTCCCGCCGATGCAGAAGGCGATGCTCCCGCAGCGTCGGCTCCGGCCTCGACCGGTGGATCGCTGGCCAGCGATGCGCAGCTCGCTGCACTTCGCGAGAAGCTGTCGGGCAACGCCTGATAGAAGTTGTTCGCCCGTGAGGGTGTGACGTCGGCCCCGGTTCTCTCCACGAGAGAACCGGGGCTTTCTCGTTCGAACCTGCGCGCAGCGGATACGACAATGGACCCGGTTCGATGAACCGGGCCCATGTGTAAGGGGGAGTGAGAACTACGCGGCGGTGGCTGGACTCCAGTGACCGACGCTTTCCGTGCGCTTGCGCATACTGGCGAAGCTGTGGCGGGCGGGGGTCAGAAGGTTGGTGAACCAGTTACGCCGGTGGTCGGCCAACGCCGAGGCGACTTCCGGAATCAGAACGCAATGTACGCCTGCATCCATGCCAAGGCGGTGCCGACCCGGTTGGATCTGATTGCTTCGCATGGGTGTCCTTTTCAATAGCAGTGGTCGGCACATCGAGGTCGCGCTTGGTCGAAGATAACCGACAGACCTCCGAAACCGGTGCATTTGGGGCTGGTGTGCTTCGGCGTGTTCGAGTGTCAGACTGGGTGCATGCTGAGACTGGGACTGACCGGCGGAATAGGTGCCGGAAAATCGACCGTTGCCAAGGTACTGACCGAGCTGGGGGGAGTTCTCGTCGACTCCGATGTGCTCGCCCGTGAAGTCGTGGAACCGGGAACGCCTGGGCTGCAACAACTGACGGACACTTTCGGTGCCGACATTCTCGCGCCCGACGGCTCGTTGGACCGCCCTGCGTTGGCAGCGGTAGCCTTCGGGAACGAGGAATCCCGCAAGAAGCTCAACGCCATCGTCCACCCGTTGGTCGGTCAGCGCACTTCCGAGATCATCGACGGTGCGGCATCGGATGCCGTTGTGGTGCAGGATATTCCACTTCTCGTCGAAGGCTCCATGGGTCCGTTCTTTCATCTGGTCGTGGTCGTCTGGGTCGACGCCGAAGAGCGAGTACGCCGACTCACCGGGCAGAGAAACATGCCCGAGGCCGACGCCCGCGCGCGCATCGCCGCGCAGGCGACCGATGACGCGCGCCGAGCCGCAGGAGATGTCTGGATCGACAACACGGGTGCACCCGGCAGCGTCGACGAGCAGGTTCGGTCCCTGTGGAACGAGCGCCTGATTCCCTTCGAGCGCAACCTCAGAGAGGGAACGGTCGCCCGGACGCATCCGAAACAGGTGACAGCGGACCCGGCGTGGGAGTTGCAGGCCCGCAGAATAATCGGGCGCTTGGCACTCGCCTGCGCGGACAAGGCCGTGCGAATCGACCACGTGGGTTCCACCGCGGTGCCCGGTCTCGACGCCAAGGACGTCATCGACATTCAAGTAACGGTTCGCGGGCTCGACGACGCCGATGCCGTCGGCGAACAGTTACGGCTGGCAGGTTTCCCCGGGATCGAGAGCAGTAACTTCGACGACCCCAAGCCGGCATACGGGGTGGGCGGTGAGGCCGATCCTGCGGTGTGGGGCAAGCGTTTTCACGGCAATGCCGATCCGGGCCGACCGGCCAACGTTCATGTGCGAGTCGACGGTTGGCCGAACCAGAAGTTCGCTCTGTTGTTCCGTGACTGGCTACGTGCGGACTCAGCGGTCGCGACGGAATACGCGGGAATCAAACGGCGCGCCTCCGAGGCGGCTGCAGGAATCACCGACTACAGCGCAGCCATCGAGGCCTACGAGAATGCCAAGGCTCCGTGGTTCGACGTCGCATACCGTCGGGCATGGCAGTGGGCCGAGGAGACGAACTGGTCCGTGTGAACGGAGACCGGGTAAGTCAGGCGGGTTTGCCGTTCCACTCGGTCGGCATTCCGACGGATGCGAGCCACGCGTTCAGGTCGTAATCGTGCTTTGTCAGACCTTCGATGGCGGTGATCGATCTGGCCAAGGCACGTTCGGCTGTCGGGGTGTCCAGATGCTGCGCCACCCGTGCGTCGAACAGTTCGTCGACGTCGAGGAGGTCGTAATCGCGGCCGGTTCGCACACTGAGGTCGAGGTAGTGATCGACCGACGTCCATCGGGTGGTGCCGGCCGTGTACTCGCCGATGTCGACGTAGTAGTCCTGATCGCGCGCGTGGGCGGGAAGGTAGTGGAACACCGAGGCTCGCAGTCCCAGATCAGGCAGTAGCCAGGACTCGAGGTAGTCGAAGTGAGCGTGGTCGGAAGTCCGGGCCATGTACAGCCCCCACGGCTCGACGCGGTACTCGTCGACCGCGCGGACGAAGCCCTTGGGATCGACGTTGGTTTTCGCAACGAGGTCGAACGTCTCGTGCTTGGGAGCATGTACGACGGCGTGCGCACCGGCTGACGTGTGAGCGACCATGTCTGTAGAAGCTACCGTCATTGCGGCTTCCCCAGTCGGTCCGCGCCGAACTTGTCGGTGGTCGCGTCTAGGCTTGTGTAATGGCGTTTGCATCCGAACATCCCGTTGTCGCGCACTCCGAACACCGTCCGGTGGGCGCGATCGAGCGCACCGGCCCGGCGTTCGAGGTCGTCAGCGAGCACAAGCCGGCCGGTGATCAGCCGACCGCTATCGCCGAGCTCGAACGGCGGATCAAGGCGGACGAGAAGGATGTCGTGTTGCTCGGTGCCACGGGTACCGGTAAATCGGCAACCACGGCCTGGCTGATCGAGAAGCTGCAGCGTCCGACTCTGGTGATGGCACCGAACAAGACACTGGCTGCGCAGCTGGCGAACGAGCTGCGAGACATGTTGCCCAACAACGCTGTCGAGTACTTCGTGTCGTACTACGACTACTACCAGCCCGAGGCGTACATCGCCCAGACCGATACCTACATCGAGAAGGACTCGTCCATCAACGACGACGTCGAGCGTCTGCGGCACTCGGCGACGGCGTCTCTGCTCTCGCGACGTGACGTCGTCGTGGTGGCGTCGGTGTCGTGCATCTACGGTCTCGGTACCCCGCAGTCGTACGTCGACCGGTCCATCGAGCTCGAGGTCAACGTCGAGGTTCAGCGCGATGCGCTGCTGCGGCTGCTGGTCGATGTGCAGTACACCCGCAACGACATGGCCTTCACCCGTGGCTCGTTCCGAGTCCGGGGCGATACCGTCGAGATCATTCCGTCGTACGAGGAACTGGCCATTCGCATCGAGTTCTTCGGTGACGAGATCGAAGCGCTCTACTACCTCCACCCGTTGACGGGAGACATCGTCCGTCAGGTCGACTCGGTGCGCATCTTCCCGGCGACCCACTACGTTGCCGGTCCCGAGCGGATGGAGCGGGCGGTCAAGGACATCGAAGCCGAACTCGATGCGCGCCTGGCGGAGCTGGAAGGCAAGGGCAAGCTGCTCGAGGCGCAGAGGCTGCGGATGCGAACCCAATACGACCTGGAAATGATCAAGCAGGTCGGGTTCTGCTCGGGTATCGAGAACTATTCACGGCACATCGACGGACGCGGGGCCGGAACCGCTCCGGCTACCTTGATCGACTACTTCCCCGAGGACTTCTTGCTCGTGATCGACGAGTCGCATGTGACCGTGCCGCAGATCGGCGCGATGTACGAGGGCGACATGTCGCGCAAGCGAAACCTGGTCGATTTCGGGTTTCGACTGCCTTCGGCAACCGACAACCGTCCGCTGACGTGGGAAGAATTCACGCAGCGGATCGGCCAGACCGTCTACCTCTCCGCCACCCCGGGAAAGTACGAGCTCGGACAGACCGGTGGCGAGTTCGTCGAGCAGGTCATCCGGCCCACCGGACTGGTGGATCCTCAGGTGGTCATCAAACCGACCAAGGGACAGATCGACGACCTGGTGCACCAGATCCGCGAGCGCGCGGAGAAGGACGAGCGCGTGCTGGTGACCACGCTGACCAAGAAGATGTCGGAAGATCTGACCGACTACTTGCTCGAACTGGGCATCCGCGTCCGATACTTGCACTCCGACATCGACACCCTGCGCCGAGTCGAGCTCCTCCGGCAACTCCGGCTCGGCGAATACGACGTTTTGGTGGGCATCAACCTGCTCCGCGAAGGCCTCGACCTTCCTGAGGTATCGCTCGTGGCAATTCTCGACGCCGACAAGGAGGGCTTCCTCCGCAGCGGTACGAGCCTCATCCAGACCATCGGTCGTGCCGCGCGAAACGTCTCCGGCGAAGTACACATGTACGCGGACAAGATGACGGACTCCATGACGTACGCCATCGAGGAGACCGAGCGTCGGCGGGAAAAGCAGATTGCGTACAACAAGGAGAGGGGAGTCGATCCGCAGCCGCTGCGCAAGAAGATCGCGGACATTCTCGATCAGGTGTACCAAGAAGCCGAGGACACCGACAACGTCGTCGAGATCGGTGGGTCGGGTCGCAATGCCAGCCGCGGACGTCGCGCGCAGGGCGAAGCAGGGCGGTCCGTCAGCTCCGGGGTGTACGAGGGGCAGGACGTCTCCTCCATGCCGCGTGCGGAGCTCGCCGATCTGATCAAGAACATGACGGATCAGATGATGAACGCTGCTCGTGAATTGAAGTTCGAGCTGGCCGGGCGCCTGCGCGACGAGATCCAGGATCTGAAGAAGGAGCTTCGCGGTATGGACGCGGCCGGCCTCAAGTAGGCCGGGCGGCCCCACTGGAGTCTGCGGAACGCGCGGGCACCGCCGCGATACGGTTCAACGATGGACGCAACCACCGCCGGCCGCACTTCTCGCGCACTGGAACTGATTCACTCGATGACCTATTTCCTGCCGGAGACACAGGATGCTCTGGTCGCGACGGGCCTGCCGCCGCGGGCCTGCTACTTCGCGGGCCGGGCAGCGCCGCTGGGTCCGGTCGGCGCAGGTGTCGTCACCGCCACGTTCTACAACTTCAACCGTGAACTGGTTGCACCGTTGATCCCAGACGCCTGGGCCATCGCGTCCCCCGACGAGATCATGGCGATTCGCTACGCGACACTCGATGCCGCATTCCATCGTCTGCTCGGCCCGGAGACGTTGGCCTCCCCGGACATGGCCGAAGCGGCCGACCTCGCGTCCATTGCTGCGCGTGGAATCCCAGGAGACGACGGTCGCCCGCTGTACGCCGCCTACGCAGAACTCGAGTGGCCGCAAGCGCCGCACCTTGCGTTGTGGCACGCGCTCACTCTCATCCGTGAGTATCGCGGCGACGGCCACATTGCGGCGCTACAGACGGCGGGGTTGAACGGCCTGGACGCATTGATCACTCACACCGCCACCGGTTACGGCTTCGAGAAAGAATTCGCGCGCAAGCGTCGCGGCTGGTCGAGCGAGCAGTGGAACGACGCGGTGGCGTCCCTGGCCGATCGTGAACTGCTGACGGCAGACGGCGCGTTGACTCAGGACGGCAAAGACCTTCGCGCCCTGGTCGAAGACATCACGAACGACCTAGCCCTCGCTCCCTGGGCCGCCCTCGGTGAAGACGGCGCGGCGCGGTTGGTTGCGTTGGCAACCCCGTGGCGTGAGGAGATCGTGAGCCAAGGCGTCATACCCGACGGCGTCTTCGGACCGGCGATCAAGAGGAAGTAGACCGGTTCAGCTGGTGATGTCCTTGGTGGCGAATCGCCGCCACGCGATCAATCCGAACACGGCTGCGTACGTGATGGCCGAGAACGATCCCACGACCATGTCGTTCCAGTCGACACTCGTTCCGAAGGCATCGATCCAGGAATTCGCATAGTGCCCGGGTAGGTAGTTGCGTAACGATCCCAGTGCGGTGATCTGATCGAGAATCTGCATGAGAATCGATGTCATCACTGCGCCGCCGACGGCCCCGAGAGGGGCGTCGGTGAGCACCGACAGCAGCATGGCCAGGCCCGCGACCCACAGCAGGTTGATGCCGATGTAGGCGAGAGCGATCAACAGCCGTATCAGTGAGGTGCCGTAGGACAGTCCTTCCCCGAAGGGGGTGATCAGAGATTCTGCCCCGTACATGACGGTGCCGATCAACAGCGAAACGCCGACGAGCACCACCAGCGCAGCACCCGACAACGTGGCGGACACCAGTGCCTTCTGCGTCAAAAGGCGGCTCCTGGGTACCGGGATGGCCAGCAGATATCGCAAACTCGACCACGAGGCCTCGCTTGCCACCGAGTCGCCGAAGAACAGTGCGACCACGACGATCAGCAGGAAACCTACCGACATGAAGAGTGCGAACACGGTGAAGTTCATGCCGCCCCGCGTGCCCAGTTCGATCAGTCCACCGGCATCCGAGTCGGCACTCGAGCTGCCTACGGTGAAAGCAATCACGAGGATCACTGGTAGCAGGGCCAGAAATCCGATGGCCAACTGAGTGCGCCGACGACCCAGCTGCCTCCGCAGCTCGGTTCGGAACGGCAGTGTGCTTCCGCCGGTGTAGCCGGCTGCGCGTCCGTCTGCGTGCGTCGTACTCATGCGCGATCCTTGCTGGTGTCGGACTCGGTGATTACGGGGCCCGGTGTATCTCGGTGGACGAGGTCGAGGAACACGTCCTCGAGGCGAGTCGATTGCGAGAAACCGCGTACCGAGACCCCGGCGGTGACGAGTTCTCGGATCACGACGGCAGAATCGGCGTCGGTCAGGTCGACGGTCACCGTTCCGTCGTCGACGATGACGGCACCGTCGTGGCCGGAGGCATCGAGCACAGACTGCGCGCGGGTGGCGTCATCGACCCTGATCTCGGTTTGTCCGCCGGCCGCGGTCAGTTCCCGGACCGTGCCGGAACTGATCACCGATCCGCGATTCATGACGACCACGTGGGTGCATGTCTGCTCCACTTCGGCGAGAAGGTGGCTCGACACCAACACCGTCCGGCCGGTCTTCGCGTAGTTGATCAGGACGTCACGCATCGTCCTGATCTGCGGTGGGTCGAGTCCGTTGGTCGGCTCGTCCAAGACCATCAGATCCGGGAGACCCAGCATCGCCTGGGCGATCGCGAGCCGCTGCCGCATACCTTGGCTGTACGACTTCACCTTGCGTTCGATCGCGACACCGAGGTCCGCGATCTCGAGGGCTTCCTCCAGATGGGCGTCCTCGATGGGGCGCCCGGTGGCCTCCCAGTACAGCCGCAGATTCTGGATCCCGGTCAGGTGGGGAAGAAAGCCGGACCCTTCGACGAACGAGCCGAGGCGCGACAGCACCGGGGCACCCGGAGTCACCTTGTGACCGAAGACTCGGATGTCCCCGCCGGTGGGAGTGATCAATCCCATCAGCATGCGCAGGGTGGTGGTCTTTCCGGCGCCGTTCGGCCCGAGCAGACCCAGAACCTGGCCCTGCTTCACCTCGAAGCTCACGCCGTCGACGGCCCTGAAGCCGTTCGAGTAAGTCTTGGCCAGATCGGTGATCACCAGGGGAGTATCGATCAAATCCTCGTCGACCTCGGCAACCGTTCGGCGTCTGGTTCGGATGACTCCGGCGGCGATCGCACACCCCACCACGATGACGACGACTCCGATGCCGATCAGCGGTGCTACCGGAACCGTGCTGTTGGCGCTCGCCACAGCGGGCACGGTCGGCAACGCAATGGCGTCGTCGGTCATCGCGACGCTGAACTGCGCGGGTTCCAGTGGTACGGCGTACGCCTGGTCCGTTGTAGAGATGCTGAGTTCGAGTCGGTGACCCTGCTGGACGGTGTAGCTGATGCCGGGGAGCACAACGGTGACGTCGACGGGGTCGATGCCCTCGGTGTCCGGCAGGCGGATCGCCGACACTGCGCCACCGGGAAGCGTTCTGGTGCCGTTCGGTGCGACGTCGTAGAGCTTGGCGAACAGTACGGATTGTCCCGGCGAGGCCAGTGAGGCCACCCGAAGATTCACCCGTGGTGCCCCGGTGATCGTCACGGACGAATCGACGGGATCGCTGGTGAATGTGGCCGACTGGCCCGGCAGGTCCGCTGTCAGGGCCACGCCCGCCCCGGTCGACCCGAGCGTCGACAGCACCGAACCGAGGCCCGGTATCGAGGAGATCGCCGACGGCGACGCCCCGGGCGGACGAATGATCGACTGATTCTCGGCCGCGGGAGCGAGGTTCACCGATGTCGTTCGAGTCGGTTCGGAGTCGTCCGCCAGCCCTGGGTAGTCGGGGGCAGTCATCCGGCGGTTGCGGTCGCCGCCGCGCTCGTCGGCTGCGCGGGCGATCGAATAGACGAACGGCTGTGCCCCGGCGGCAGACTCGGTGTTGCGCAGTGTCCTGTCGAAGAAGTCGGCAATGGTTCGATCGCTCGTGGCGTTCGTTCCGCCTGCGTCGTGCCCACCGTCGAACCACCGCACCGTGACGTCGCCGCCGGCGGCCGCGATCTGACGAGCTGTCGCATCGGCCTGATCCACCCCGAACAGGGTGTCTTGAGTACCCTGCACCAGCAGTGTCGGCGCGGTGATGTTCGACGCCACCGCGACGGGAGAGTGTGCGGTCAGGAGATCGAGAAGCTGTTGGCTGGGAATCCCGGTCACCGCGGATTGGGTGTAGGCGTCGCAGAACTCGGGTGCGAACCTGCCGCAGGCAGATCCACCGCCCGTGCTGCTCGACGTCTCGGTGTTCGATGTTCCGGTGCCCGCACTGCTGTCGTCACCGGTTCCCCCGGGCGGTGTGCTCGCTGCGCCTGCTCCGAAGAACACTCCGGCCCAGCCGCGCTTGAGGACACCCGGACCGCCGTACTCCGCCGCGGCGGGGGTGGTCGTGTCGTCGAGGGCTTGGCGACTCTCGGCAGAGGTGACGCCGTAATTGGGGAACAGTGCCTGACCGAGATCGTTCCAGGTGATCGCTGCGGCAATCGAGTCGATGCGCGGATCGGTGCCGCCCGCGCTCAGTGCCAGTGCACCGCCGTACGAGCCGCCCGCGACGCCGATGTGCGGGTCGCCGGGAGCGTCGAGTTGCACTTCCGGTTGTTCGGCAAGCCAGTCGATGAGCCCACGTGCGTCGGCGACTTCTCGGTCGGGATCGTTGATCGAGATCGAGCCCGTGCTGTCACCGAACCCGCGTGCGCTGTAGGCGAGGACGGTGTAACCGCGCGATGCGAGGTCGCGCGCTTCTCCGTCCACCGAGTCCTTACTGCCGCCGAATCCGTGCGCCAGTAGAACCGTCGGCGCCGGGGTGAGTGCGGGGGAGTACAGCCGCGCGTCGATATCGACGGTGGTCGTCGAACCGGGGCTGTCCGGTAGCGTGATGCGCGCGTCACGCGTTGCTGTGTCGGCTTCGCGGTTCTGGGGGAGGAATGCGAATGCGAGGGCGGCCACGATCACGATCGAGATCGCGACAGCGCCGAGAGCGAGGGCCCGCCTCGACAACGGCGGGCGGGGAATCGGCATGGAAACCAACGTATGTGAGTGGCGCGGATCGTGTTGTTCCCCAAGTTCACGTGCCGATCGGCCGCTTCCGGCTAATGTCAGCGAATCAGTCCCTGGACCACGTCTTTCGGTCCTGTGACTTGCACCAATCCAGTTCGACCAGAAGTGTCACATCTGTGTGTGACCGACCAATGGAGGAATGAATGAGCGCCTACCGCACCGTCGTCGTCGGGACCGATGGCTCCGAATCGTCACTGCGGGCAGTGGAGAAGGCCGCGGCACTGGCTGGAGACGCCGATGCCACCCTGGTGATCGCCTGCGCGTACTACCCGGCCGATCCGAAGGACACGTCCGCTGCCGCCGACGCATTGCGCGAGGACGCCTACCAGATCACGGGCTCGGCACCGACTCGTGAAATTCTCCGTACCGCGCGCGAGCACGCCACCAAGGCCGGTGCCAAGAACATCGAGGAGAAGCCGATCGTCGGCGCTCCTGTCGAGTCGCTGCTGGCGCTCGTGGACGAGGTGAAGGGCGATCTGCTCGTTGTCGGTAACCGCGGTCTGAACTCGTTGACCGGGCGGCTGTTGGGTTCGGTTCCGTCGGACGCCGCTCGCAAGTCGACCTGCGACGTTCTGATCGTGCACACCGTTCGCTGATTCCACCCCAGCACACACGCCAGCGGCCCGCTCCGTCGAAACGACGAAGCGGGCCGCTGACGCGTGCAGGTCTCTACGCCTGCGGCTCGAACGGCTCTAGCGCCGACAGCTCCTTCGGGAGCGCCTCGACGTGCACTACGCCCAGGCGCTGGGTGGCCCGGGTGAGTGCCACGTAGAGGTCGTTCATTCCCTTCGTCGACTCGGCCACGATGGCACTCGGTTCGACGATGAGAACCGAGTCGAATTCGAGCCCTTTCGCGTCTTTCACCGATGACACGGTCACCACGTCCGATTCCAGATGGCGGAAGTCGGAGACGCGTCCGGCGGGAACGAGAACTGCGCTCAGTCCAGGTCGCGGGTGCTCCGAGACTCGCTTCTCCACTGCGGTGAGCAAGTCCGCTTCCAGCACCTGTTGCGCCCACGGCGTGACGCCGGTGCTGCGGATGGACCGGGGCTCGGACTGCTCGGGGTCGATCGCAGCGAGCACGTCGTGCGCCACCACCATGATCTCCGACGGTGTTCGGTAGTTGACCGTCAGTTCGGTTCGTTTCCACCGCTGTGCCACATACGGTTCGAGAACCGCACTCCAGGAGGAGGTTCCGGCGGGATCACCGGTCTGTGCCGTGTCGCCCACCAGGGTCATCCACCGATTGGGTATGCGGCGCATCACCATTCGCCACGCCATGGTCGACAGTTCCTGAGCCTCGTCGACGATCACATGACCGTACGTCCAGGTCCGATCGCCGGCTGCCCGCTCCGCGGTGGTGAGGCGTTGACCCGAATTCTGCCGCCGCGCAAGCTGATCGGCATCGATCAGGTCGTAGGCCATCAGGATCTCGGGGTCGAGTTCGTCCTCCAGATCCTGGGGCGCAGAACCGGTCAGGATATCCAGAGCACCCTGGGCGTCGGCGATCTGGCCGCGCCACTGACGTTGCGCCTGTTCACGTTCGGCCGCGTCGTCCACGCCGAGCAACTCGGCGAGTTCGTCGAGCAGGGGAGCGTCGGCAGAGGAGAACCCGTGGCCTCGACGTAGAAGCGACTCGCGCTCGTTCTGCTCCATGTGTGGCGCCGCCGAGGAGATTCTCTCCGGCGACGCGAACAGGTCGCGGAGAACTTGCTGAGGAGACAGATCCGGCCACAGCTCGTCGACGGCAGCCATGACGTCCTGGTCTTCGCGCATCTCGTCGCGCATGTCTGCAATGTCGTCGGCACTGAGCAGACTGGAGCCGTCGACGAGGTTCTGCCCCAGCTTCGCGGCCAACTGGTTGGCCAATTGGTCGATCACCGAGGAGACGAACAGTGGTCGAGCCAAGTTGTGCGGTCGCCGCGAGGACCGGGCCCGGCCGCGCGCACGCGTGACGATCTTCCGGTCGAGAGTGATGTCGTAGGTGTCGAACTTCAGTCGACGCGGCTGTGCGGGCACTTCTTGACGGTCGCGTACCGCTTGGGTCAGCACCTCGACCATGGACAGTCTGCCCTTGACTTCGGTCGCCAGAGCCGAATCCTCGCGCTGGGCACGGACTCCCGGGTACAGGTCGCCGATCGTGGACAACAGCACGCCCGTCTCGCCGAGCGAGGGCAGAACCTGACCGATGTAGTCGAGGAACGTGGCGTTCGGTCCGATGATCAGCACGCCGCTCTTACCCAGCTGCTGGCGATAGGTGTACAGCAGATAGGCGGCTCGGTGGAGCGCTACGGCGGTCTTGCCGGTGCCCGGTCCACCCTGCACCACCAGCACGCTGCGATGCTGCGAGCGAATGATCGCATCCTGCTCGCTTTGGATCGTTTCGACGATGTCGTTCATCTGACCGGTGCGTGCGGCATCGAGTGCCGAGAGCAGCGCGCCTTCGCTTGCGACTCCGCCCGCCACGGCAGCGTCACTCGACGAACGAGCAGAGTTCAGGTCCAGAAATTCGTCCGCGATCGACGTCACTCGACGCCCACGGGTACGAATATGTCTGCGCCGCAACACGTTCTCCGGTGCAGCCGGCGTGGCCAGATAGAACGGCCGGGCCATCGGTGCCCGCCAGTCCAACAGCAGTGTTTCGTAATCGTTCTTGTCGTCGAGAATTCCGACTCGGCCGATGTACCGCTCCGGACGATCATCGACCTTCGGGTCGAGAGTGTCGGGATCGAGGTCGATGCGCCCGAAACACAGTCCGTTCTCCGCGGCGTCGTACTTGGCGATGTCCTCGGTGTACATCTGATTGAACGATTCGCGTTCGCTGCGCGCCTGCGGGGTTCCGCCGGTCTCCAACAGCACGGCGCGCAGTCGGTTCGCCGCGTACTCCCGCAGCGCGTCGAGCTGTGTGTACAGCCTCGTCAGATGTGCTTGCTCGAGATCTTCTTCGATCGGCATGTCGGAGCCGTTCGATGTGTGGCCGTCGTCCGGCAAAGGGTCTCCTCGGGAGTTCGGCCGAGGCGAGAAAATCGCCTCGAAATCAGCCAGAACAGTCTACGCCGCACAACGGCCCCACCGCAGAACCGCGAGTTCCAGGGTAGGGCCGTTGTGCGCGAAGAAGCGCTCGTCTTATCCGAGACGATTACTTCGTGTACTGCTGAATCTTCTTGTCCAAGTTCTTCTGAGCCTTGGCCACTCGCTTCTCCAGCTTGGCGCGAGCCTGCTCGGTGGCCTTCTCCAGTTCCTTGCTCTGCTTCTCTGCGCGCTTGCGAGCACGCTTGCCGAGCGTTTCCACACGATCGGATGCCAGATCGGCCCAGGTGACTCCACGCTTCTGCGCCTCGTCGGCGAAGACCGAGCCCTTCTCGGCGGCCAGATCGGCCAGCTTGGATGCCCGCTTCTGTGCGACGTCGGCCAGTTCGCTGCGGCGATCCGCGGCAACGTCGACGAGCTTCGATCCGCGCTTCTGCGCGAGTTCGGCCAGGTCCGTTCCACGGTTCGCCGCCTTGTCGGCCAGCTTGGATCCGCGCTTCTGAGCCTCGTCCGCGAGGTCGCTGCCGCGGTCGGCGGCGAGTTCGGCCAGCTTCGATCCGCGCTTCTGTGCTTCCTCAGCCAGTTCGGAGCCCTTGTCCGCCGCGATGTGAGCCCAACGGTTCAATGCAGGCTGAGCCACGTCGGCCAGTTCCGAACCCTTCTCGGATGCGATGTCGGCGAGCTTGGCGAGCTTCGGCTGAGCCGCGTCGGCGAACTTGGCCAGTTTCGGCTGAGCTGCATCGGCGAAATCGGCACCGCGGCTCGCTGCGATGGATGCGATTTCCTTGACACGTTCGCCGGTGTCGTGCGAGCTGCTTCCGGGCAGAGCCGAGACAACGCTTTCCTGCGCACGACGAGCCGCACGACGGCTGCGCCATGCAACCGACGGCTTGCCCTCGGTGTCGACGGCCGCAATGAGCAGTCCGCCCAGCAGGCTCAGGTTCTTGAAGAAATGGATGCGCTGCGCAGCTTTGGTCTCCGGGTCGGTCTCGTTCCAGAAGGCATGACCGGCGAGTGTCGTCGGAACAAGGCTTCCGGCGAGCGCGATCGATGCGATGCGCGGTGCCTTGCCGGTAGCCAGCAGAATGCCGCCCGCAACCTGAATGCCGCCGTTGATGCGAACCAGCGTCTCCGGGTCCTCTGGCACGTTCGCGGTGACCTCGTTCGGCAGCGCATCCTTGCCCTGCTCGATCAGGGGAGCGGCGACCTTTGCCTTCCCGCTGGGGTTACGGAGTGCGTCGACGCCCCCGGCGATGAAGATCGTAGACATCAACGGACGGGCGATACGGCGGACCAGCATTGACAGCCTCCTGCGTAGTTTCTCGTGTCATCGGCGTTAGGAAGCGCACCGCGGTCTGGGAAACCTACCGGGGCGCGTCCTTTTGTCACACTATTCATACCCCGTGTTCGGCGGTCTCAAGCGCGCCGATTGTCACCAGCCCCGTTCGCGCCATTCCGCCAGGTGGGGACGTTCGACGCCCAGCGTGGTGTCCTTACCGTGGCCCGGATAGACCACGGTGTCGTCGTCGAAACGGTCGAACAACTTCGCGCTCACGTCGTCGAGCAGATGGGTGAAGTCCTCGGGGCTACCGGTTTTTCCGACACCACCGGGGAACAGCGAATCTCCGGTGAAGAGATGAGTGCGGCCGCCGTCGGTGTCGGTGAGCGCGAGTGCGATGGAGCCGGGGGTGTGGCCGGTCAGGTGCACCACGTCGAACGTGAGCTCGCCCACCGACACCGTGTCTCGATCGGCCAACAAACGGTCCGGGGCGACCGGCAACGGCTCGGCATCGAGGGCGTGGGCGGCAGTCGGCGACTCCGTACCACCCGCGATGTCTGCCAGCGCCTGCCAGTGGTCGGCGTGCTGGTGCGTCGTCACGATGAGCGACAGGGTCGGCGCATTCTCGTCGATGAGCGACGATATGCGCTCGGCCTCGTTGGCGGCGTCGATCAGCAGGGAGTGGCCTGTCGCGGAACAGACGACCAGGTACGTGTTGTTGTCCATGGGACCGACCGACATCTTCGTGATCGTCGCTCCGGGAATCGTGCGCCGCTGCGGCGGCGAACCCTGTGCAACCACGCCGGTGTAGTTGTCGTCGATGTCCATGAGGTGCTCGTCCATCTGGGGGACGCTACCGTCGGCGGCCACGCTGGGGGCGCCGGGGTCGCGCACGTGGAAAAGTGTGTCGGTGCCTGGACCTACCATTGCTACCGGGTGAGGTTCGTTTCTCACCGAGACAGGTTTTCGACGTGGGGTCCTCGGTTACACGGCTTGGTGGCCGTCGCATCGGCACCATCACGTCATCACGCGAGTCGACAGTCGTGCAGTGCTGCAATGGGCAGCAGCTCGGTGGGACGGCCTCGTTCGGAAAGAAGGGAACACAGTGGCGGATCGCCTGATAGTGCGAGGTGCACGAGAGCACAATCTGCGGGGAGTCGACATCGACCTGCCTCGCGATGCGCTGATCGTGTTCACAGGTCTGTCCGGTTCGGGCAAATCGTCTCTCGCCTTCGACACGATCTTCGCCGAGGGTCAGCGTCGTTACGTGGAATCGCTGTCCGCCTACGCGCGGCAGTTCCTCGGCCAGATGGACAAGCCGGATGTCGATTTCATCGAAGGGCTCTCTCCTGCCGTCTCCATCGATCAGAAGTCGACCAACCGCAACCCACGGTCGACCGTCGGCACCATCACCGAGGTCTACGACTACCTCCGGCTGTTGTATGCCCGCGCCGGCACAGCCCACTGCCCGGTGTGTGGTGAACAGATTGCGAAGCAGACTCCGCAGCAGATCGTCGACCAGGTGCTCGAGATGGAGGAGGGCCTGAAGTTCCAGGTTCTCGCACCGGTCGTCCGAACTCGTAAGGGTGAATTCGTCGACCTGTTCGACTCGCTCAACACGCAGGGTTACTCACGTGTACGCGTCGACGGCGTCGTGCATCAGCTCACGAGTCCTCCGGTACTCAAGAAGCAGGAGAAGCACGACATCGAGGTCGTGGTCGATCGCCTGACCGTCAAGTCCAGCTCCAAGCAGAGATTGACGGATTCGGTGGAGACCGCACTGCGGCTGGCGGACGGCATCGTCGTTCTGGATTTCGTCGACCGCGACGAGAACGCGTCGGACCGCGAACGCCGATTCTCCGAGAAGCTCGCGTGCCCCAACGGACATCCGCTGTCCATCGACGATCTCGAACCTCGGTCGTTCTCGTTCAACTCGCCGTACGGCGCCTGCCCCGACTGCGTCGGGCTCGGCGTGCGCAAGGAGGTCGATCCGGAGCTCGTTGTTCCCGACGGTGATCTCAGCCTCGCCGAGGGAGCCATCGCACCGTGGTCGATGGGCCAGACATCGGAGTACTTCGGCCGTCTGCTGTCCGGGCTCGCCGACGCCATGGGCTTCGACTTGAACGCACCGTGGAACAAGTTGCCCGTGAAGGTCAAGCGAGCGGTCCTCGAAGGCAGCGACCACCAGGTGCACGTGAAGTACAAGAACCGTTACGGCCGCACGCGCTCGTACTACGCGGAGTTCGAGGGTGTGATGCCGTTCCTGCACCGTCGACTCGAACAGACCGAGTCCGAGCAGATGAAGGAACGCTACGACGGGTACATGCGAGACGTGCCGTGCCCCACCTGCAACGGAGCCAGGCTGCGGCCCGAGATCCTGTCGGTCACGATCGCGGCGGGCGATTTCGGTCCCAAGTCGATCGCCGAGGTGTGTGAGCTGTCGATTGCCGATACCGCAAACTTCCTCAACAGTCTCACTCTCGGTCGGCGTGAGGAGGCGATCGCAGGCCAGGTACTCAAGGAGGTACAGGCCCGCCTCGGGTTCCTGCTCGACGTCGGTCTGGAATACCTTTCGTTGGCTCGAACGGCAGGCTCCCTGTCCGGCGGTGAGGCGCAGCGCATTCGGCTCGCCACCCAGATCGGATCGGGACTCGTCGGCGTTCTGTACGTTCTCGACGAGCCCTCGATCGGTCTGCACCAACGAGACAACCGTCGGTTGATCGACACGCTGACCCGGCTCCGCGACCTCGGCAACACGCTGATCGTCGTGGAGCACGACGAGGACACCATTCGCACGTCGGATTGGGTCGTCGACATCGGGCCTCTGGCCGGTGAGCACGGCGGCCGCGTCGTGCACAGCGGCTCGTACGAGGATTTGTTGACCAACGACGAATCCCTGACCGGCGCGTACCTGTCCGGGCGGATGGAGATTCCGCTGCCGGATACCCGTCGTGTGGTCGACAAGAAGCGTCAGGTGACCGTCGTGGGTGCCCGCGAGCACAATCTGCGCGATGTCGACGTGAGCTTCCCTCTCGGTGTGCTGACGTCGGTTACCGGGGTATCCGGTTCGGGCAAGTCCACGTTGGTCAACGACGTCCTCGCGACAGTGATGGCCAACAAACTCAACGGTGCTCGTCAGGTTCCCGGCCGGCACACTCGGATCAACGGGCTGGACCAGCTCGACAAACTCGTTCGAGTCGACCAGTCGCCCATCGGACGCACTCCTCGCTCCAACGCGGCGACCTACACCGGCGTCTTCGACAAGATCCGTACGTTGTTCGCGGCCACCACCGAGGCCAAGGTGCGTGGTTACCAGCCCGGGCGATTCTCGTTCAACGTCAAGGGTGGTCGGTGCGAGGCGTGCTCCGGCGACGGAACTCTCAAGATCGAGATGAACTTCCTCCCGGACGTCTACGTTCCGTGCGAGGTCTGTGAGGGTGCTCGATACAACCGCGAGACACTGGAAGTGCATTACAAAGGCAAGACCATCGCCGAGGTTCTGGACATGCCGATCGAGGAGGCCGCGGACTTCTTCGAGGCCATCACCTCGATTCACCGGTACCTCAAGACGCTCGTGGAGGTCGGTCTGGGCTACGTGCGGCTCGGGCAGCCGGCGACCACGCTGTCCGGTGGTGAGGCTCAACGCGTGAAGTTGGCGGCGGAATTGCAGAAACGGTCCACCGGACGCACGGTGTACATTCTCGACGAGCCGACCACCGGTCTGCACTTCGAGGACATCCGCAAGCTGCTGGGCGTGGTGAACGGTTTGGTCGACAAGGGCAATACGGTGATCGTCATCGAGCACAACCTCGATGTGATCAAGGTCTCCGATTGGGTGATCGACATGGGTCCCGAGGGTGGGTCCGGCGGTGGAATGGTTGTGGCGCAAGGTGATCCGGAGTCCGTTGCGGCAGTGCCGGAAAGCTACACCGGTAAGTTCCTGCAGGAAGCGCTCACTCGTGAGTCGGTTGTCTCGCAACCCGTGAAAGCCGCCCCGAAGAAGCGCAGGCCCAGAAAAGTCGCCGCGGTCCGATAGCGACAGACGAACGACGAACGCCGCATTCGGTATCGACCGGATGCGGCGTTCGTCGTTCTGGCGTCGTCGACGCTCTCGTTCAGTGCACCGGGCCGGTGTACTTCTCGCCGGGGCCCTTTCCTGGCTCGTCCGGGTGGGCCGACGCTTCCCGAAAAGCCCGCTGCAGTGCTTGTAGTCCATCGCGGATGGGTCCGGCGTGGGGGCCGAGGTATTCCACCGACGCCGTCACGAGGCCCGCCAGTGCGGTGATGACGCGCCGTGCCTCGTCCAGGTCCAGGTAGGGACTCTCGGCTGGATCCGGCTCGGACAGGCCCAACTTCTCGGCTGCCGAACTCATCAGCATGACCGCCGCGCGGCTGATGACCTCGACCGCGGGGACCTCGGCGAGTTCACGTACTTCGGGCTCGGTGTCGACTGGGTCGACACCCGCGGGATCACCATCTGCAGGAATGGGGGTGCTGGTCATGCCTACGAGAATCCCACGCCGCCTGCGTCGGAGAGAATCGGGTGCCGACCAGTTCGGGGCCGATCGGGTGCGATTGTCGGTTTCTCGAATCTACTGGTAGTGTGACTCGACGACCGTCTTCGGCGTGCGCTCCTCGATGGAGTTCACCGCACGGAGGCAGCAAGTGGAGCCCGACTCCCACCGGCACGTAGTTATCAACACGCTACTTCCGGTCCGGTCGCACGACGAACATCTTCACAGGTATTCGCTGTGCTTCCTCTTCAGTGAGGAGACTGTACGACGATAGTTGTCGTGCACGTCGACCGGTCGACATCGGGCCCTGCTTTCGGTTCACACCGAGAGCGGGGTTTTTTCTTGTTAACGGTTCGCATCGTTGCGAGGGAGATGTCGAGGACGGACGGCAACGGGCTGTGCCAGTGGCAGGCGGTCGGGTTACACACCACACCGCACTACCTAGGAGGCCCCATCAGCACTGAGACCCGCATCAACGATCGCATCCGAGTTCCCGAGGTCCGGCTTGTCGGACCGGGCGGTGAACAGGTGGGGATCGTGCGTGTTGAAGATGCACTCCGCTTGGCTCTCGAAGCCGACCTCGATCTTGTCGAAGTAGCTCCCGACGCACGTCCGCCGGTCTGCAAGATCATGGACTACGGGAAGTTCAAGTACGAGGCTGCGCAGAAGGCGCGCGAATCGCGCAAGAACCAGACACTCACCGTCATCAAGGAGCAGAAGCTCCGCCCCAAGATCGACGCGCACGACTACGAGACCAAGAAGCGCAACGTTGTTCGCTTCCTCGAAGCCGGCTCGAAGGTCAAGGTCACCATCATGTTCCGCGGTCGCGAGCAGTCGCGCCCCGAGCTCGGTTTCCGTCTGCTGCAGCGCTTGGGCGCGGACGTCGCGGACCTCGGCTTCGTGGAGACCTCGGCCAAGCAGGACGGCCGCAACATGACGATGGTGTTGGCCCCACACAAGGGTGCCAAGACTCGCGTCAAGGCACAGGAAAGTGCCGCGGCACCGCCCGCACAACGCGCACCGGCTCCCGCGCCGGAACAGCCCGCCGATGCAGCCCCGGCTGCCGAGGCACCGTCCGCAGCAGCTCCGGCTTCTCCGGCGCAGTCCAACTGAGCCTCGTGCTCTGCCAGTAAGACAGCCCTACAACTGCTTCGGTGCACAGGTTTTTCCATTGCGCTGTACGGCTGTGCCATGCAACACCGAAGAGTCATTACAGAAGAAGAGGATTTCATGCCCAAGCAGAAGACCCACAGTGGTGCCAAGAAGCGATTCAAGGTGTCCGGCAGCGGCAAGATCCTGCGCCAGAAGGCCGGCCGTCGCCACCTGCTCGAGCACAAGCCCACCAAGGTGACTCGTCGCCTCGATGGTGTCGCCGTTGTCAAGAAGGCCGACGTGCCGCGGATCAAGCGCCTGCTCGGTATCTGATCCGGCCCGCCGCCGACTGATCTCGGTCGGCTTCATCCCTTACCATTCGGGGTTTTCACACACCCCCAGATCGACAGGATTCACCAGTGGCACGCGTAAAAAGGGCCGTCAACGCCCAGAAGAAGCGCCGTTCGATTCTCGAAGCGTCCAAGGGCTACCGCGGACAGCGCTCACGTCTGTACACCAAGGCCAAGGAGCAGCAGCTCCACTCGCTCACCTACGCGTACCGGGACCGCCGCGCGCGCAAGGGTGACTTCCGCAAGCTGTGGATCACGCGTATCAACGCTGCTGCACGGGCCAACGACATCACGTACAACCGCTTCGTCCAGGGCCTCAAGGCCGCGGGCGTCGAGGTCGATCGCAAGATCCTCGCCGAGCTCGCTGTGTCGGATGCCGCGGCATTCGCAAGCCTGGTCGCCATCGCCAAGGCTGCACTGCCTGCCGATGTCAACGCTCCTGCCGGAGAAGCAGCCTGAGCGAGTCGCCGTACGACGATTCAACTCCGAAACGACCCGTGGATTCGCTGACCGAGCGAACACCGCGGGTCGTTTCGGCCGTCAAGCTCGCTCGTGCCGCGGAGCGCAAGAAGACCGGGCAGTTCCTCGCCGAGGGATTCAACGCGGTGTCCGAGGCGGCACAGGCCGGGCTGATTCGCGAGTTGTTCTTCACCTCGGACGCCCTCGAGCGGCACCACGCCTTGATCGCGTCCATCGAGACGAGCGGCGCACGAGTCTTCCCGATCACGGACCGAGCCGCGAAGGCGCTGTCCGACACCGTCACCCCTCAGGGGCTCGTCGCGGTCACCGGCCTGGTCGACGTCCCGCTCGGTCGTGCCCTTGCTGACAGTCCACGTCTGGTAGCTGTGCCGGTCGAGGTGGCGGAGCCGGGCAATGCGGGCACGGTCATCCGCGTCGCAGACGCTGCCGGAGCGGATTCGGTCGTGTTGCTGGGTGATTCGGTGGATCCCCACAACGGCAAGTGTGTCCGTGCATCAGCGGGAAGTGTGTTCCATCTCCCGATCGCTCGGGAACGTTCGATCGAATCCGGAATCGACGCGTTACGCAGCGCAGGTCTGTCGATCGTGGCGACGGCGGCCGACGGCGAGATAGATCTGGACGAAGCCGACCGTCTGCTCGAGCAACCGACGGCGTGGTTGTTCGGCAACGAGGCACACGGGTTGTCCGAGTCCGTGGCTCGACAAGCCGATCACCGTATCCGAATTCCGATCCACGGCCGCGCCGAGAGCCTCAATTTGGCGACGGCTGCGGCAATCTGTCTGTACGCGAGTGCCCGCGCCCAACGACGGTCCGGAAGCTCGTGACACGTTTCGCCTAGGATCGATATCTGTCTGCCTCGCGCAGGAGTGAAGCCCGCGCAACGACCCTTGTTGTGCTGGAGTGAAGCCTGCGCAACGACCTTCGTGGCAGACACCGACTATTACTCGAGGAGCGCAGCTGTCGTGGCGAAGAAAGATGTCGGACCCGAGCCGGTGGATCCGAGCGTGCTCGAAGAGTCTGCACTCGGATCCGCAGTGGACTCGGCAGAGCAGGCGTTCGCCGACGCTACCGATCTCGATGCCCTGACCAAGGTCAAGATCGACCACGTGGGCGGCAAGGCTCCGCTCGCACTGGCCCAGCGCGCACTCGGAGCGTTGCCGGGCGAGCAGAAGGCCGATGCGGGTAAACGCGTCAAGGCAGCGCGTGACCGAGTGCAGAAATCCTTCGACGAGCGTCGTGCAGTGCTGTCGGCAGAGCGTGATGCGGCGATTCTCGTTGCCGAGACCATCGACGTGACGCTGCCGACCGACCGCGCGCCGGTCGGAGCCCGCCATCCCATCACGATCATCTCCGAGCAGGTTGCGGACGTGTTCGTCGGAATGGGCTGGGAGGTCGAAGAAGGCCCTGAGGTGGAGACCGAACACTTCAACTTCGATGCACTGAACTTCCTGCCCGACCATCCGGCACGCACGATGCAGGACACGTTCCACATCGCTCCCGAGGGATCGCGGCAGGTGCTGCGTACTCACACCTCGCCGGTGCAGGTGCGGTCGATGCTGTCGCGAGATCTACCGATCTACGTGGTGTGCCCGGGTAGAACCTTCCGCACGGACGAACTCGACACTACCCACACTCCCGTGTTCCACCAGGTGGAAGGTCTCGCCATCGACAAGGGTCTGACCATGGCGCACCTGCGTGGGACTCTGGATGCGTTCGCCAAAGCGTTGTTCGGCAACGACACCCGCACGCGGATGAGGCCGAACTACTTCCCGTTCACCGAGCCGTCGGCCGAGGTCGACGTGTGGTTCCCGAAGAAGAAGGGCGGAGCCGGCTGGGTCGAGTGGGGCGGCTGCGGGATGGTCAACCCGAAGGTGCTGCAGGCGAGCGGGATCGATCCCGAGGTCTACACCGGCTTCGCATTCGGAATGGGCCTCGAACGCACACTTCAGTTCCGCAACGACATCCCGGACATGCGCGACATCGTCGAGGGCGACATCAGGTTCACGCTGCCCTTCGGCGTGCGGGCCTGACGGAAGTTTCACACCCGTTCCACTTCTTCTCGGATACAAGAAAGAGCTGAGTACACGTGCGAGTCCCACAATCCTGGCTGACCGAGGTACTGCACGCGGGGGCTCCCGACTGGGACGTCTCGCCCGAGGAGCTCGACGCAGGGTTCGTGCGGGTCGGTTTCGAAGTCGAGGAACTCGAATCGCTCGACAACGTGACAGGTCCGCTGGTGGTGGGCCGGGTGACCTCGATCGAGGAATTGACCGAGTTCAAGAAGCCGATTCGATTCTGCCTGGTGGATGTCGGGACCGACGAGCCACAGGAAATCGTCTGTGGTGCACGTAATTTCGCCGAGGGTGACCTCGTCGTCGCCGCGCTGCCCGGCAGCGTTCTGCCCGGTGGATTCTCGATCGCATCGCGCACGACGTACGGTCGCAGCTCGAACGGCATGATCTGCTCGACGCTCGAGCTCGGGCTCGGCCGGGACCACTCCGGAATTCTGGTGCTGCCGGCGGGTACGGCCGCACCGGGTGACGACGCCAAAGAGGTTTTGGGGCTGAGTGACTCGGTGATCGAGCTCAATGTGACCCCGGATCGCGGTTACGCCTTCTCGGTCCGCGGCCTCGCCCGTGAGCTGGCGTGTAGCTTCGACCTGCCCTATGTGGATCCGGCCCGGACGATGCCCACCGAGGTCACCGGGGAGGCGTGGTCGGTTACCGTCGAATCGAATTCCGGTGCATCACGATTCGCGCTGCGCAAGGTTGTCGGCATCGATCCCACGGTGACCACTCCCTGGTGGATGCAGCGTCGTCTCCTTCTGGCCGGCGTGCGCCCGATCTCGGCTGCTGTCGATGTCACCAACTACGTGCTGCACGAGCTCGGGCAGCCGCTGCACGCGTTCGATGCGGCCAAGCTGACCGGCGATCTCGTCGTTCGCCGCGCGAATGCGGGGGAGAAGCTGACCACTCTCGACGGAGTCGAGCGTTCGCTCGATCCCGAAGACGTCGTCATCGCCGACGGCTCGGGAGCCATCTCGTTGGCCGGCGTCATGGGCGGGGCGTCCACCGAAGTGGACGACGCGACCACCGAGGTGGTGCTCGAAGCAGCGTCGTTCGATCCGCTCGCGGTGTTCCGAACCGGTCGTCGCCACAAGCTGTCCAGCGAGGCCAGCAAGCGTTTCGAGCGGACCGTGGATTCTGCTCTTCCGGTCGCCGCGCTCGATCGTGCGGCAGAATTGCTTGTCGAGATCGCCGGCGGCCGGATCGAGCCGGTATCGACCGACATCGGCGAGGCCGCCGAGTACCCGGCCATCACGATGGACTTCGATCTGCCCGACCGGATCGCTGGAGTCCACTACCCCGACGGAACCGCCGCCCGACGGTTGACGCAGATCGGCTGCACAGTGGACGTGTCGATCGACGATGCCGGGCACGGTCGACTGATCGTGACGCCGCCGTCGTGGCGACCGGATCTGGTACAGCGCGCCGACCTGGTCGAAGAGGTACTGCGACTGGAGGGGCTCGAGAAGATCCCGTCGGTACTGCCGTCGGCACCCGGCGGTCGCGGCCTCACCGCCGAGCAGAAGCGCAGACGAGCGGTCGGCAAGGCGCTCGCTTTCGCCGGCTACGTCGAGGTACTGCCTCCGGTGTTCCTACCCAAGGGCGTCTTCGATATCTGGGGTCTGGACAAGGACGATCCACGGCGAGCCACCACGTCGGTGCTCAACCCCCTCGAGGCCGACCGTCCCGAGCTTGCGACCACCGTGCTGCCGGGTCTGCTCGAGATGTTGAGCCGAAATATCGCCCGCGGTCAGCGTGACGTGTCGCTGTTCGGTATCGCCCAGGTGGTCCTCCGAGACGACTCCACCGCTGCGGTGGACGCACTGCCGGTCGATCGTCGCCCGACCGACGACCAGATCGCCATGCTTCGGGGTTCGTTGCCGGCGCAGCCGGTGCATGTCGGGGTAGTGCTGACCGGTCAGCGTGAGTTTTCGGGGCCGTGGGGTGCGGGCCGTGCCGCCGAGGCGGCCGACGCGTTCGCCGCGGTACGTACGGTGACCGAGGCAGCCGGTGTGCACGTCGATCTCCGTGCCGCACAGCATCTCCCGTGGCATCCCGGTCGGTGCGCCGAGGTATTGCTCGACGGTGAGGTCGTGGGCTATGCAGGCGAACTGCACCCGGCGGTCCTCGAGCGGGCAGGCTTGCCGCCGCGTACCTGTGCCGTGGAGTTGAGCCTGAGCGCTCTGCCTGTGATCGAAGCGCTCCCGGCACCCGAGGTGTCGCCCTATCCGGCGGTGTTGCAGGACGTTGCCGTAGTGGTCGACGCCTCCGTGCCTGCGGCGTCCGTCGAGGCGGCGCTCACGATCGGCGGCGGCGATCTGCTCGAATCGATCCGGTTGTTCGACGTCTTCGAGGGTGAACAGGTGGGTGAAGGTCGTAAGTCGCTGGCGTTCGCGCTGCGGTTCCGCGGCACTGACGGCACGTTGACCGAGGCTCAGGCCACTGCGGCGCGCGATGCTGCGGTCGACGCTGCAGCCAAAGCTGTCGGAGCCGAGCTGCGTAGCTGATCCGTCGACGGCTTCGCCGTCGGTTCCGTAGCGTGGAGTTACGAACGCCCACGGTGACGGGAGCAACGCATGAGTGAATCCGGAGCAGACGGCACGCGATCCGATCTGCAGGTCGTCAACGACGTCCTCGCGGCGGTGGCCGGTCGGGCTCGGCTGGCTCCGCTGGCGGCCGCCGCGTCGGCATTGGCTGCCGAGCTGGGCACGGCCGAACCCGAAGCGACGGGACCTGATCGTGGTGCGCCACCGGGAACGGTGCCCGATGTCGACGTCCCGCAGGTAACGAGGCCGCGGATCGACCAACCGCTCGGAGATCCGCCGCCGGGTGCTCCACTCGGCGGCACGGTGCCAGGCGTCATCGACGCGGAACTGGTCGACGATGTGCCCGTCGGCAGCGGATACGGCGGCGGCTCGGCGAGTGCACCTATCGGCGATTTCACGGATGCGGGGGTGCCGACATGGGACGGTGTGCGCGGCAACGTAGAACGGCGATCGGGCACAGCCGTCGGTGCAGAGGAGCTGGACCGAGGGTCTCGGGCCGGTCAGGACCTCGACAGGCAGTGGAGTGAACGTCAGGAAGCCGGCCGAAAGAAGCTCGACGAGATTCGGAAGTCCATGGGTGGGGGCACACACGCCGGACCCGTTGATGAATGAGCTTGCATGATGCTGCATAATAAATCACATGACTATTTCGGAGGCTACGCCGAAGCGCATCGCGGTGGCCGGGGCAAGCGGGTACGCCGGGGGTGAGATCCTTCGGATTCTGCTCGGTCATCCGGCGGTGCACGACGGCTCGCTGGTCATCGGATCGCTGACGGCGGGCGGTAATGCGGGCGCGACACTGGGAGAATTTCACCCCCATCTGCTGCCGCTCGCAGATCGCGTGCTCGGTCCGACCACCGTCGAGGAGCTTGCCGGACACGATGTCGTGTTTCTGGGGCTGCCGCACGGCAAGTCGGCCGAGCTTGCACTGGAGCTGCCGGAGTCGGTGGTCATCATCGACTGTGGTGCCGACTTCCGCCTCACCGACGCGGCAGCGTGGGAGAAGTACTACAAGTCCCCGCATGCAGGCAGTTGGCCCTACGGGTTGCCGGAGCTCCCGGGCTGCCGGGAGCGGTTGGTGGGTGCGACCCGCATCGCGGTTCCGGGTTGCTATCCGACGGTGTCCTCTCTTGCTCTGGCTCCGGCAGTCGCCGCCGGAATCATCGAGCCGCGGGTCAATATCGTTGCCGTCAGCGGTGCTTCGGGTGCCGGCCGCGCACCCAAGGCCGATCTCTTGGGCTCGGAGGTGATGGGTTCGGTTCGTGCGTACGCAGTGGCGGGTGCGCACCGGCACACGCCGGAGATCGTGCAGAACCTGTCGGCGGTGGCCGGTAGGGACGTGTCGGTGTCGTTCACTCCGGTTCTCGCGCCGATGCCGCGTGGCATTCTGGCCACCTGCACGGCCGTCACCACTGCTACCGAGGCGCAGGCCGTCGAGGTGTACGAAAAAGCTTATGCCGCAGAGCCGTTCGTGCACGTGCTTCCGACCGGTCGGCTGCCGCAGACCGGTTCGGTCATCGGTTCGAATGCCGTGCAGATGAGTGTGTCGGTCGACGCCGACGCCGGCCTGCTCGTCGTGATCGCGGCTATCGACAACTTGGCCAAGGGCACGGCGGGAGCCGCTGTTCAGTCGATGAATCTCGCACTGGGAATCACCGAGACCGAGGGTCTCTCAACCGTAGGAGTAGCGCCATGAGCAGCGTTCGGAGCGACGCGGAGTCCGTCGGAACGGTCGCGGGAAAGCTTGTCCGCACTCAAGGTGTCACTGCTCCTGCAGGCTTCCGCGCGGCCGGAATCACGGCCGGCATCAAGGCGAGTGGCAAGTCGGACCTGGCTCTCGTGTTCAACGAAGGCCCGGACTTCACAGCAGCGGGAGTCTTCACCCGCAACAAGGTCAAGGCCGCGCCGGTGCTGTGGTCGCAGCAGGTGCTCACCACCGGCCGGCTCCGCGCGGTCGTCCTGAACTCCGGTGGGGCCAACGCATGTACCGGCGCACCCGGTTTTCAGGACGCACATCGGACGGCCGAGGAAGTGGCGTCGGTACTGAGCAATTGGGGTTCGGAAACGGGAGCCATCGAGGTGGCGGTCTGCTCGACGGGGCTCATCGGGGATCGGTTGCCGATGGACAAGTTGTTGCCGGGCGTGACCGAAGTGGTCCACGAACTCGCCGGCGGAATCTCCGGCGGCACCGATGCCGCGTACGCGATCATGACCACCGACACCGTTCCGAAGCAGGCGGCAATCCATCACTCGGACAAGTGGAATGTCGGTGGTATGGCGAAGGGTGCGGGCATGCTCGCCCCGTCGTTGGCCACGATGCTCAGCGTCATCACCACCGATGCCGTCGCAACCGCGGAGCAACTCGATACCGCACTGCGTGCGGCCACCCGGTTGTCCTACGACCGGCTCGACGTCGACGGTGCATCCTCCACCAACGACACGGTCTTGCTGCTGTCCTCGGGGGCGAGCGGTGTGAGCCCGTCGCAGGAGGACCTGAATGCCGCTGTACTGGCGGTGTGCGACGACCTGGCCGATCAGATGATGGCCGACGCCGAGGGCGTGACCAAGCGAGTGAAGATCACCGTCTCGGGTGCACTGTCGGAAGACGATGCGCTCATCGGTGCACGCGCCGTAGCCAGAGACAGCTTGACCAAGACAGCACTGTTCGGTTCGGACCCCAACTGGGGCCGGGTACTCGCAGCAATCGGTATTGCTCCGATCGAGCTCGATCCCGATCGAATCTCTGTGTCGTTCAACGACAATCCGGTGTGTGTCGACGGCGTCGGCGCTCCGGGTGCTCGTGAGGTCGATCTGTCCGGAGTCGACATCGCAGTGACCATCGACCTCGGACTGGGTTCCGGCACGGCCACGATCAGAACGACGGATCTGTCCCACGCGTACGTCGAGGAGAATTCGGCGTATTCGTCATGACCTCGGCACACCTGCAGCTCACTGCTGCGCAGAAAGCGTTCACGCTCGCCGAGGCGCTGCCGTGGTTGCAACGGTTCTCGGGCAAGACGGTGGTGGTGAAGTACGGCGGAAACGCCATGGTCGACGACGATCTCAAACGGGCTTTCGCCGCGGACATGGTGTTCTTGCGTACGGTCGGCATCCATCCCGTCGTCGTGCACGGTGGTGGACCGCAAATTTCGGCAATGCTGACCAAGCTCGGTTTGACCGGTGAGTTCCGCGGCGGATTCCGGGTCACGACGCCCGAGGTGATGGACGTCGTGCGCATGGTGCTGTTCGGACAGGTCGGCCGAGAACTCGTCGGCTTGATCAACAGTCACGGGCCGTATGCCGTCGGCATTTCCGGTGAGGATGCGCACCTGTTCACCGCAACCCGGCGAACTGTTCTCGTCGACGGCGATCAGACCGACATCGGTCTGGTGGGCGACGTCACCTCCGTGGATCCGACGGCCATCTTCGATCTCATTGCCGCCGGCCGCATTCCGGTGGTCTCCACCATCGCTCCCGACCGCGACGGCGTCGTGCACAACATCAATGCCGACACCGCCGCCGCCGCACTGGCCAGTGCCATCGGTGCCGAAAAATTGGTCGTCCTCACCGACGTCGAAGGTTTGTACACCGCGTGGCCGGATCGCAGTTCGTTGACGTCCGAGATAGATGCGTCCGCACTCGATGCGTTGTTGCCGTCGCTCGACGCCGGGATGGTGCCGAAAATGGAAGCGTGCCTGCGCGCTGTACGAGCAGGTGTACCGACCGCGCACGTCATCGACGGACGCGTCGAACATTCCGTTCTGGTCGAGCTGTTCACCGGCCAGGGAATCGGCACGATGGTCACCCCCGATCACTCTTCTACGGCAGGAGTCACGCCATGACCGGCACGGAGTCCACGCTCGATCTTCAACAGCGGTGGTCCAATTCGTTGATGGACAACTACGGTGTTCCGCGTGTGGCGCTCGTGCGCGGTGACGGTGCCTTGGTGACCGACGCCGACGGCAAGCAGTACCTCGACCTTCTCGCCGGTATTGCCGTCAACATCCTGGGACACGCTCATCCCGCAGTGATCGAGGCGGTGACCTCTCAGCTCTCCACCCTCGGGCACACGTCGAATCTGTATGCGACGGAACCGGGCATCGAACTGGCCGAGCAGTTGCTCGCGCACCTGGGTGCGGGCATGACCGGGCGAGTGTTCTTCTGCAACTCGGGAACCGAGGCCAACGAGGCGGCGTTCAAGATCGCGCGGTTGACCGGCCGGCCCAACATCGTGGCGGCGGAGAAGGCCTTCCACGGACGGACGATGGGTGCATTGGCGCTCACCGGGCAGGCAGACAAGCGAATTCCGTTCGAGCCGATGCCTGCAGGTGTGCAGCACGTCCCGTACGGGGACGTAGCGGCGCTCGAGGCAGCCGTCGATTCCGATACTGCCGCAGTATTTCTCGAACCCATCATGGGGGAGGGCGGTGTGGTCGTTCCTCCCGAGGGATATCTGCTCGCGGCGCGTGAGATCACCGCACGGCACGGCGCGTTGCTCGTCCTCGACGAGGTGCAGACCGGTATCGGTCGCACGGGGTGGTTCTACGCCCATCAGGCGGTCGGAATCGTGCCCGACGTGATCACCTTGGCGAAAGGTTTGGGCGGGGGTCTGCCCATCGGAGCCTGCATCGGTATCGGAGCTGCTGGGGAGCTGTTGCATCCGGGCAAACACGGCACCACCTTCGGGGGTAACCCGGTATGCGCCGCTGCCGCGTTGGCGGTGTTGCGCACTATTGCCGCCGATGACCTCATTTCGCATGCGGACAGCCTGGGCAAGATCATCGCCCACTCCATCGAGGCCCTCGAACACCCTCTGGTGAGCCATGTTCGGGGATCGGGACTGCTGCTGGGAGTGGTGCTCACCGCTGCGGTCGCGCCGGCGGCCGAGGCGGCGGCGCGTGACGCAGGGTTTCTTCTCAATGCGGCGCAGCCAGACGTCCTGAGGCTCGCACCACCACTGATCATCACCGAAGAGCAAGCCGCCTCGTTCGTTGCGGCGTTACCGGCAATTCTCGACGCAGCACAGGAGGCTCATCAGCCATGACAGTTCAGCACTTCCTCCGAGACGACGACGTCACCCCGCAGCAGCAGGGTGAGATCCTCGCTCTGGCTGCCGAAATCAAGCGGGCACCGTTCTCGAAGCGCCCGCTCGAGGGTCCGAAGGGTATCGGAGTCATCTTCGAGAAGAATTCCACTCGGACACGATTCTCCTTCGAGCTGGGCATCGCGCAACTGGGTGGCCATGCCGTAGTGGTCACCGGAAGCGATACCCAACTCGGTCGCGAGGAGACGTTGCAGGACACCGGTCGGGTGCTCTCGCGTTACGTCGAGGCCGTCGTGTGGCGCACCTTCGGGCAGAAGCGGCTCGAGCAGATGGCCACCGGCGCAACGATTCCTATCGTCAACGCCCTGTCGAACGAATTTCACCCGTGCCAGGTACTCGCCGATCTGCAGACCCTGATCGAGCACAAGGGAGATCTGAAGGGTCGTACCTTGGCGTATTTCGGTGACGGTGCCAACAACATGGCGCACTCGCTGCTCCTCGGCGGAGTGACGGCAGGGCTGAACGTCAGGATCGCTGCGCCCAAGGAATTCGCACCGCTCGGATACGTTCTCGACGCAGCCCGTGCGCGCGCCGAGGAAACCGGTGCGACCATCACGGTGACCGAAGACCCCGATGCGGCCGCCGACGGTGCCGATGCTCTCGTCACCGATACCTGGACGTCGATGGGGCAGGAGAACGACGGTCTCGATCGGGTCGCTCCGTTCCGGCCCTACCGAATCGACTCCGAGCTGTTGTCGAAGGCACAATCCGATGCAGTCGTGCTGCATTGTCTGCCCGCACACCGGGGTGAGGAAGTCACCGACGAGGTGCTGGACGGTCCGCAGAGCGTCGTGTGGGACGAGGCCGAGAACCGTCTGCACGCGCAGAAGGCTCTGCTGGTCTGGCTCCTCGAGCAGGCCCAGCGAGCATGAGCGAGGACGTCAGTGCGGTGCCGTTGACCGCGTCGACTCGGGCGGGCAGGCAGGCGCGGATCATCGCCTTGCTGGCCACGCACCAGGTACGCAGTCAACCGCAGCTGGCGTCGTTGCTTTCGGCCGAGGGGATCGACACCACTCAGGCCACGCTCTCGCGGGATCTCGAAGAATTGGGTGCGGTGAAGCTGCGCGCCCCGGACGGCGGGGTGGGGGTGTACGTCGTGCCCGAGGACGGCAGCCCCGTCCGTGGGGTGTCCGGTGGCACCGACCGCCTCCTCAAGTTGTTGGGGGATTTGTTGGTCTCCACCGATCACAGCGGGAATCAAGCAGTGCTCCGAACACCACCCGGCGCGGCGCATTATTTGGCCAGCGCTCTCGATCGTGCCGCGATGCCCGAGATCGTCGGAACCATTGCCGGTGACGACACGATTCTGTTGATAGCCCGCGAGCCACACACCGGTGGCGAAGTTGCGGACAAGATCGAAAAGCTTGCTCGACGCGGTAACTGAGATCCGGCTACCCATCATGCGCAACACGAACGACGAAGGAGCTTGAACACCATGGCCGAACGCGTCATCCTCGCCTATTCCGGCGGACTCGACACCTCTGTCGCCATCAGCTGGATCGGGCGGGAGACCGGCAAGGAGGTCGTCGCCGTCGCCATCGACCTGGGCCAGGGCGGTGAGGACATGAATGTCGTACGCCAACGCGCATTGGATTGCGGCGCAGTCGAATCGGTTGTCGTCGACGCCAGGGACGAGTTCGCCGACGAATACTGCCTGCCGACGGTGCAGTCCAACGCGCTCTACATGGATCGCTATCCGTTGGTCTCGGCCATCAGCCGTCCGCTGATCGTCAAGCATCTCGTCGAGAACGCACGTGCGCACGGCGGAACCGTCGTCGCCCACGGGTGCACGGGTAAGGGCAACGACCAGGTGCGGTTCGAGGTCGGCTTCAACACGCTCGCTCCCGAACTCGAAGTGCTTGCTCCGGTCCGCGACTACGCGTGGACGCGGGAGAAGGCGATCGCGTTCGCCGAGGAGAACGACATTCCGATCAACGTGACCACCAAGTCGCCGTTCTCCATCGACCAGAACGTGTGGGGCCGGGCAGTGGAGACCGGCTTCCTGGAAGACCTGTGGAATGCGCCGACGAAGGACGTGTACGACTACACCGAGGACCCGACGGTCAACTTCCAGGCACCCGACGAACTGATCCTCACGTTCGACAAGGGTCGCCCGGTTGCCATCGACGGCCGCCCGGTGTCGGTGCTCGGTGCGATCCAAGAACTCAACACCCGGGCGGGCGCTCAGGGAGTCGGCCGCTTGGACGTCGTCGAGGATCGCCTCGTCGGCATCAAGAGCCGGGAGATCTACGAGGCACCGGGGGCGATGGTCCTCATCCGTGCGCACGAGGAGCTCGAGCACGTGACCCTCGAGCGTGAACTCGGCCGCTACAAGCGGCACACCGATCAGAAGTGGGCCGAGTTGGTGTACGACGGTTTGTGGTACTCGCCGCTCAAGGGCGCACTCGACACGTTCGTTCAGCACACCCAGGAGCACGTCTCGGGCGACATTCGTCTGGTCCTGCACGCGGGCGGAATCATCGTCAACGGCCGTCGCAGCGGAGAGTCGTTGTACGACTTCAATTTGGCCACCTACGACGAGGGCGACACGTTCGATCAGTCCGCGGCCAAAGGATTCGTGCAGCTGCACGGACTCTCGTCGAAGATCGCAGCGAAGCGGGACCTGGGCCTGTGAGCACTTCGAGCAACGCGCACGGAACCAACGAAGGCTCGCTGTGGGGCGGGCGTTTCGCGTCCGGCCCGGCGGCGGCCATGGCTGCACTGAGCAAATCGACACACTTCGACTGGGTGCTCGCGCCCTACGACATCCGCGCGTCCATGGCGCACGCTCGGGTGCTCAACGGTGCCGGACTGCTGACCCCGCAGGATCTCGAGACCATGCTCGACGGCTTGCAACGTCTCGCCGACGACGTGGCGTCCGGTGAATTCGCTGCGGCCGAGTCCGACGAGGACGTGCACGGTGCCCTCGAACGCGGTCTGATCGACCGGGTCGGTCCCGAGGTGGGCGGCCGCCTGCGCGCAGGCCGCTCCCGCAACGACCAGGTCGCAACGTTGTTCCGAATGTGGTTGCGCGACGCCGTCCGTCGGGTGTCGGTCGGTGTGCTCGACGTGGTGGACGCACTGGCGACCCAGGCAGCGGCGCACCCCACCGCGGTCATGCCCGGCAAGACGCATTCGCAGGCGGCGCAGCCGGTGCTGTTGGCACATCAGCTGCTTGCTCATACCCATCCACTGCTGCGTGATGTCCAACGGTTCGCGGACTTCGACAAGCGAGCGGCAGTGTCGCCCTACGGTTCCGGTGCTCTGGCCGGATCCTCGCTCGGTCTGAGCCCCGAGAAGATCGCCGCGGAACTCGGTTTCGATTCGTCGGCCGAGAATTCGATCGACGCCACGTCGTCGCGCGATTTCGCAGCGGAAGCCGCGTTCGTGTTGGCGATGACGGCGGTGGACCTGTCTCGGTTCGCCGAGGAGGTCATCTCGTGGAGTACACCGGAGTACGGGTACGTGACCTTGGCCGATGCATGGTCCACGGGTAGTTCCATCATGCCGCAGAAGAAGAACCCCGATGTCGCGGAATTGACTCGTGGCAAGACGGGGCGGCTGATCGGAAATCTGACCGGTTTGTTGGCCACCCTCAAGGCGCAACCGCTGGCCTACAACCGGGATCTCCAGGAAGACAAGGAGCCGGTGTTCGATTCGGTGGCACAGCTCGAGTTGCTGCTCCCGGCACTGACCGGTTTGACGGCAACACTGCAGTTCCACACCGAACGTATGGCAGAGCTCGCGCCTGCCGGGTTCACGCTCGCCACCGATATCGCCGAATGGATGGTGCGACAGGGGATTGCGTTCCGGGTTGCGCACGAGGCAGCCGGAGCCTGCGTACGCGCGGCGGAAGCGCGGGGCGTCGGACTGGTGGATCTGACCGACGACGAGCTCGCGTCGATCGATCCGGCGCTCACTCCGGCTGTACGTGAGGTGCTCACCGTCGAGGGTTCCATTTCGTCGCGTGATGCTCGCGGCGGCACCGCGGCGGTGCAGGTGGCGCATCAACTCGGCGGTGTGCGGACAACCGCGTCGACGCTTCGTGCATGGGCCGAGGAACCGGTGTTGCAACACTAGGTGAGCAAGGGACATCCACGCCGGTTCCCCCGAGTGTGATGTGAGAAGCTTTCGTCACGCGAAGACCGATGCCGGTCCTTCCGTCGGGGCCGAACGCAGGAGTGTAGTTGTGGGACTGAATGCAGACGCCGTACGTGGTCCGCTGCGCCGTGCCATCGCCACGGCCCAGAACGGTCTCGAGGTCATTCGTCTCGGTGGTCTCGAAACCGAGGTGGACCCGTCGCCGTTCCGGGTGATGGACCGTGAGCCCATGTATCGGTTACGCCGTTACTTCCCCGACGACGTGCCCGCGGACAGTCCTCCGGTGGTGCTCATACCGCCGATGATGGTGTCGGCCGACGTCTACGACGTCACCACCGATCAGGGAGCGGCCGGAATTCTTCACGGCATGGGCCTGGACCCATGGGTGGTCGATTTCGGTTCGCCCGACACCGAAGAGGGTGGCTGGAGCCGTACGCTGGCCGATCACGTCGTTGCGATCAGCGAGGTCGTGGACAAGGTCCACGAGCACACCGGACGCGACGTGCACCTCGGCGGGTACTCGCAGGGCGGGATGTTCTGCTACCAGGCTGCGGCCTACCGCGGTGGACGAAACCTCGCGAGCCTCATCACTTTCGGGGCCCCGGTCGACACGTTGGCCGGTCTGCCGTTGGGCATTCCAGCAGGTGTGGCGACCCGCGGCGCGGAATTCCTGGCCGATCACGTCTTCACTCGGTTGGCTGTGTCGGGTTGGATGGCGCGGACCGGATTTCAGCTTCTCGACCCCGCGAAGACCGTGCGGTCTCGTTTGGACTTCCTGCGGCAGTTGCACGATCGCGAAGCGCTGTTGCCGCGAGAGCCGCAGCGCCGCTTCCTGGCGATGGACGGTTGGGTGGCGTGGTCGGGGCCGGCCGTGGCCGAACTGCTCAAGCAGTTCGTCGTGCACAATCGCATGATGACCGGTGGCTTCGTCATCAAGGACAGGCTGTTGACGCTCGCGGAGTTGACGGTGCCGGTCTTGGCTTTCGTCGGTGAAGTGGACGACATCGGGCAGCCGTTGGCCGTGCGCGGGATCCAGCGTGCCGCTCCTCGTGCCGAGGTGTTCGAAACCACCTTGCGCGCAGGCCATTTCGGCCTGGTGGTCGGCAGCACTGCAGCTGCTCAGACGTGGCCGACGACAGGCAACTGGATTCGGTGGCGAGAGGGCCTCGGTCCCAGGCCCGAGGCGGTCCGCGTGATGGAGCGCGACCATCACAGCGACACCGACAGTGGAGTGTCGATCACCAATCGACTGATTCACACGGCTGCATCCATCGCAGAGGTGGGTGTCGGCGTCGGCCGGGGTCTGGCATCGGCAGCCACCGGGGCGGTGCGTGGAACCCGTGAGATCTCGACCGAGGCAGTGCGTACGTTGCCGCGGCTCGCGCGGCTGGGGCAGATGCAGCCGCACAGTCGGGTGTCGTTGGGTCGCTTGATCAGTGAGCAGGGAAGAAAGTCCCCGCTCGGCGAGTGCTTCCTCTTCGACGATCGAGTACACACGTACGACGCAGTCAACGTGCGCATCGACAACGTGGTTCGTGGTCTGATCAGTGTCGGTGTGCGGCCGGCATCGCGCATCGGTGTGTTGATGGAGACCAGACCGAGTGCACTTGCCGCCATTGCGGCCCTGTCACGAATCGGCGCGGTTCCGGTGCTTCTGCAGCCGGGCAGCGACCTGCGAGCTGCGCTGCGCACCGTGGATGTGGACACCGTGATCGCCGATCCCGAGAATGCGGCAGCGGCTGTTCCTGTCGCGCCCAATGTGTTGGTGCTCGGCGGCGGCGAGACGCGTCGTCTCGAGATTCCGGAGGGCTACGAGGTGACCGACCTCGAGGCCATCGATCCCGATTCGGTGCGCCTGCCGCAGTGGTACGAGCCGGACCCGGGACGCGCCCGGGAACTGGCCATGATCCTGTTCACCACGACCGACCGTGGAGTCGAACCTCGGTACATCACCAATCACCGCTGGGCGCTGTCGGCCTTCGGCACCGCAACCACGGCTGCCCTCGGTCCAGGCGATACTGTGTACTGCCTTGCCCCGCTACATCATTCGGCCGGAATTCTGGTCACGATCGGCGGCGCGCTCGCAGGTGGGTCGCGGATCGCACTGTCCCGTGGCCTGGACCCCGAGCGATTCAGCGAAGAGGTGTATCGCTACGGCGTCACCGTGGTCAGCTACACGTGGACGATGATGCGGCAGATTCTCGACGACAATCGTTTCCCTGTGGATTCCGGCCATCCGGTTCGCTTGTTCATCGGCTCCGGTATGCCGGTCGGACTGTGGCGGCGCACGCTGGCTCGGTTCAGTCCTGCTCGGGTGCTCGAGTTCTACGCTTCGACCGAGAACGACGTCATTCTGGCGAACGTGGCCGGATCGAAGATCGGGTCGAAAGGCCGCCCGCTGCCGGGCAGCGCGCGGGTTGCCCTGGCGGCGTACGACCCGATCACCGGCCGTCTCGAAGAGGACGACGACGGTTTCGTCCGGCAGTGCCGCGACGACGAGATCGGGTTGCTGCTGGGACGGCCGAGCGGAGAGGGTGAAGCAACCAGCCATGTGATGCGCGGCGTATTCGAGCCCACGGACGCCTGGATTCCCACCGAGAATCTTTTCCGGCGCGATTCAGACGGCGACTACTGGTTGATCGACCGCAAGGACACCGTCGTGCGATCGGCTTGCGGACCCGTCTACACCCAGCCCATCGTCGACGCCGTCGGAGACCTCGATCAGGTCGATTCTGCTGTTGTCTACGGCGTGCATGTGGCCGTCGACCGTCCACGATCGGTTCGTGTGGACGCTGCTGCCACCGAGGTTGCGGTTTGCGCTATTTCACTGGAACCGGAAGCAGTGGTCACCGCTCGTGCGCTGACGGACACGCTCGGCGCGCTCCTTCCGGCCGAGCGTCCGGCAATCGTGCACGTGGTAGCCGAGATCCCGGTGGGTCGCGCGTATCGACCCAATGCGACGGCGCTGAAACAAGCGGGCATCCCGACGCCCAGCGCGCGGTCGTGGTACTACGACGCGGAATCGAACAGCTACCGAAGATTGACCAAAGCTATTGTTACTGAGCGTTTTTCGGCAGGACCACCCAAGGTCGAAAAGTCTTCGTGACAGCAGGGCTTCTGGAACGACCCGACCGACGGTGACGGACGTTGGGTAGCGTGAAGCCAGACCATCACTCCGATTCGCTCGGAGCAGACAGCAAGGACACCTGTGGCAATCGACTCGACACTGCTTTCCATCCTCGCGTGCCCCGTGGACAAGGGCCCGCTTCTGCTGGTCGAGGACGAGCTGCTCTACAACCCGCGTCTGCGTCGTGCGTACCCGATCGAGAACGGCATACCGGTGCTGCTCGCGGACGACGCGCGTGATGTGGACGAGTCCGAGCACGAGTCGATTCTGGCGCGCGCCACGTCCTAGTTCGCGGCGAGCGATGGGGCGTGACCGAGTAATGATGACGGCGGCCGAACTGGAAGCCGGTGAACCGACCGATGCGGCCAGGCGGCTGCTCGGCGGGACGATCACGTCAGGTGATGTGTCGCTGCGCATTGTCGAAGTAGAGGCGTACGGCGGGCCGATGGACGGACCGTGGCCGGATCCGGCAGCACACTCGTTTCGCGGTCCCACTGCTCGTAACTCGGTGATGTTCGGTCCCGCCGGGCATCTGTACGTGTATCTGAGCTACGGCATGCACCTGTGTATGAACGTCACATGCGGGCCCGACGGTACGGCCGCCGCCGTGCTGCTCCGGGCAGCCGAGGTTCGGACCGGTCACGATCTGGTCGCAGACAGGCGTCCGGGACGTCTGCCGAGAAGTGCCCGAGTCGAGGCAGGTTGGGCACGTGGACCGGGCAATCTCGGTCGCGCCTTGGGTGTCACCCTCGCCGACAACGGCACCGATCTGTTCGAATCTTCGGCACCGATCACCCTGAAGCCGACCGATACCCGCGTGCCGGACGACGCAGTGTCCTCGGGTCCCCGGGTCGGTGTGAGTGTGGCGGCCGACCGGCCGTGGCGGCTATGGCTCACGGGGTCGACAGCGGTATCGAGCTATCGGCGTAGTCCGAGGGCCCCTGCGCCCGACCGGGACGAGGGCTGACCGACGCCACGGCAAGTCCATGCGGGAGGATCGACGTCGTGAGCGAGAACATCATCGACGAATTGACCTGGCGCGGACTGATCGCGCAGTCCACCGACGTGGAGGCTTTGAAGAAGGCCACCTCGGACGGACCGATCACGTTGTACTCCGGTTTCGACCCGACCGGCCCCTCGCTCCATGCCGGCCACCTGGTTCCGTTGCTCGCCTTGAAGCGTTTTCAGCGCGCCGGTCATCGGCCGATCATTCTGGCCGGCGGGGCCACGGGGCTGATCGGTGATCCTCGCGATGTGGGGGAGCGGACCATGAATTCCCGTGAAGTGGTCACCGAATGGGCGTCGCGCATCCGGGGGCAGCTCGAACGGTTCGTCGATCTGGACGACGGTCCCACCGGTGGGGTAGTGGTGAACAACCTGTCCTGGACGGGTGAACTGTCCACCATCGACTTTCTCCGAGACATCGGTAAGCACTTCTCGATCAACGTCATGCTCGCGCGAGAGACGGTGAAGACTCGACTCGAAGGCGACGGAATGTCGTACACAGAGTTCAGCTACATGCTGTTGCAGGCCAACGACTACGTCCAGCTGCGCCGTGAGTACGGCTGCACTCTGCAGATCGGTGGCTCCGATCAGTGGGGCAACATCATCGCCGGCGTGGAACTGAACCGGAGACAGGACGCCGAACAAGTTCATGCAATGACCGTTCCCCTGGTGACATCGTCCGACGGCAAGAAGTTCGGTAAGTCGACCGGCGGTGGCAGTCTCTGGCTGGACCCCGAGATGACCAGCCCGTATGCCTGGTACCAGTACTTCGTGAACACCGGCGACGCCGATGTGGTCAAGTACCTACGCTGGTTCACCTTTCTGTCCCAGGACGAACTTGCGGAACTGCAGATCGCGACCGAGGAACGACCTCACGCCCGGGAAGCTCAGAAGCGACTGGCTTCGGAGATGACGACTCTGGTTCACGGCGAAGAAGCGACCAGGTCGGTAGAGCTGGCCAGTCAAGCCCTGTTCGGGCGGGCCGAGCTGACAGATCTCGACGAAAGCACGCTGGCGGCGGCCCTGCACGAGGCCTCGGTGGCCGACATCGAAGTGGGTGCACCGATCACGATCGTCGACCTACTTGTCGCGACGGGGCTGAGCGAAAGCAAGGGTGCTGCTCGACGTGCAGTCAAAGAGGGCGGGGCAGCGGTCAACAACGTCAAGATTGCCGACGAGACCTGGACACCGACGACCGACGACTTGTTGCACGGACAGTGGTTGGTCGTTCGGCGCGGGAAACGGAACTTTGCTGGAGCACGAATCGCCCGGTGAATCCGACAACCAGCAGTGGTCGGAGTCACACTGATGTAATTTGGTTTGAGCACGCGTTCGACGGGCAATTCGTTGTTCGCCACCAGGCTGTTCACACCGATTGTGTCGGAACGACCTGGGGATTTGACGCGTTGTTATCCGGGGCGTAACTTTGTCCAAGTCAGAGCGACACGGACGCCAGCCCAGACCGCAAGGCCTGAGGGAAGCGCAAGCGCTCGAAACAACCTGATCCACGTCGGACTTCGGTCTGCGTGGATCTCGGATCGAAGGCCGGCTTGACTGAGCCTGACAATCCAATTTAAGCTGGAACGGTTGCCCCGGACATCGACGAGATCATCTCGAACGTGAACGGTGTGCGCGTGTTCTTTGAGAACTCAACAGTGTGTCGATGAATGTCAGTGCCGAAATTTTTGTTTTGGTGAAAGCATTCGATGTATCAGCTGCCCGCTTGTGGTGGTTGTTGTCGGGTGTTGTTTTGAAATGCTAGTTGAGTTTTTCTGCTAGTGATTTGACTCTTTATGTTTATGACTGATTTGCAGTTTCGA